>JANNHF010000123.1:0-14163 GCA_031404235.1 Chloroflexota bacterium
CGTCGTCGCTCCGACGATACCCCTAGATCGTGAGCTCGAGTCCCTCACGCGCCACGACGACCTCGAGGCCGGGGCGCCGCTCGGTCGCTGCGCGCTGCGCGTCCATGCCGATCTTGTCGAGCGCGTCGTCGTTCCGGTCAGGGTCGTGGTGATAGAGCACCAGCCGGTCCACGCGCGACTTCACTGCGATGTCGATGGCAGCGTCGACGGTCGAATGGCCCCAGGTCGCCTTGAAGTCGCTGGGCAGGAACTGGGCGTCGTGGATGAGCGTGTTCGCGTCGGCGGACAGCGGGATCACCGGATTCGGCTTCCCGGAAAAGGCGTCCTCGGTATCGGTGGCGTAGACCAGCGAGCGCCCGTCGGCTTCGATGCGATATGCGAGCGCCGGCGCCGGATGGAAGATCGTCGACGAGCGCACGCGGAACGGCCCGATGCGCTCATCCGATCCGTCGGTCATCTCGTCGATCTCCAGGTGCACCGGAAGATCGTCGATGTCCACCGGAAAGAAGGGATCGTCCATGCCCAGACCGAGAAGGTCTTTCAGCGTGCGCGACTGCTTCGGTCCGATGATGCGCAGTCGGCTCTTCGGGTCGTACGCGGGCCTGAAGAACGGGATGCCCTGGATGTGGTCCCAGTGAAGATGCGACAGCAAGAGGTTCACGCTGAACGGAGCGCGTGTGCCGCCGTTCATCATCGCGATGCCGAGCTCGCGCAGGCCGGTGCCGGCGTCGAGCACGAGAAGGGCACCGCTCGAGTCGCGCACCTCGACGCAGGCGGTGTTGCCGCCGTAGCGCACGGTGCTCGGGCCCGGGGTCGGGATCGAGCCGCGGGTGCCCCAGAAACGGATCTTCACGGTGTCGCCGCCTTCTGCGCGTCCCGGTCCCGCTCGGAGAGACCCGCCGCCTCCTGGATGCTGCCCATGCCCTCGTCACCCGGCTTCGGCCAGGTGTGTTTCAGTGCCGCGAGTGCGGCTTCTAGGTGCGGCCGCGCGGAATGCACGGCCGCCATGACTTTGGGATCGAGGTGGTCGCCGGCCATGCCGTCCATGATCTCGAGTGTCTTGGCGAGCGGATACGCCGGCTTGTAGTACCGCGGCGCGGTGAGCGCGTCGAAGACGTCGGCCGCCGCGACGATCCGCGCTCCCAGGACGATCTCCGCGGCCGCGAGACCCTTCGGGTAGCCCTTGCCGTCCATCCGCTCATGGTGCTGCGACGCGATCACTGGCACGTCGCGCATGTCGCGTGGGAACTCCAGATGCGCGAGGAACTCTCCCGTCTTCTCTGCGTGCGCCTTCATATAGGCGAACTCCGCATCGTCGAGCTTGCCGGGCTTCTGCAGGAACTTGTCGCGCACCGCGATCTTCCCGTAGTCGTGGAGCAGCGCGGCGGCGCGAAGCCGCTCGAGCTCTTTCCCTCGGAGGCCCAGGGCGCGTCCGATCACGTCGGCGTAACGGGTCACCCGCTGGCTGTGCCCGGCGGTCTGCTGATCGCGCGCGTCGATCGTCATCGCGAGCGTCTCGATGAGGGAGTGCCACAGCTGCTTCTGCTCGGCCACGAGCTGCGCGTTCTCGACCGCGACGGCCGCCGACGCCGCGAGCGACGCGAGCGTTTCCTCGTCGGCGCTGGTGAACGCGCCACCGCCGTGCTTGTTGACCGCCTGGAATACGCCGACGACGCGGCCTTCCTGCCCCGTCATCGGATAGGTCAGGAGGCTCTTCGTTTGGTAGCCGCTCTGCTGGTCGGGCTCCGGATTGAAGCGCGGATCGGCGTACGCATCCGCGATGTTGATGACCTCGCCGGTCTCGGCGACCGTGCCGGCGATGCCGGTCCCGATCGGGACGCGGATCTCGTCGGTGCCAAGCGCGACGCGCGACCAAAGCTGGCCCTTCTCCGGGTCGACGATGAAGATCGTCGCGCGGTCAGCCGCCAGCAGCTCACGCGTCGCCTCGGCCATGAGCTGCAGCAGCGAGCCGAGGTCGGTCACCGACATGAGGCGACGCGTCACGTCGAGGATCACCTCGAGGCGGTGACTGGCGGTGCGCCGTTCGCGGCTGCGCCGATCCGCGGCCCGTCGCTCGGCGGGCCGGCCACTCATTCCGCCGACGTGATGCGCTCGGCGACGGGCGCGATGGTCTGGGCGATCTGCTCGAGCAGCATTTGATCGCGGCGCTCGAACGTGCCGTTGCGCTTGTTGAGCACCTGGATGACCGCGACCGGCTTGCCCTGGCTACCCCACACCGGTACCACGAGCACGTTCAGCGTCCGGAACCCGGTGCGCATGTCGACTTTGCGGTCAAAGCGCGAGTCGCCGTAAGCGTCGGGAACGTTGATCGTCTCGCCCGAGAGAGCGGACTGCCCCGCGAGACCCTGGCCGAGCGGCATCCGGATCTCGGTGGTGGTCCGCTGCGCGACCCGCGCCCAGATCTCCTTCTTCTGTTGATCGACGATGTAGAAGGTGCAGCGCTCGGCGTCGACCGCCTGAGAACAGAGCTCCACGAGACCGCGCAGGTACGCCTCGCGGTCGCGCTGCACCGACAGGTGCCCGAGCTTGACCAGGATGAGCGCGACCTTGTCGTCGAGCATGTCGATCAATGGAAGCCGGCCACGGCCGCGGTACCGATGGCGATCTTCGCGGCGGGCGCGGGGTTGGGGTTCGTGAGCACGCCGATACGGTTGATCTGATAGCAGGCCACCGGCTCCGCGCGGCCCTTCACCGCGATCGCTCCGAGGTCGACGTAGTCCACGTCCGCGCCCAGCTCGCTCAGGGTCTCGGCACTGCACGCGACCTGATCGCGGCGCGCGATGTCCGCTGACGTGAGGCGCGAGGCGACGTTGGCCGTGTCGCCGATGACCGTGTACTCCATGCGACCCATCGCGCCGAGGAATCCGGCCACGACCTGCCCGGTGTTGATGCCAAAGCCGAACGACACGTCGGGGCCGCCTTTGGCGCGTTCGCCCTGGATCCACTTCTGCATCTCGAGCGCGCACTCGACCGACTTTCGCGCCTCGTCGGCGACCTCGATCGGCGCGCCCCAGATGACCATGATGTTGTCGCCGTTGTACTTGTTCACGGTGCCTTCGTAGCGGTTCACGATGTTCACCATACCGTCGAAGTAGCGGTTAAGGTGCCCGAGCAGGGTGGCGGGGGTCATGCCCTCGGAGATGGTCGTGAATCCGCGGATGTCCCCGAACAGTACGGTCACGCGCCGATCCTCGCCGCCCAGAGCGAGCTTGCCGGTCTCCTCACGGTCCATGATCGTGCGCGCGACCGCCGGCGTGACGAAGCGGCCGAACGTGCTCTGGGTGCGCGACACCGCGCGCTGTTCTTCGAAGAGCAGGTAGCCCAGGCCGATCACCCACCAGAACGCGGAGGGTACGACGTAGCCGATCGACGGCACTTCGACCGCCCCAGTCCCGATGACGCCCTGGGTCTGGTTCGCGAACAGGATGTACGCCCCGAAGATGTAGACGAGGAACACCCCCAGCGCGCCAAGGAACCCCCACAGACGCCAGCGCACGACGAGCAGCATGCCCGTGAGGGTCACAACGAGGAGCTGCACGAGCGTGGTGAAGAACCCCTGCTTGAGCACTGGGTAGCGGTTGGTGAAGATCGACTGCGCGGTGTTCGCCCAGATCTCGACGCCGAACATCTTGCGGCCGACGCTGTTCGGCACCGGGTAGTCGTCGGGCACCGCCGACACGGAGTGGAACCCGACGAACACCGTTCGGCCCACGATCAGCTCGCGCGGCACGGCGCCGGCGATCACATCCTTCATCGAGACGACGCAGAACTCACCGGCGATCTTGCAGAAGCCCAGCTTCTGCTGCTCCGTCGTGGTCGTGGCTGGCTTCGACGCGTAGTACACGGCCATGCCGCCGGCCTGATCGAGCGGCATCACGCGTTCGCCAAGCGGTGCGGGTATGACCAGCCGATCGCCGGTCACCGTCGCCTTCGCGACGTCCGCGCGCACCTGGCGCGCCGCGGCGAGAAGCGGCAGCGCGTAGTAGGTCGTGCCGTCGGGACCCTCGATGCGCATCTGCGCGTCGCGGACACGTCCATCGGGATCGGCGGTGACGTTCACCGAACCGACGCCCGCTGCGGCCGCGCCCAGCTGCGCGATCGGCAGCTGCACCACCGCGAACTTTCGTGAGTGATCCGTCAACACGGCAACGCCCGCGCCCTGCATCGCGAGGATCACGTTACCAGCGTCCTTGATCGCCGACGCCAGCAGCGCGTCGTCTTCAGGGCTCGGCGAGCGGTCGTAGAAGCTGATATCCATGGCGATCACGGTCGGGTTGTGCGGCCTCAGCGCTTGGATCAGCTCGGCGTACGCCCGTCGCGGCAGCGGGTACACGTCGTACTTGCTGATCGTGAGGTCGTCGACCGCAACGATCGTGATCTGGTTCTTGACCTGAGCGGGCGAGATGTCGATGGCCCTGTCATAGATCGCCGTCTGAAGCGTCGTATCCAGGGCCTGAGTGAAGAGCGCGAGCGCGCCGAACAGCACCGCGAGCGCCGCCAGACCGGCGACGACCGCGCGCTGACGCCGCTGGCGCTTCGAAAACACCCTTCCCGCACCTCTCCTGCCCGCCGCAGCGGGGTCGCGGTCAGATTATGGGCTTGCGGGAGCGTGCGAGCACGCCCTGCAGCACGCGTATCGAGCGCGCGTAATCGGCCAGGGACAGTCGCTCCATCGGCGTGTGGTCATAGTGCGAGTCACCGGGACCGTACGCGACGATCGGACAGCCCCACGCAGGCGCCAGGATGTTCATGTCGCTGGTGCCGCTCTTCACCTTGAACGTGGCCTTACCTCCTGCGCCGGCGATCGCGCCGACGAACGCGCGCGCAAGAGGCGTTGTTCGCTCGCTTCGCGCGGGCTCCTCCGCCCCGATGCGCTCGATCTCCATCACTGCGTCGCCCTCGTGCGCCGCGGCGGCGGTGCGAAGCTCAGCCTCCAGCTCCGCGGTCGTGATGCCTGGCGGGATGCGGTAACCGATCCGCAGCTCCGCTCGCTCGACCAGACCGTCGCCGCTCCCGCCGCTCATGCCTTCAAGACGGCAATCGAGCTTCGCGAATCCTTCCTCCCCGGCCGTCCGTCGCTCCGCTGCTGCTCGCACCCGTGACCACAGCGCGAGCGCCTCCTCGCTGCAGGTCATCCCCGGCGCGGCGCCATGCCGCGCGGACCGCGACAGCGCGACGCGCAGCGCGAGGCGGCCCTTGTATCCGACGGTGACCGCGTCCCAGGCGGACGGCTCGCCGATGACGCACCAGTCGGGCGCGGGGAGCGTCGCGCGATAGCGAGCGCCGGCACTTGTCGGCGATTCCTCCTCGACCGCGCCGACGACCGTGACGCGCACGCCCGGAACGTGTGCCGTCGCCGCGGCGACGAATGCGGCGAGCGGTCCTTTCGCATCGACCGCGCCGCGCCCGACGAGCTCGTGGTTCTCGAGCCGCACGGGGATCTCGCCGGCGACCGTGTCGATGTGGCCGAGCAGCACGACGTGCGTCGGACCATCGCCGATCTCCCCCACTGCATTGCCCGCGTCGTCGACCGACGCGCGAAAGCCACGCTCGGACATTCGGGCAACGAGCCACTCCACGGCTTCACCCTCGTGGCGGCTGGTGCTCGGGATCGCGACGAGCCCGCGGACCAGCTCGACGTCGGGCTCTATGCGAGCACCTTCGCGGTCGCGGCGAGCACGCGGTCGATCTGCGCGGCGCTGATCACGAGCGGCGGCAGGTAGCGGACGACCGTCGGACCCGCACCGAGAGCCAGGATGCCCTCCTCCTGCAGCGCTTTGAGCGTCGGGCCGGCGTTCTCTTTCAGCTCGATCCCGGCGAGCAGACCAAGGCCGCGGACCTCGCGCACCTTGTCGCTGCGCATCCGGCGCAGTCCGCCCAGGAGCTGGGCCCCGCGCTCCTGCGCGCGGGTGACGAGGTCCAGACGGCGCATCTCGCCGATGGCCGCGATCGCCGCGGCGCAGGCGAGCGGGTTGCCGCCGAACGTCGATGAGTGGGAGCGCTTCGGCAGCTCGCCCACCGCGCGCGAGAAGGCGATCGCACCCATGGGCAACCCGCCGGCGATCGACTTGGCGAGACACAGCACGTCCGGCACGGTCTCGTACTGCTCGAATGCGAACCACGCGCCGGTCCGGCAGAAGCCGGTCTGCACCTCGTCGAACACGAGGAGCGCGCCGCGGTCTCGGCAGAGCCGTGCGGCCTCGTGGATGAACTCCCGCGTCGCCGGTCGTACGCCGCCCTCGCCCTGCACGAGCTCGACGATGAAAGCCGCGGTCTCTGTGGTGATGGCCGCGTCCAGCGCCTCGGGCTTGTTGAACGGCACGTGCGAGAAGCCAGGGACCAGCGGCCCGAACATATCGCGGTACTCCGGTCCCCACGTCGCGGAGAGCGCGCCCATCGTCTTGCCATGGAAGCCGCGCATCGTCGCGACCACGCCCTGCCGCTTCGTCGCGGCGCGCGCGAACTTCAGCGCGCCCTCGACCGCCTCGGTGCCGCTGTTGCAGAGGAACATCCGGTCGAGCGACGCTGGCAGGAGCTCGGCGAGGACGTCGTAGAGCTCCGCGCGACGGTCGTTGTAGAAGAGCTCAGTGCACGAGGCAAGCGTCCGCGCCTGTGCCGCGATGGCGTCGGCGACCACCGCGTTCCCGTGTCCGAGATTCGCGGATCCCTGCCCACCGACGCAGTCGATGTACTCGCGGCCGTCCTCGTCGTAGAGCAGCGCGCCGTCGCCGCGGACGATCACGACCGGTCGCTTGATGTACAGGCCAGAGGTGTGCGCGTCCTCCCGACCGACGGACGAGCGCCGCTCCACCGTCATCCCTGGATCACGGTGCGGACCCTGGGGTCACCGGACGCGCTGCGGATCACGACCTCGCCCACACCGCCCTCGATCGCCTCGCGCGCCGCGAGCACCTTCTTCTTCATGCGACCCTGTGCGAGCTTCTCCGCCTCGTCGAGCGTCGTCTCGGCGACGAGCGACGATGGATCGTTCGGATCGCGCAACAGGCCCGGCACGTTGGTGAGTATGAGGAGCGCGTCCGCGTCGATGGCGACCGCGATGCGCGCGGCGACACGATCGCCGTCCACGTTGAGCGCCTCGTTCTCGGTGGAGAGGGCCAGCGGTGCGATGACGGGTACGCGGCCGGGTCCGATGAACTGCGTGAGCAACGGAAGATTCACGGCCTCCACGGTGCCGGTGTAGTCGTCGCGGAGCAGGAAGGTCTTGCCGTCCCTCACGGCGCGCACGTCCTTGCGCTTCGCGATGAGCAGGCGGCCCGAGATGCCGGAGAGCCCGATCGCGTCGACCCCGCGCTGCTGCAGCTTCTCGACATACAGGAAGTTCTCGACGCCGAGCGCCGCCATGGCGAACACCTCGAGGGTCCGGCGATCGGTGCGGCGGCTGGTGTGGCCTGACGGCGACGTGATGGTCTCCTGTGGCACACCCAGCGCCGCAGCGATCCGGTCCGTCTCCGCCGACGCGCCGTGGACGAGGACGATCTCGTCCAGGCGGGCGACCTCCGCGACGAGAGTCGCGACCGCGTCCCGGTCGACGCCCTTCGAGCCGCCCGCCTTGATGACCGCGCGCAGCGTCATGGGTGCAGGCCCACGAAGCCGAGGCCTGCGTCCTCGGGCAGGCCGCAGGCGACGTTCATCGCCTGTACGCCGTTGCCGGCGGCGCCCTTCACGAGGTTGTCGATCGCGCAGAGCGCGACGACGCGCTCGCCGCGCGGATCCGCGGCGAACCCGACGTCCGCGAAGTTCGTGCCGGCGAGGAGCTTCGGCTCCGGATAGCGGAAGATGCCGCTCCGCTCCTTCACGATGCGCACGAAGCGTTCGCTGCCGTAGCGCTGCCGATAGATCTTCCAGAGGTCCTTGTCCTCGAGCGGACCCTTCACGTACACGTGCGCGGTCGCGAGGACGCCACGCACCAGCTCGACCGCGGTCACGGCGAGGTCGACCCGCGGGCGTGCGCCGCCGAGCGTGAGCTCCTGCTCGATCTCCGCGGTATGCCTGTGCCCGACCGGCCGGAACGACCGCACGACGCCGACACGCTCCGGATGGTGCGAGTCTTCGGATGGCTCGCGGCCGCCCTCGCTCGAGCCCACCTTGCACTCAACGACGACTGGGCGCGTGCGATCGACGATGTCCGCGGCGAAGAGTGGGAGCAGCGCGAGGATCGCGGCCGTCGCGTTGCAGCCGGCGCCCGTGACCTGCCGCGCGCCTTTGATCCGGTCGCGGTGCAGCTCCGGGATCCCGTACACCCACGTACCCAGTGCCGCCGGCCGCGGATGCGGCGCGCCGTACCAGCGCGCGTACTCGGCGGCGTCGCGCAGGCGGTGATCGCTGGAGAGATCGATGACGAGCTGCGCGCGGTCGGCGAACTCGGGCGCGCGGTGCGCGCCGTTGGGCAGGCTTAGGAACAGCACGTCGCAGCCGCGCACGTCGTCGTAGCGAACGAACTGCAGGTCGGTGCGCTTCCGAAGGTTCGGGTGCGCCGTCGTGACCGGCTTGCCCGCGAGGGACTCGCTGCCGGCAACGACCTCGCGGACCTCTGGGTGGCCCAGCAGGAGGCGGAGGAGCTCGCCGCCCGCGTAGCCGCCGGCGCCGATGATGCCCGCCTTCACCGAGCGGCCGCAGACAGGACGTAGTCGACGACCTTGGCCGGGATGTTCACGCCGGTCGTATCGATGGAATTGCGGAACTCCATCGTGTAGTTGACCTCGTTCACCAGCAGGCCCTCGGCGCCCTCCAGAACGTCGATGGCGACTACGCCGCCGCCCACCGAGCGCGCCGCCCGCACGCAGAGCTCGTTCAGCTCCGGCGTCACGACGCACTTCGTCGCCTTCCCGCCGCGCGCGGTGTTGGTGATCCAGTGGTCGGAGTAGCGGTAGATCGCGGCGATCGTCTCGTCGCCGATGACGAACGCGCGGATGTCCCGCCCCGGCTTCTGGACGTACTCCTGTACGTAATAGATGGAGTGCATGTAGGTGCCGAGCACATCCTTGTGCTCGAGGATCGCCTCCGCGGCCTCGCGGTCGTTCACCTTCGAGATGAGACGGCCCCAGCTGCCGACGAGGGGCTTCATCACGACCGGATAGCCGAGCTCCTCGGCGGCGACGAGCGCAGACTCCGGCGTGAACGCGACGCGCGTGCGCGGCGACGGCACCCCATCGCGGATGAGCCGCATGGTCGTGAGGAGCTTGTTCCCGCAGATATCCGCGACCTCGAACGTGTTGACCGTCGGGATGCCCCAGATCCCGAAGACCCACAGGGCGTACAGGGCTCGGCTGTGCTGGATGCAGCGCTCGAGAACGACGTCGACGCCGATGTCCGGCTTCCGCTCCAGCTCGAGGATGAGCTCGCGGTCATCGAGGACCTTCGTCGGAACGTGCCGCGACTCGAGCTCCTCGAGGAGCAGCTTCTCCTCCACGCGCACGCGCGACAGGAGCACGCCGACGGTGGGGCTACTCACCCCAGTCTTCTTCTGCCTCCGGCGCGCGCGCGAGCGCGAGCGGCTTCGTCTCCGTCACCTCGAGCTCCGCGCCGCAGTCGGGGCACGACACGATCTCGCCCTTAACGGCATCGGCGCCCACGGTCACCTCGGCGTCGCACTCGGGACACTTGGCCACGGATCCCCTCCCGCCTGATCGGCAGGAGCAGCCTAAACGCTAGTCGGCCCCCGACGCACCCTCGCGCCTCGCGCGCGAGTGCGCCTTGTCCTCGTACATGCGCTCGTCGGCGACGGCGAGCAGCGCGTCGTCGGTGCGCCCGTCCTCGGGAAACCACGCGATCCCAAAGGACACGCTCGGCAGCGGATGATCGCGGCCGGCCCAGTGATATGTCTCCTCGCGGAGGCGCGATTCGATGCGAGTCACCAGCGCCTGCGCGGGCAGCAAGCCGGTGCGGGGCAGCAGCAGGACGAACTCGTCACCGCCGAAGCGCGCCACCACGTCCTCGGCGCGGACCGAGTCGCGCATGAGGCGCGCGACCTTGGTCAGGACCTCGTTGCCCGCGAGGTGACCGGCGGTGTCGTTCACGCCCTTCAGGCCGTCCACGTCGCACAGCGCGACGGCGAAGATGTCGCCGTGTCGCGCGGCCTCGGCCATCTCGCCGTCGAGGCGCTCCATGAGGCTGCGGCGGTTCAGGACGCCCGTGAGGTCGTCGTCGCGCGCGAGCCGGTGCGTCTCGGCGAGCAGGCGCGCGTTCGCGATCGCGATCGCCGCCTGCGCCGCGTAGAGGCGCACCAGTCGCTGCGTGTCGCTCGAGAAGGTACGGGGTGTCGCCGAGTACATCGCGAGCGTTCCTACCAGCTCGCCGTGCGCGATCAACGGAACGGCGACGGCCGACGCGATCGTCGCATGGAGCGGTTTCGTGCTCTTCGGGTGCTCCGCGTACTTCGGCGCGACCACCATGTCGCGCGTCTCGACCGCCGCGAGCGAGATGCCGGCAAGCGGCTCACCGACCGAGTCACGCAGGCCGAGCTGCGGGTTCAGGCGCAGGGCCCGGATGATCAGGCCGTTCCCCGGCTCCGCGAGCGCGAACATCGCGCCGTCCGTGCGCGAGAGCTGCGTCGCCTGCTCGACCACGAGCTTGGCGAGCTCGTCGAGTGAGCGCTCGCCGGCGGCCGCCAGGCCGACCTCGTAGAGCGCCTCGAACTGCACCGCGCGGCGGCGCACCGTCTCGCTCAGGCGCCAGTTCGTGTACAACGCCAGGCCGGCGCGCAGCGCGAGGAGGACCATCGTCGCCGCGACGGCGGAGTCGACGAACAGCTCCACGCCAGCGTTGCTCACGTTCGCGACCACGACGAGCGCGGCGGCGGCGAAGGCGGTCATCGCCGGGAGCGCCAGGCGCGACAGCTCGACGACGTCGCGCGAGAACAGGCGCCTCGGCGCGGTCTGCCGGTCCTCGATCCATGTCCCGGCTGACGCGGCGATCGCGACCATACCCAGCACCCAGATGAGGTCGAGCGGGGTGCCCGCCTGGAACCGACCAAACAGGAAGACCGGCAGGCTGAGCGTGAACGCGAGCGCATTGAGCGCGACGCCGGCGACGAGGATCGCGAACGCGCGACGCGGCTGCTCGATCGGCGAACCCCAGAGGGCCGAGAGCGCGGCGCCCGTCGCGCCGGACCACAACACGGCATAGAGAAGGACAACGGTCGTGACGAGGGGCGCCTGCTTCATCTCGCTCGCGACCGCGCTGGAGAGGAGCAGCGCGATCGCGGCGAGAAGAAGCAGCACCACCGCCCCGGAGTCGAGAAGCAAGGCGTAGAGCGCGAGACGCTGGCCACGCAGCATCGCGACGAACCCGAGCATCAAGAAGGCGGCCGCGGACAGGTGCGCCACATCGTCGACGCTCGGCGCGGGGATCGCGACGTCGGCGATGAGGAACGCGCTTCGCACCAGCATGCCGATCGTCCAGGCGGCAGACGCGAGCGCGACGAAGACCCAGGGCAGACGGTCGCGGCCCGGCGTGGTCTCGGCTGCACGGGTCGCGGCGACCATCGCACCCAGGCCGACCGCGAGCCACGCGACCGACGCGACCGCAGCGCGCGGCCAACCAGGGGGCGCGAGCACCTCGAGACCGTAGAGGCCGAGCGCGCCGGCTAGGCCGACCAGCGCCGCGCGCCACGAGCGGAGCATCAGGGCGCGGCCGAGAGGGCTGTGATCGCTCATGGGGAAAAGCTAGCCAGCGTGGTGACGGGCGATAGGCCCGCATCTCCCACCCTGGATGCCGCTCTCAGAGCCGCGCGTACTACCTCTGCGGGGCCAAATGAAGCGGGTCTAATACCCAGTTCACCCGTACGGGCGACATCGTGTGAGTCCCGTCGCTACGTGCCGAGCGGGATCCGAGCTCCTGCGGCTCGAAACTCGCCAACCGACGTGTGACCAGCCCGCGGTCAAGCGAGCCTAGATTTCGGAGCGCCGGGCGGAGCACCTCATGCGGTAGTGACGGTGCGGCGCCGCGAAGCGCGTCGCCGCACGGGGGACCCGTTCGCGGGCAGCACGAGTGGCTCGGGCATCTCGAACGTCTTTGCGTCCGTGGCCGTTGACTCGCGCCGACGCGGTCTGATCACGCCGCGGCCCCGCAAGCGACCGCGCTGGTCCCTCATCCGCTTCGCGGCCGCGCTGCCCAACCAGCTGTGGCAGATCGACGCGACGCAATGGGCCCTGGCCGACGTAGCGGCAGTCTCCCTCGCCGTCGCCGGGGCAGCGCCGCTACTCGTGTTGGCCGCTTGCGGCTCTTGCCTTGGTCGCCATCGCGTACCTGTCCCTGGTCAGCGCTCTTGCCCCGACGCCCGGCCGACAAAGACGAAGTAGTCCTCGTTCTCCGCGTCGATGACCTCGCACGCCTCGTAGATCGTGTGACAGCCGCGACCGCGGCAGAGGCGCACTGACGCGCCGGTCCGAACTACTTGACCGCCGGCGGGACGCGTTGGCCTCGGTCGAGCGGGCCGATCGTCACGCCACGTAGGGCGCGCTCGTGCTCGTCTGGCGTCTCTGGCCTCAATCGCGATGCCATGTAATCCTCGAACGGCACGTAATGCGGGTTCCTCGCAAGCGTCGTCCCAACGATCGTGAACGGGTGCGTTTTGATTCCGGCGAAGATCAGCACCGGGCCAGGAAGCTTTTCGATGTTGTAGCTGCAGACCACGACCACCGGGTACTTGCTTACGGTCTCGGTGACCTTAGATTCGAAGGTCATCAGATCCTCATCAGGCGGCCATTCCATGTCGCCCCAACCGATGAAGCCCAAGAAGCGGATGAGCTTTGCGCCGTGGGCGACTGCGGCGTCGAAGGCCCCGATGATCTGGGCGACGATCGTCTCGACATCTGGCGCTCCATGCACCAGCACGATGCGCCCGGCGCTGAGGTCAGAGGCGACCTCACGCTTGTGATCCTTCGCGATGTAACCGAGTACCTCCGCCAAGCGCTCCTTCGTGCCAAACAACACCGCGACTTGCTCCGGGTCATCAAGCGCAAGGGCGAGAAAGCCCAGACGTTCACGAAGCTCAGCATCATCTTTGTAGAACAGACAAACGTGCGACGGGACGTCCACCTTCAGGTCGGCAATACCTAATCGAGCTTGGCGTACGCGGCGTACGTTCACCTGCACATCGCCCGGAACTTCGCCCAAATCGATCTCCCCTAACTCGCCCGACCCGAGAAAACCGGCAACGTAAGTTCCTTAGCCGGTCGAAACGCTGTCAACTTTGGCTGTCACATTGGCTGTCAAACGAAAACCGACCGCCGCGAAAAGCCCGGTTCTCTCGTGAGCCAGGAGGGATTCGAACCCACGACCAAGGGATTAAGAGTCCCCTGCTCTACCGCTGAGCTACTGGCCCGTACAAATGGTACCGACCGGCAGCCCTCGTGACCAACGCGGAAACGTTGTGGACGATGTGGATTTGTGGAGAACCGCGCGACGGATCAGCCCCGCGCGTGCGAACCCCGCCCGCTCTTCTGTTCGCTGATCCCCTTGATCGTCTCGCCGACGTCGCGAACGTCGCTGCGGCGTGCGAGATGCGCGGTCACGAGGATGCCAACGAGCTTCCCGTTCTCGACGACCGGCAGGCGCCGGACCTGACGGTCCGCCATGAGCTTCTCGGCTTCATCAGCGTCCGCGTCGGGCGAAAGCGTGATCGGGTCGGCGCTCATCACCGCGGAGACCGGCGTCGAGCGCGCGTCCTTACCAGCGGCGATGACACGGAGCACGATGTCGCGGTCGGTGACGATGCCGACCAGCTTCCCGTCTTCCGAGACGACCGGGATCGCCCCGCAGTCTTCCTGTTTCATGAGCGTCGCCACCTGGGAAGCGGTGTCCTCCGGGCGGATCACCGTGGGCCGCGGGGTCATCAGATCCTTGACCTTCATTTGAGCGCACCTCCGACCCAGGGTCGGAGCAGGAACTAGGCCGCGCCGATCTTGAAGATCTTCGTGCCGCAGACCGGGCAGGAGCCCTGGGTCGCGGGCCGCCCGTTCTTCATCGTGATCTGCTTCGCGTCCTTGATCTCGCGCGAGGCCTTGCACTTGACGCAGTAGCCGTTCGCCACAACTCACCTCCCGGGCGGTCTCGGACCGGGGCATCGTACCCTAGGAATCCCGACCCCCTAGAACCACAAAACCCCGCCTTTCGGCGGGG
>JANNHF010000124.1:0-9433 GCA_031404235.1 Chloroflexota bacterium
TCCGGACACACCCTGGGCACACAGGACGCGCGTGTGGGTTGAAGATGCTCCCGAAATCCTTCCTCAGATTGTCCTTGCACCCACCTCGCCCTCGCCTACCTGTCGCCGGGTGACTACTCGATCGTCCCGGAGCCGGGCTACAACTCTTACCTCGGCGGCTCATTCCTCGCCGACGCGATTCCGTACAAGTATCCCCTCCGGCCCGAGAACGGCTTCCTCGTCGACCTCGACAAGGTCCCCAAGGACGTCCTCAAGAAGTCGAAGATCCTCTACCTTAACTACCCCAACAATCCGACGTCTGCCATCGCGCCGCTCGAGTATCTGGAGGAGATGGTGCCGCCGCGAGGTGGCGAAGCGCGCCCTCGAGCGGCTCCTCGTCGACGGCCGCATCCATCCCGCGCGCATCGAAGAGATGGTCGCGAATCGAAGACCGAGATCGATCAGGTCATGAAGGAGGCCGCTGAGTCGGCGATGTACGAGGTCGGTCTCGCGGGCCTGCATCCCGACCTCATCCGGCTCCTGGGCCGCCTGCACTTTCGCACGTCGTACGGACAGAACGTGCTGCGGCACTCCGTCGAGGTCGCCCACGTCGCGGGCATGCTCGCGTCCGAGACCGGCTATGACCCACAGACGATGAAACGAGCGGGCCTACTGCACGACATCGGCAAGGCGATCGACCACGAGGTCGAGGGGCCGCACACGATCATCGGCGGCGAGCTGCTCAAGCGGTATGGATTCCCGCAGAACGTGATCGACGGTGTCGTCGGCCATCACGGCGACGTCGAGCCGGTGACCATGGTGGGCACGCTCATCTCCGCGGCCGACGCGATCAGCGCGGCGCGGCCGGGGGCACGCAGTGAGATCGTCTCGAACTACCTGCAGCGTCTGCTGGAGCTCGAGAACGTCGCCAACAGCTTCCCGGGCGTCGAAAAATCGTTCGCGATCCAGGCGGGTCGCGAGATCCGCGTCATCGTGAAGCCCGAGCAGATCGACGACCTATCCACGGCGCGCCTGTCTCGCGACATCGCGCAGAAGATCCAGGAATCACTCCAGTACCCGGGTCAGATCAAGGTGACGGTCATCCGCGAAACGCGCGCGGTCGAGTACGCCAAGTAGGTCTTGCTAGCGTGAGGGTTCGCGTGGCGCGACCGAAACCCTCTCTACGCGCGGAACCCCATCCCTTCGGGATGGGGACCCCCCGCGCGCGGGGGCCCTCGGTCGCGCACCCGCTCACCCTCACTTCCTCTCTCTTCCTTGTTCGTACTCGTCGCGCTCTGCGTCTCGCTGGTTCCCTTTGAGGATTCTCTTCGTTGGCGATGTCGTCGGACGTCCCGGTCGTAACGCTGTCGCCGCGCTGCTTCCGAAGATCCGCGCCGAGCGCGGCATCGACTTCGCGATCGTGAACGGCGAGAACTCCGCCGGCGGCGCGGGTCTGACGGCGGACATCGCGCGCGAGCTGAACGCGAACGGCGCGGACGTCGTGACGAACGGCAATCACGTCTGGGATCAGCGGCAGTTCCTGAGCGACATCGAGCTGCTCCCGTTCGCGATCCGGCCGATCAACCTCGCGCCGGGGAATCCCGGCCGCGGCTGGGTCGTGATCAGCGACGTCCTCGTGGTGAACGCGATCGGCCGCACGTTCATGGCCCCGGCGGACGACCCGTTCCGCGCGATCGATAGCCTCCTCGACCAGCTCGGCCGGGACGCGCCGCGGGTGCGCGTGCTGGACTGGCACGCCGAGGCGACCAGCGAGAAGGTGGCGATGGGTTGGCATCTCGATGGGCGCTTCTCCGCGGTCGTCGGCTCGCACACGCACGTGCCGACGGCCGACCCCCGCGTCCTCCCGCAGGGCACGGCGCACGTGACGGACACGGGCATGGTCGGGCCACGCGATTCCGTGCTCGGCGTGGACAAGGACATCATCGTCGCGCGCTTCCGTGACGGTCTGCCGCGACGCTTCGAGGTCGCGGGTGGTCCGGTGCAGTTCAACAGCGTGGTGATCGACATCGACGAGACGAGCGGCCGCGCCCGTTCGATCGAGCGCCTCGACCTGGAGCACCCGGCCTGAGCGCGGGCTACGGGATCGACCTGCATACGCATTCGATCGCCTCCGACGGCGCTCTCACTCCGACCGAGCTGATCGCCCGCGCCGCCGAACGTGGCGTCCGGATCCAGGCTCTCGCCGACCACGACACGCTGCGCGGCGTGGCGGAGGCGGTCGCCGAGGGCGAGCGTCGCGACGTGCGCGTGATCCCTGCGACCGAGCTGAACACCGAATCGGAGTGGGGAGACGTCCATGTCCTCGCGTATTTCATGGATCCCCAGGACTCGGTGCTCGAGGAGCGGCTGCGCTGGCTGCGCGAGAACCGCGGCAGGCGCATCGAGCTGATGGCGGAGAAGCTGAGCGCCCTCGGGTACGCCGTTTCAGTGGAGCGGGTGCGCGAGATCGCTCAGGGCGGATCCCTCGGCAGGCCCCACCTGGCGCAGGCGCTGTTCGAAGCCGGCCATGTGCCGACGTACGACAGCGCCTTCGACACGCTCATCAGCAAGGAGTCGCCGGCGTATGTCTCGCGGGTCGGTCTTGCGCCCCTCGAGGCCGTCGCGCTCGTGCGCAAACACCGCGGTGTGCCGTCGCTCGCGCATCCAGGCACCGTGGTCGGTCTCGAGGAGCTCCTGCCGCAGCTGGTCAAGAGCGGCCTCGCCGGGATGGAGTGCTACTACGCCTCGCACACGCCTGCGTTCACCGCGCGGTGCCTGCGCCTGTCAGTGCGCTACGGGCTCGTGCCGACCGGCGGCAGTGACTTTCACGGCCGTGGCGATCACGGGGCGGACCTCGGTGGCGTTTTCGTACCACCGGAGTGCATCGGAGCGCTGGAGGCCCACCGAGCGAAGGACTGAGCGGTACCATTCCACCGGCTGTGGAAGGGGAGAGATGATGGCTGGGGCCCTGCGACCGGTCGTCCTCCTCATGCTTCTCGCGTCGATCCTTTTCGTCGTCGACGGCATCCTCGACGGCGTGTATCCCGGTGGACCGGCGTGGTTCACGGGCAAGTACCAGAACCTCGCCGAGATCGCCTACGTCTTCGCGATCCTAAATACGCTCGTCGCATATCTGGTCGCGCGCGGCAGCGAGCGCAGCCTCATGGCGCGCATCGGCCTGTCCGCATTCTTCCTCGTTGAGCGACCGCTCACGGCGTTCGTGCTGGGCCCGAAGGATCTGCCCGCGGTCATCGTCCACGTCGCCACCGCAGTGGTGGAGCTCGTGATCCTCGTCTCGGCCGTGCGGGTCTGGCGGCTCGGGCACTCCGTCGGAGACGACGAAATGTCCAGCCTTTTCAGCCTTCAGAGCTCGACCCCGATGCCCGTTCCGGCGGTCGACGAGGACGAGCTGGGCCCGCGGCCGACTTCGGCCGGCCTGCCGCAACGGACGGCCTGGCTCATCGGAGGCATCACCCTCGCTCTCGCGGCCGTGCTCGTCGCCGACGGCGTCGTGTCGGGGTTCGTGCCCGGTGGCCGAGAGTGGGGCCTGTCCGGTGATGCGTCGGGCTGGCTGGTCTATCTCTTCGCGATCGTCGTCCTCACCGTCGCCGCCCGTGCCGTCCACGGCGGAAGGCTCGGCCTGCGCCTCCTCCTCGCGACGGCCCTCCTCTTCGTCATCGAGCGTGCCTTCAGCCCGTTCGCGCTGCGCGTCGTCGATCCGATCGCGCTCGTGCTGCACGAGCTCGCCGCCTTCGTGGCGCTCGCGCTCGCGCTCGCGTGTGCCGGCGCGATCCGCGGCCGGCGCGCGAACGCGGAAGGCAGCGTCGCCTCGCTCGAAGCGGCCTGATCCCGCGTGACGACGGTCAAGGAGGCCGCGAGCCGCCTCGTCGAACAGGTCGGCCGTGTCGTCGTCGGAAAACGCGCGGCGACCGAGCAGCTCCTGGCGGCGCTACTTGTTGAAGGACACGTCCTGCTCGACGACGTGCCCGGAGTGGGAAAGACCACGCTCGCGCGCGCGGTCGCGCGTTCCTTCGCGCTGTCGTTCCGCCGGATCCAGTGCACGCCCGATCTCGTGCCGTCGGACATCACCGGCGTATCCATCTTCGATCAGCGGACGCAGACGTTCGAGTACCGCCCGGGCCCGCTGATGGCCAACATCGTCCTCGTGGACGAGATCAACCGTGCCACGCCGCGCGCCCAGTCGAGCCTGCTCGAGGCCATGCAGGAACGGCAGGTCACGGTCGACGAGGCGACGCATACGCTGCCCGAGCCGTTCTGCGTGATCGCGACACAGAACCCGATCGAGCTCGAGGGGACGTTCCCGCTTCCCGAGGCGCAGCTCGACCGATTCCTCCTCATGCTGCAGCTCGGCTATCCGAGCGCCGAAGAGGAGGACGACATCCTGCGCATGCACGGAGCGGGCACGGTGTCCACCGACGATCTCCGACCGATCCTCGACGCGGCGGCGCTCGCGTCGCTTCGCGCGGAGGTGCGTGCGGTGCGGGTGAGTGACGCGGTGCGCCGCTACGTTGCCGACGTCGTGCGCGCGACGCGGACCGCGGAGGGCGTCGAGCTCGGCGCCAGTCCACGCGCCGCCCTGGGGTTGTATCGCGCGGCGCAGGCGCACGCGGCGATCCGCGGCCGCGCGTACGTCCTGCCCGACGACGTGAAGGCGCAGGCGTCCGCCGTGCTCCGGCATCGGCTCTTCCTCATCGCCGACGCGCAGATGCGCGGACGGACCGGCGCAGCCGTTGTGACTGACGTACTCGCGCGCACTCCGGTGCCCGCGGAGGACAACCACCGGTCCATCGCAGGGGGAGAACCCCCTGCAACCCCCCTCCGCGGAACCGCATCGAGATGATCCGGTCCGGCCGCTTCGAGTGGCCGATCGTCCTCGCGATCGTCGCCGTCGCCGCGATCTCGCGATCGCCCGCTCTCATCGTGCTCGCGGCCGGTGGCCTTGTCGTGTGGCTCGTCGTGTGGCTGACGGGTCGCCTGGCGCTCGTCGGTCTCGAGACGCAGCTCGCCATCTCACCCGATCGCCTCGTCGCCGGCGAGCCACTGGTCGCGACCGTGACCGTCATCAATCGCAAGCCGTTGCCGCTGCCCTGGCTCGATCTGCGTCTGTTCCTGCCGGAGGGTATCGAGACGCCCGAGCCGACGCCGGGCCTGGCTCGCGGATGGGTGAACGCCGGCTTCGCGCCGCGTGGCCACGAGCGGCTGGTGCTGCGATTTCCGCTGGTCGTGACGCAGCGCGGCGCGTACGCCGTCGGTCCGATCCGGCTGCGCGGCGGCGACTGGCTGGGCTTCACGGTGTCAGAGCGGACAGACACGACCGTCGTTCACGTCGTCGCCTACCCGGTGCCGCTCGCGGTGCGGGACCGGCAGCTGCCGTCGCTGCGGCCGCTGGCGGAGCTCGCCGTGCGGCGTGGCCTGCTACCCGATCCGCTGCGCTTCCGTGGCGTGCGCGAGCACCGCAGCGGTGATCCGCGCAAGGAGATCCACTGGAAAGCGTCGGCGCGGCTGCGCGAGCTTCACACCAAGCTGTACGAGCCCGCGACGAGCCTTGACGCGGTGTTCCTCGTGAACGTCGCCTCATACGAGCAGTACTGGATCCAGGCCGATCCCGAAGCGGTGGAATACGTCGTGTCCGCCGCGGCCGACATGGTCCGGATCGCCG
Source organism: Chloroflexota bacterium (assembly GCA_031404235.1). Taxonomy (GTDB): domain Bacteria; phylum Chloroflexota; class Limnocylindria; order P2-11E; family P2-11E; genus CF-39. The sequence continues at coordinate 5,660 of JANNHF010000124.1, forward strand.
CGAACGCGGGCCGGCAGATCGGGCTGGTGACGAACGGACTGGACAACCTGACCCATGAACGGCCGCGTTCCGCACTGGGCCGCGGTCCTCATTCGCTCACGCGAGCGCTCGAGATACTCGCGCGTCTCGGTCCGTACGCGGCGAACTCACCCGAGGCCGTGTTCCTTGGTGAACGCGGCCGGCTGCCGTGGGGCGCGACACTCGTGGTGGTCACGCCGAAGGTCACGACGGGTCTCGCCAGCGCGGTGCTCGCGCTCCGGCGCTCACATCACCGCGTGCTCGCCGTGAGCATCGCGCCCGCGGACGCGGAGCTCGCAGCCTATCTTCGCGGGCGCGGCGTGATCCTCGACGTCCTGCATCCAGCGGAGCTGCGTCGTGCGGGGTAGCGCCGCGGTCGCGGTCCTCATCGGTGCGCGGTGCTTCGTCGAGGCCGTCGCGTTCACGACCATCGCGGCGCTGGCGCACGTCTTCACCACCGGGACGAGCCCGCTGCCGATCGTGCCATGGACGATGGTGCTGTTCGGCATCGGCGTCGTTCTCGCGACGATCCAGCGCGAGGTGAAAAGCGAGCGACGCGGGTCGACGATCCTCGTCGTCACCCTGGCCGCAGGCGTGGCGTGGGGGCTCGTCCTGCCCGCACGCGATCCGGACGGGCTCGCGGTCCTGTCCCGGATGGTCGCGTTCGGGCTGATCGCCGAAGCCTTCCTCTGGCGCAATCTCTCGATCGCGCGCGGCGCCGTGCGCTGGAACGATTCTCGCAACGCGCTTGTGTTCGCCGGCACCTGCGTCGGGCTCGCCGCGCTCGCATCCGGCCCGATCGACCACGCCCCGCTCCCGCTACTCGCGCTACTGGTGGTCGCGCTGTCAGGGCTCGCTCTCTCACTGGCGCGGACGACCGAAGAGCTCGCTCTGGCCCGTGGCACGCGCGGTGGCGCGCGGGCGTCGTCGGCGACCGGCGTGAGCTTCGTCCTCGGCATCGTCGCGATCCTTGCCGCCGCGTTCGTGCCGATGGTGCAGGACGCTCTGTCGGCGTTCGGGACCGCGATCGAGCCGGCCTTCACGCGCCTCCTCTATCTCCTTCTCCTGCCGCTCGGGTACATCGCCGCGTTCATCGTCGAGTTCCTCACGCCGATCGTGGCGGCGCTCTGGCGCCGCGAACCGGTGGTCATCCAGCCACGCACGCTGGCAGACGACGAGGCGCTGCTCCGCGAGATCGAGCGCACACGCCCGTTCGTATTCGGCGCGGTCGAGGTCCTCGTGGTGCTTGCCGCGGCGCTCGTTGCGATCCTTCTCTTCGATCGCATGCTCCGTGAGCGGCGGCTCGAGCTGCCCGACGGTGTGACCCTCGAACGCGGTACCGCCGAGGGATTCGGCCTCGGTGACATGCTTCGTCGCCTCCGACCACGGCGCGGGGTGTCGCGCCACGCGCCACGGGAGGACGGCACGACGAGCGGAGCGCTGCGTGTCCTCTACTGGAGGTTCCTCGCGCTCGCTGAGCGCGCCGGCGTCGGGTGGCGCCAGCCGCAAGAGACTCCGGCGGAGCATCTGGCCCGCATCACGAGTGAGGACGCCCGATGGTCGGCAGGCGATCCGCTCGTGCACGCCTTCGAAGACCTGCGCTACGGCGATGCCGCCCCGGATGCCGCGACGCTCGACAACGCTCGCGTGGTGCTGCGAACGCTGGAGGCAGCCCGACGCGCGTCATAGCCATCGTCGGTCCGACGGCGTCCGGGAAGAGCGCGCTGGCGATGCGCGTCGCGGAGAGCCTCGGCGCCGAGATCGTCTCAGCCGACTCGCGTCAGGTGTACCGCGGGATGGACATCGGCACCGCGAAGCCGACGCGCGAGGACCGCGCACGCATTCCGCACCACCTGATCGACGTCGCCGATCCGGGTGAGCGGTATGACGTATTCCGTTATCAGCGCGCGGCGCGCGACGCGCTCGGCGCTGTCGCGGCCCGCGGCCGAGCCGCGGTCGTCGTCGGCGGCACCGGTCTGTATGTGCGCTCCCTGCTCGACGGGCTCGACCTCGCGTCCGTCCCGACCGATCCGGTGCTGCGCGCGCGTATCGAGGCCGACGCGGAGCGTGACGGGGCCGAGGCACTCCACAGGCGGCTGCGCGAGCTCGATCCGGATGCGGCCGCACGCGTGGACCCACGCAACGTGCGGCGCGTCGTCCGCTACGTCGAAGTTGCGCTCCTCACCGGCGGGCTTACGGGGAGCTGGCGGCGCGACGGCGCGATCCCGGCGCGCAAGGTCGGCCTCGCGCCACCGCGCGAGACGCTCATCGCCGCGATCGATGCGCGGGTGCGGCGCATGGTGGACGCGGGCGTTCTGGACGAAACGCGTGCCCTTCTGGCGCGCGGTCTCGATCCGTCACTACCGAGCCTCACCGGGCACGGGTACGTCCACTGGGCGAAGCACCTCGGCGGCGCGCTGACTCTGGATGAGGCGATCGCCCTCACCGTCCGGGACACGCGGCGCTACTCGCGGCGGCAGATGACCTGGTTCCGGCGCGACAGCGCGATCCACTGGGTGGATCCAACGGCCTTGGATGCGCTGCCTGCCACACTGATGCAGTGATCGAGACAACGACGCCCCCCGAGCGCGCGTACCTCGTGGCGCTCGACCAGCCGCGCGCCCGCTTCGACGCCGACGATTCGCTCGACGAGCTCGCATCGCTGGTCGAGGCGGCTGGAGGTGTCGTTGCCGGTCGCATGGTGCAGCAGCGGCGCTCGCCCGACCCGAACACGTGGGTGGGGAAGGGGAAGGCCGCGGAGATCGTGTCGGAGTGCGCGCGTCTGGGCGCCGATCTCGTCGTCTGTGACGACGAGCTCGCGCCACGGCAGCAGCGCGGGCTCGAAGCGCTCACCGCACGCCGCGTCGTCGATCGCTCAGCGCTGATCCTGGATATCTTCGCCCGCCACGCGCGGACGAAGGAAGGACGCGTGCAGGTCGAGGTCGCCCTGCTCGAGTACCAGCTGCCGCGGCTGCGGGGCATCTGGAAGGGGCTGTCGCGGCTCGGCGGCGGCATCGGGACGCGTGGACCCGGCGAGTCGCTGCTCGAGACGGATCGGCGGGTCATCGAGCGGCGCCTCAGCGATCTCAAAGCGCGCCTCGCCGAGGTCGAGCGACAGCGCGAGCGCAGCCGGCTCTCACGGAGCCGCGACGGGCTGTACCTCGCGGCACTGGTCGGCTACACGAACGTCGGCAAGTCGACGCTGCTCAACGCGCTCGCGGGAGCGACGGTGCTCGTCGCGGACCAGCCGTTCGCGACGCTCGATCCGACGACCCGGCGTATGTCGCTGCCGGGTGGCGGCGCATTGCTCGTCTCCGACACGGTCGGATTCATCAGCAAGCTCCCGCCCACGCTGATCGCCGCTTTCCGCGCAACGCTTGAAGAGCTGAACGGCGCCGACCTGCTGGTCCATGTTGTCGATGTCGGACATCCGAATCTGCACGAGCGGATGATCGTCGTGCGCGAGACGCTCGCTTCGCTCGATCTCGCGTCGCGCGAGACCCTGATCGTGTTCAACAAGGCCGATACGCTGCGCGGCGCGGAAGGCGATGCGCTACGCGAGGTGCTCGGAGCCGAGTTCCCCGCCGCGGTCTTCGTGTCGGCGCATACCGGCGAGGGCGTCGAGGCCGTGCGCGACGGCATCGCCGCCATCGCGGCGTCGCATTGGACGAAGGTGGATGTCACGGTGCCGCATCGCGAGGGCGGACTCCTGCAGCGAGTGCGCGAGCGCGGCAAGCTCCGAAGTGCGGACTACGG
>JANNHF010000125.1:0-4059 GCA_031404235.1 Chloroflexota bacterium
TGCAGTCTTGCCGCATCGACGACGGCCGCGGGTGACTCCGCGCGCTCGAGCGCCGCGAGGAAACGCTGCTCCCCCGCTCCTTCGCCCGCACCCTCGTCGAGCTGCGCCGCGATGATGATCGCCCCACCCTCGCGCACCACCGGCGTCGGCGCGAAGCGCAGGTACGTCGCCGCACGCGATGCCTGGTAGAGGTTCGCGTCCTTGGGTTTGCCGACGCCTGCGATGACGATGTCGTACTGCTTCGCGATCGGCCGCGTGTACAGGCGCTCGGCGACGGCGACGAGGTCCCGAAGAACGTCATCGGGCGCGCCCGCGGCCACCGCGACGACACGCTCGCGGTCGTCGGTGACGACGTTGAGGCAGAACCGCAGGCCGGCGCGACGGGCGATCTCCACGACGGTCTGGTGGAAGGGGTTGCCCTCGATCTTCGCGAGGCGCACGGCGGGGTCTTCGATGAAGCGCATGCCGTGGGTCGCGGTGATCGCGGGCTCGCCGGCGCAGCCGATCGCGACCGTCTTGCGGCCGCCGGAGTACCCGGCGTACTGATGCGGCTCGACGATGCCGGTCGCGATCACCAGATCGGCATCCTTGACGATCTTCTGGGTCGATCCGGGAACGCCATACGGTGGGATCGGTCCGAGGTCGGCCCACTTCGCCGGGTCGCGGCCATCCGAGTCGATGACACGAACGCGGTCAACGACCCCGCCGAGCTTCTCGCGCTTCTCCGCGTCGGTGGTCGCGCGGTGCAATCCGACCGCGACGATCACCGTGATCCGCTGATCGGGGATGCCACCGACGTTCAGCTCGTCGAGCAGTGGCGGCATGAGGACGTCGTCGGGGCACGCGCGGGTGAGGTCGGTGACGGCGATGACGGCCGTGGCCTCCTTCCGGGCGGCCACCGCCCCGCGCGCGAGCTGGGCGAGCGCCGGCGATCCGCGCGGCCGTCGCAGGACTTCAAGGATCGCCGCGGGCAGGTCCGCGATGGGCGTGGCAGTGCCAGAGCGGACGACATCGACGTCGAACCAGGGCTGGAGCATGAACTCCAGCTCCTCGTGCCCGTACGGCACACGGTGGATGCGATCTTCCTTGGGAGCCCGCTGCACCGCGCGACTCTAGCGAGCGCCGCAGCGGGGCATCAACGACGCCCTGGATGAGACGAGCCTAGATGAGACGGGGCTTAGATGAGACGGAGCAATCGCAACAGCACGAGGATGACGACAATGACGAGCAACGTGTGTATCAAGTTGCCGCTCGCCAGCGACGGTGTGCCGGCGAACAACCGGCCACGGCCGAAGTATCCGAAAAGCCAGAGCAGCACGAGCACGACGATGATCAGCTCGATGATCCCCATGCGGACCTCCTTATGGCTGCCCGGATTATGAGCGGCGCCTTCGCCGAGTGGGTCAGCGCGGCGGATGCCGTGCGCGCGACGACGAAAAAGCTCGAGAAGACTCGCCTGCTCGGCGCATACCTGGCGAGCCTGGACGACGCCGATGTGGCCATCGCCGCGCGGCTGTTCGCGGGCGCGCCGTTCTCGCGGAAGGACGAACGCGTGCTGTCGGTCGGCTGGAGCACGCTCTCGGACGTGCTCCGCGAGCGTTCCGGAAAGAGTGCCGACGACATGCGCGCGAGCTATCAGCGACACGCGGATTTCGGTGACGTCGCGCACGACCTCATCGCCGACTCACCACGCGATGGAGCGCCACTCACACTCGCCAACGTCGGGGCCGCGTTCGACGGCATCGCCGCGGTCCGCGGCACGAACAACAAGCGCGAGCTGGTGCGTGCGCTGCTGCGCCGCGCGGACGCCGGCGAAGCGCGGTACATCGTGAAGATCGTCTCCGGCGAGACGCGCATCGGCCTGCGCGAGGGCCTGCTCGTGGAGGCCATCGCGCTCGCGTTCGAGCACGAGCGGGAAGCGGTCGCGCGCGCGAACATGCTCACCGGCGACATCGGCGAGGCCGCTCTTCGCGCCAAGCACGGCACGCTCGACGAGCCCACGCTCACGCATTTCCAGCCCATCGGAATGATGCTCGCGACGCCGGTCCTCGACCTCGCCGAGGTGGCGCAGCGCTTCGCTGCGCCGTACGTCGTCGAGGACAAGTACGACGGCGTGCGCGCGCAGGTGCATAAGGCCGGCGACCGCGTCGAGCTCTATTCGCGCACCTTCGACCGTGTCACCTCGCGCTATCCCGAGCTGCTCGACTCGGTGAGAGCGATCCCCGGCAGCTTCGTCCTCGACGCGGAGGTGCTGGCCTTCGAGGGCGACCGCGCCGTGCCCTTCACGACGTTCCAGACGCGCCTCGGGCGAAAGGACGTCAGCGGCGAGGTGCGCGAACGGCTCCCGGCCTCGCTCGTCGTGTTCGACCTGCTCGAGCGCGACGGCCGCGCGCTGCTCGATGCGCCGCTGACGGAGCGGCACGCGCTCTTGCGAGCGCTTCCCCTCAGCGGGCCGCTCCGCCTGGCACGCCAGACGACCCTCACGGCCACCGGCGACGAGCTGGTGGAAGCGCTCGACCGCGAGTTCCTCGCGGCGCGCGAGCGCGGGAACGAGGGCCTGATGGTCAAGGACCCGCGGTCGCCCTACCGCCCGGGTCGGCGCGGGATGGAATGGCTGAAGGTGAAGCGCGCGCTTCGTACCCTCGACGTGGTCGTCACCGCGGTCGAGTGGGGCCACGGCAAGCGGCACGGAGTCCTCTCCGATTACACGTTCTCGGTGAGCGACGGCGATCGACTGCGGGTCGTGGGCAAGGCGTACTCCGGCCTGACCGACAAGGAGATCGCGGAGATGACCGAGCACTTCCTCGCCGCGACGGTGAAGGACCTCGGTCGCGCGCGCGTCGTGCGGCCAGACACCGTCATCGAGGTCGCGTTCGACCAGATCCAGCCGAGTGACCGGCACGAATCGGGCTACGCGATGCGCTTCCCGCGGATCGTCCGCCTCCGTCCGGACAAGCCGGCGAGCGAGATCGACACGCTTGAGACCGTCCGCGCGATCGCCGAAGGGCGTGCCTAGACCGTCCGGCCCTCCAGGGTTTGCCCGACAAAGCCGTGTCCAGCCGATGTCAGCGACGAAGGGCACGCACCTTAGGGCCGTCCGGCACTTCGCCCACGGTGGACGGTTCCCGGACAGTAGACCGAACAATGCTGGCCCCCGAAGCCACTTTTGACATCGTCACGCGCGAGGACTTTTCGGACGTCACGTACCTCCTCGAGGTGCGCCATCCGGAGATGGCGAAGGCGGCGCGCCCGGGCCAGTTCGTGATGGTCATGTCGCACCCGCGCGGCGAGCGCATCCCGTTGACGCTCGCCGACTTCGATCCAGAACGGGGGACGATCACCCTCGTCGTCCAGGCGATGGGCAAGACGACGCGCGAGATGCAGCGCGACTGCGTCGTCGGCTCGCGCCTCTACGCGCTGGTTGGCCCGATGGGCGAGCCGAGCCATATCGGCACCGCCAAGAAGGTCGTGTGTGTCGGCGGCGGCCTCGGCGTCGCTCCGATCTACCCGCAGGCGCGCGCGTACCGCGAGTCGGGGGCGTACGTCATCGGCGTCATCGGATTCCGGAGCAGGGACCTCGTGTTCTGGGAGGACAAGTTCCGCGCGGTCTGCGACGAGTTCATCGTCTGCAGCGACGACGGCTCTGTCGGCATGAAGGGACTCGTGACCGAGGGCATCAAGCTCGCACTGTCGCGGCACGCCGACATCGATCGACTCATCGCGATCGGCCCGCCGGTCATGATGCGCGGCTGCGCCGAGGTCACCCGCGAACGCAAGATCCCGACGATCGTGAGCCTCAATCCGATCATGGTCGACGGCACGGGCATGTGCGGCGGCTGCCGGGTGAAGATCGGCGAGCGCATCCGCTTCGCGTGCGTCGACGGTCCCGAGTTCGACGCGCACGAGGTGGACTTCGAGGACCTCATGTTCCGGCTCGCGCGCTTCAAGCCTGAGGAGAAGGCCGCGCTGGATCGCTGGCAGCTTGGCTGCCGGCTGCCGGGGAACTGATGGCGAAGAAGCGGACGATCCGCACGATCCCGCAGGAGCGCACGCCGATGG
>JANNHF010000126.1:0-27153 GCA_031404235.1 Chloroflexota bacterium
CGCGGCGGCGAGAAGCTCGACGGCGCCCTCGACGACTTCGGCCTCGACGTGGCGGGCATCGTGGCGCTCGACGTCGGCTCGTCGACCGGAGGCTTCACCGACTGCCTCTTGCAGCGTGGCGCGATACGCGTCCACGCCGTCGACGTGGGGAAGGGTCAGCTGGACTGGAAGCTCCGCAGCGACGAGCGCGTACGCGTGATGGAGGGGATCAACGCGCGTGAGGGCTTCGAGCTGCCCGAGCCGGTCGACCTCGTGGTCGCCGATCTCTCGTTCATCTCGCTGCGCCTTGCGCTGCCGCCGTCGTTCCGCCACCTTCGCGAACGCGGGAACGTCGTCGCTCTGGTGAAACCACAGTTCGAGGCCGGGCGCGAGGCGGTGGAGAAGGGCGGCATCGTGCGCGACAGCGGCGCGCGCGCCGACGCCGTCGTCGCCGTCGCCGAGCACTTCGCGCGCGAGGGCGCGGGCGTTGTCGCTGTCGCCGCTTCGCGTCTCGCGGGGCGGGAGGGCAATCGCGAGATCTTCGTCCGTGCGGTAAAGGGCGATGCCGGGCTGGATGCCGGCGAGCTTCGCGCCGCCGCTGACCGATCCGCGGCATGAAAGTCGCGCTCTGCGTCCGACCGGACCGGCCTGATGCGGTGCGCAGCGCGCTCGACGCGGCGCAGCGCATGCGCGCGGCCGGCCACGAGGTCGTCGATGTCCCACTCGACACGGCCACCGCCGGAGCGGGCGCGAAGGGCGCGACCATCGCGTGCATCCTCGGGGGCGACGGCACGATGCTGCGCGCGGCACGCGCCATGTCGCCGCTCGGCATCCCGCTGCTCGGCGTCAACCTCGGCCGGCTCGGCTTCCTCACCACGATCACCACCCGCGACCTCGACGCGGCGATCGCCGACGTCGCCGCCGGGCGCCACACGGTGGAGGAGCGCACCCTGCTCGACGCTCGGCTCACCCAGGAGGGCCGCGAGATGCGCTTCCTCGCGCTCAACGACGTTGTGGTCGCTCGCGGCGCCGCGGTCCGCTCGATCCACGTCGCCGTGCGCGTGGACGGCGAGCCGTTGATCGTCTACTGGGCCGACGGCGTCATCGTGGCGACCGCGACGGGCAGCACGGCGTATGGCTTCTCCGTCGGCGGCCCGCTCATCCTGCCGAGCTCGCAGGCGATCATGCTCGTGCCCATCGCCCCACACCTCTCGTTCGGGAATGCCGTCGCGTTCGATCCCGACCAGCGCATCGAGCTCGAGGTCCAGGATCCCGCGCTGATCTCGATCGACGGCCAGGAAGAGCACGATCTGCGCCCGGGCGATCGGATCGCGGTCCGGCGCTCGGAGACGGTCGCACGGTTCGTGCGCACGCGGCACGCGCGCCCGTTCCTCGCGCTACTCCGCGAGAAGATCCTGAAGGAGCGAGGCACATGAGCGACGCCAAGGCCGCGGTCGCCGCGATCCGAGGGAAGACGAAGCATCAGCCGATCGTCGCGATCGTCCTAGGCAGTGGTCTCGAGGCGCTGGCCGATGACGTGCGCGAGGCGGACCGCATCCCGTACGAGACGATCCCCGGGTGGCACCGCAGCACCGCGCCGGGCCACGCTGGAGAGCTGGTCGTCGGAACGCTCGAGGGAAGGCCCGTCGCGGTGATGAAGGGGCGCCTTCACTACTACGAGGGCTACGACATCCAGGACGTCGCGTTCCCGGTGCGGGTGTTCAAGGCGTGGGGCATCGACACGCTCATCCTCACCAACGCGTGCGGCGGACTTAATCCGTCGTACGAGACGGGCGACCTCATGGTGATGAGCGACCACATCAACTTCATGGGCACGAACCCGCTGCGCGGGGCGAACGACGACACGCTCGGTCCGCGCTTCCCGGACATGGTCGGGACCTACACCGAGGAGCTGCGCAAGCTCGCGCATGCGGTGGACCCGAAGCTCAAGGAAGGCGTGTACGTCGCCGTCGCTGGTCCGAACTTCGAGACGCCCGCGGAGCTCCGGATGCTTCGCGGCTACGGCGCGGATGCGGTCGGCATGAGCACGGTGCCCGAGGTGCTCGTCGCGCGGCACATGGGCATGCGCATCCTCGCGATCTCCACGGTCACCGACATGGCGACCGGCATCCCCGGCCTCATCCAGCACGTGACGCATGAGGAGGTCCTGGCGGCCGCGAACAAGGTGGGCGCGCGTCTGGCGACCCTGGTGAAGGGCGTCGTAAAGCGGCTTTGAGGGTCGTTGAGCTCATCGAGCGCAAGCGCGACGGCGGCAAGCTGACCGCCGCAGAGATCGACCACCTCATCCAGGGCTACGCGAAGGGCGAGGTCCCCGATTATCAGCTCGCCGCCTTCCTCATGGCGGTGGTCCTCCGCGGAATGGATGCGAAGGAGACCGCGGCGCTCACCGCGAGCATGGTCGCGTCGGGCGAGCGACTCGATCTGTCGCGCTTCGGTCGCGTCGTCGACAAGCATTCGACCGGCGGAGTGGGGGACAAGACCACGCTCGTCGTGGCGCCGCTCGTCGCGGCCTGCGGACTGCCCGTCGCGAAGATGAGCGGTCGCGGACTCGGATTCTCCGGCGGCACGCTCGACAAGCTCGAGTCGTTCACGGGGTACCGCGTCGATCTCACGACCGCGGAGTTCCTCGCGCAGCTGGGACGGATCGGGATCGTCGTGACCGGACAGACGAAGGAGCTCGCGCCGGCGGACGGGCTGCTCTACGCGTTACGTGACGCCACCGGCACCGTGCCCGCGACGGCGCTGATCGCGTCGAGCATCATGTCGAAGAAGATCGCAGCGGGCGGGCACGCCGTCGTGCTGGACGTGAAGGTCGGCAGCGGCGCATTCATGAAGGATCTCCCCTCGGCGCGAGCGCTCGCGCGCGCGATGGTCGCGATCGGCGTGGCGCATGGCCTCGCGGTCACCTGCGAGCTCACCGACATGGAGCAGCCGCTCGGGCGCGCGGTGGGCAACGCACTCGAGGTCGCCGAAGCGATCGAGACCCTGCGGGGGCGCGGTCCCGCGGATCTGACGCGGCTCGCGCGCGTCGCGGGCGCGGAGATGCTCGTGCTGGGCCGCAAGGCGCGCGATACAAGGGCCGCGCTCGCCAGGATCGATCGCGCGATCGCCGACGGCAGCGGCCTCGCCAAGCTGCGCGAGCACGTCGCCGCCCAGGGCGGGGATGCGCATGCGGTCGACGATCCCGGCCGGCTACCACGCGCGCCGCGGGTCGAGCGCCTGGTCGCTCCGCGTACGGCCTTCGTCGCTGCTATCGCCGCGGACCGCGTCGGCCTCGGGTCCGTGAGGCTTGGCGCCGGCCGCGAGAAGAAGGGCGACCCGATCGATGTGCGCACGGGCGTTGTGCTGCACGCGAAGGTGGGCGACCGGGTCGAGCGCGGACAGCCGTACGCGGAGATCCACGTCGCGGGGCGGCCCGATGACGCGGGGGCGATCGAGGAGATCCGCTCGGCCTTCCGGTGGAGCGCGCGCCCGGTCCCGCCGCGGCGCCTCATCCTCGGCCGCATCGCGAGCCGCTGACCTCCATAGACTGACGAGAGAATGATCGGCGCTCGTCGCGGCGTTGGTGGACCGGGCGGAATCGAACCGCTGCTGATCCTTGGCCTCGTACTCCTCGCGTACGGCTTCATCAGCGGCGGTCTGGTGTCTCCCGTACAGCGCGCCGGGGAGGACCCGGTCGGTTTCGTCGCGTTCATCATCGCCATCGTGCTCGGCATCACCGTGCACGAGTTCATGCACGCGTACGCCGCGCACCGGCTGGGGGATGACACCGCACGTCTCCTTGGTCGACTCAGCCTCAATCCGATGGCGCACCTCGATCCGTTCGGAACGCTGCTCCTGGTCCTCGCCGGATTCGGCTACGGGAAGCCGGTGCCGTTCAACGAGTCGCGCCTGCGTACGACGCTCGGCGTCACGTTCGTCGCGATCGCGGGTCCGCTCGCCAACGTCGCGCTTGCCGCGCTGTGCGCATTGCCGCTCCGGTTCGGATCCGCATCCACCTTCGGCAGCGCGTACGAGGAGATCCTTGGAGCCATCGTTCTCTGGAACTGCGTGCTCGCGATCTTTAACCTGCTCCCGATCCCGCCCCTCGACGGCGCGAACGTCGTGTATGGGCTCCTACCGCCGCGGCAGCAGTTCGCATGGCGTACCTACCAGCAGTACGGTCCGTTCCTGCTGCTCGGCATCCTGTTGCTGGCCCCCAGGGTGCTCAGCACGTTGGTCTTCGGACCCGCGCTGGCCCTCGCCAGGTTCTTCGTCGGCTGACGTGCGGGAGCGCGTCCAGCAGACGGTCCGCTTCGTCGTCGCGCGGGAAGGCGACACGCGACATGCAGAGCGGACCGCCGCGGTGCTCCGCGAGCTCGGTGCGGACGAGGAGCTGATCCTCGCCGGACTGCTGCACGACCGCGGCAAGCCTTCTCGGACGAGGCTCTGGCACCGGGTCGGCGGCGTTCTGCTTGGTCGTCTCGCGCCGCGCCTGCGTGAGCGCCTCTCGCGAGGCGAGTCCACGTTCGCCCTGTACCTCGATCACGCGCGGCTCGGCGCGGCGCAGGCAGCGCTCGAAGGGCGCTCGCAGCGCATCGTGCGTCTCATCGCCCGCCACCACGAGCCGCCGAGCGACGCCGACGAGCGTCTCCTCGCGCGCGCGGACCGCGAGGCGCTGCCCTGATGCTCGGCCCAGAGGGACCACACGTCACCGTCGAGGGATTCGACGGTCCGCTCGACCTGCTGCTCGAGCTGGTCGAGGAGAAGAAGCTGGACATCCTCACCGTGCGGCTCGGCGATCTTGCTGACTCCTACCTCGCGCGCGTACGCGCGCTCGACACGCTCCCCGCGGAGGAGGTCTCCGCGTTCCTCGCGCTCGCGTCGCGCCTCGTGCTGCTGAAGGCACGCAGCCTGCTTCCGTCGCTCCTTCCACTCGCGGAGACCGACGAGGCCGAGAGCGAAGAGGAGCTGCGTGCGCGGCTCCTCGAATACGCCGTCGTTCGGGAACGTGCGACGGCGCTCGGCGACCGCCTGCGCAGCGGCGAGCGCGGCTTCCATCGGGAGGGCGGCACGCCCGAGCTGCCACCGCGCGGCGGCGAGGTCCTCGCGCTCGCGGCGGCGTGGTCCAAGGTGCTCGCGCTCGCGAATCGCCCGCGCGAGGAGGGCCTCGTCGCACCGGCCGAGCGCTACTCCGTGGAGGAGCGCACCAACGAGATCGAGGCGATCGTCGTCGAACGTGGGGAGATCACGTTCACCGAGCTGCTGAGCACCGAGCCCACGCTCGGATGGGCTGTCGTAACGTTCATCGCATTGCTCGACCTTTACCGGCGCAGCGTGATCGACCTCGAGCAGAGCGAGCTCTTCGCGGACATCGTCATCAGGAGGAAACAGGCGGCATGAGGTCGGGCCTGGCCAACGCGGTCGAGAGCGTCCTGTTCGTCGCCGAGAAGCCCGTGTCGCGGGGCGAGCTTGGGCGCGTTGTCGGCGCGAGCCCGAAACAGGTCGAAACCGCCCTGGCCGAGCTCGCCGCGTCCTACCAGGGCACCGGCCTGCGTCTCGCCCACGACGGCGACGACTGGCAGCTCGTGACGGCACCCGAGCACGCTCCGCACGTCGCTGCCTACCTCGGTGCGGACCGCCTGCGCGTCTCGCCCGCGTCGCTCGAGACACTCGCGATCGTGGCGTACCGCCAGCCGGTGACGCGCGCGGAGGTCGAGGCGATCCGCGGCGTCAACTGCGATCAGACGATCTACACGCTGATGCAGCGGCGTCTCATCGAGGAGCGCGGGCGGCGCGAAGCTCCCGGACGACCGATCCTCTATGGCACGACCTGGGAGTTCCTCGAGTGCTTCGGCCTGTCGAGCCTCGACGAGCTGCCACGCGCGCTGACGCCTGAAGGCAGGGTCACCGGCATGGGCGAGCGCGATGCGGTCGGGGATGGCTCGGCGTGATCCGTTTGCAGAAGGTGATGGCCGACCGAGGCGTCGCCTCGCGCCGCGCGGCCGAGGAGATGATCACCGAGGGTCGGGTGCGCGTGAACGGCGACCTGATCACCACCCTCGGCACGCGCGTCGCTGAGGACGCGCACGTCGAGGTCGATGGCCGACTGATCGCCGCTCCCTCCCCCCACCGGTACGTCCTCCTCTACAAACCCATCGGGATCGTTTCGACCGCACAGGACGAGCACGGCCGGCGCACCGTCGTCGACCACATCAGCGCGCGCGAGCGCCTGTATCCGGTCGGCCGACTCGACACGGACTCCGAGGGCCTGCTGCTGCTCACGAACGACGGCACCTGGGCCGAGCGCGTCCTGCATCCGCGCTACGGCCACGAGCGCGAGTACGACGTCGCCGTCGAAGGTGACCTGACCGACGACGCGCTCGCGCGCCTTCAGCGCGGTATCCCGCTGGAGGAGGGCATGGCGCGCGCGGTCCGAGTTTCGGTGCAGTCGCGCTCGCGCGGCCGGTCGCGCGTCTCGATGGTGCTGCACACAGGTTGGAAACGCCAGGTGCGCCGCATGTGCTCCGCGGTCGGGCTCAAAGTTACGCGCCTCGTGCGCGTGCGCATGGGTCCGCTCGTGCTCGGACGACTTCGGCCTGGCGAATTCAGAGACCTCACGAAGAAAGAGATCGAAGCGATGACCGCGCCGACGGCCGAGCCGAAGCCGCAGGCGCCGCGCGAACCCGCGCGGCCTATGGCGCGGCCGATGGCGCGTGCGGGCGACGGTCGAGCGTTCGCGCCGCGCGTGATGACGACGGGAAACGCGAGGGGGATCGCGCCGCCGGCAATGACGACGGGAAACGCCAGAGGGATCGCGCCGCGGGTGACGCGGCGAGGCGCAGTCTCGCGAGCGAGAGTGGAGGGGCCCCGCCGGCAGTGGAGCGGCGCGCGACCGGTACAGGCGGGGAGGCCAACTCGCGAGCGAGACGCGCGAGCCGCGGCAGGACCCGCGGCGCGGCCTCTGCGACGAGCCGCGGCAGGACCCGCGGCGCGGCCCCAGCGACGAGCGCCGGAAAGACCCGCGGCGCGGTCACCACGACGAGCCGCGGCAGCGCCCGCGGCGCGGACTGCGCGTCGGCCCGCGGCGCGACCACGATGACGCCGCGGACGATCGCCATCGACGGACCCGCCGGCGCCGGTAAGAGCACCATCGGCGCGCTCGTCGCCGAGCGGCTCGGCTACCTCTTCCTCGACACCGGCGCGATGTATCGCGCGATCGCGCTCGCCGCTCTGCGAAAGACCATCGATCCCGACGACACGGAGCGTCTCGCAGCGCTCGCGCGTGAGTCGCGCATCACCATCGGCCCCCCGACCGTGCGCGACGGGCGCGCCTACACGGTCCTCCTCGACGGGGCGGACGTCACCTGGGACATCCGATCGCCGGAGATCGACCGCAGCGTGTCGCAGGTCGCGCGCGTGCCCGCCCTCCGCGACATCATGGTCGAGCAGCAGCGCGAGCTCGCGCGTCGCGGGCGCGTCGTGATGGTGGGACGCGACATCGGCACCGTGGTGCTGTCCGACGCCGAATGCAAGGTCTTCCTCACCGCGTCGGCCGCCGAGCGTGCGAAGCGGCGGGAGGAAGAGCTCCGCTCGCGCGGCCAGGTCCGACCGCGGCAGGAGCTGCTCCAGGAGATCCTCCGACGCGATCGGATGGACAGCGAGCGAAAGGTGGCACCACTGCGAGCGGCGGACGACGCGGTCGTGGTCCAGACGGACGGGCTCTCGGTCGGGCAGGCACTTGAACTGGTCCTCGCGATCGTGTTGCGTCCTTCGCCGGCAGCGTGACGTCGGACAGCGCGTCGGAGTGGCCGGTCGAGCGTCTCTGGCTGTGGCAACTTCTTTTCCCACCGATACGCACGATCGTCCGAGCACTCGTCCACCTTCGCGTGGAGGGGCGGGAGAACCTTCCGGCGAGCGGCCCTTACATCCTCGTGTCGAATCACATCAACTGGAAGGACCCGCCGCTCATTTCGATCAACCTCGATCTGTCGGTGCGCTACATGGCCAAGGCACAGGCGTTCGGCTACCCCTTGCTCGGTTACGTCGTCCGCGCGACGGGCGCCTTCCCGGTGCGGCGCGGCGAGGGCGACCGCCGCGCTCTCGTGACCGCGCTGCGCGTGCTGAAAGGCGGTCAGATCCTCGGATTCTTCCCCGAGGGACATCGCAGCGAGACCGGCGCGCTCCTGCGGGGCAAGCCCGGCATCGGTTTCCTCGCCTCGCGCGCCGGGGACGTGCCGGTGCTGCCGATCGCGATGATCGGCACCAAGCAATCGTTGTTGCGGCTCGTCTTCGGCGGCCATGCCGTCTTGCGTGTGGGACGGCCCTTCCATCTCACCGATCTCGCCGCTGAGGAACGTCGCGACGAGCAAGCGGTGACCGATGCCGTGATGCGGCGCATCGCATCGCTATTACCGACCGAGATGCGAGGGGCGTACGTCTAGAATCGATGGCAATGGAAGTGCTGCTCGCACGCGAGAACGGGTTCTGCTTCGGCGTCAAGAAGGCGGTCGAGCTGACCGAGGCTGCCGCCGAGACCGGTAAGACCGTTCACAACCTCGGACAGGTCGTCCACAACCCGAAGATCAGCGAGCGGCTCGCCGCACGTGGCGTGAAAGTGATCCAGGACCCAGCGGACGCGTCCGAGGGCATCGTCGTCATCCGCGCGCACGGCGTGCCGCCCGAGGTCCGCAGGCAGATCGAGGAGCGCGGACTCGACTGCATCGATGCGACCTGCTCGCTGGTCCTGCGGGCGCAGCGCTTCACCAAGCAGCTCGCGGACGAAGGCTACCGGGTCATCATCCTGGGCACGCCCGATCACCCCGAGGTCGTCGGTCTGAAGGGATTCGCCGGAGACAACTACGTCGTCGTCGAGACGAAGGAAGAGTGGTCGAAGCTCCCCAGGATGAAACGGGCCGGCGTCGTGTCCCAGTCGACGCAGCCGCCGTGGGCGTTCAAAGAGCTGGTGGCCCACGTCTCCGAGATCGCGCAGGAGACCAAGGTGTACAACACCGTCTGCCCGGTCACGGTGAAGCGTCAGATCGCTGCGAGCGAGCTGGCCGAGCAGGTGAAGACGATCATCGTGGTCGGCGGGAAGAACTCCGCGAACACCCGCGAGCTCATGAATCTCGCGAAGATGCAGGGGCGCACCGCGTACCACATCGAACACGCTGACGAGCTGCGCCCGGAGTGGCTTCGCGATCAGGAACGCGTTGGACTCATCGGCGGATGCTCGACGCCGATGGACACGCTCCTCGAGGTCAAGGAGCGCGCCGAGGAGCTCGCGGAAGCGGTCCCGGCCTAACCCTCGTGGCCCGGGCCGTCGTTGCCGTTGTCGGCAGGCCCAACGTTGGGAAGTCGACGTTCTTCAACCGGATCGTCGGCGAGCGCGTCGCGATCGTCGAGGACCTCCCGGGCACGACGCGAGATCGGATCTACGCGACCGCCGAGTGGCGCGGACGCGAGTTCTCGATGATCGACACCGGCGGCCTGGACGACCCGCGCGCCGGCAAGATGGAAGCGGCCGTGCGGCGTCAGGCCGAGGCCGCGATCGAAGAGGCCGACGTCGTGCTGTTCATCGTCGACGCGCAGTCCGGCATCCTGCCGGTCGAGCACGACGTGGCGGATCAGCTTCGTCGGAGCCGGAAGCCGGTCATCCTCGTCGCGAACAAAGCGGACTCGTGGCGCGGCGAAGCGCAGGCTGCTGAGTTCTACGCGCTCGGGCTGGGCGAACCGCATCCGGTGTCCGCGATCCAGGGGCACGGAACAGGCGACCTCCTCGATGCCGTCGTCGAGCGACTGCCCCCCGAGAAGGAGGAGGAGCTCTCCACCGACGCGCATATCGCCATCGTCGGACGTCCGAACGTCGGCAAGTCGAGCTTTCTCAACACGCTGGTCGGGAGCGAGCGCGCGGTGGTCAGCGAGATACCCGGTACGACGCGCGACAGCCTCGATACCGCGCTCGAGTTCCGCGGTCGGCGTCTGGTCCTCGTCGACACCGCGGGCATCCGGCGCCGCGGTCGCGTCGAGCAGGGCATCGAGCATTACGCGCTGCTGCGCACCGCACACGCGCTCGAGCGCGCTGACGTCGCGATCCTCCTCACCGACGCGACCGAAGGCGTCACGGCCCAGGACACGCACATCGCGGGGTACGCCCTCGAAGCGGCGGTCGGCCTGGTGTTGGCGGTGAACAAGTGGGACGTGGTAGACCGTGGCGAGGAGATGACCGCCCAGGTCGAAGCCGAGGTCACCCGTGAATTCCATTTCGCGCCGTGGATGCGGCACCATTTCGTGTCGGCGAAGACCGGCCGGAACGTCGAAGCGACGCTCGAAGACGCGCTCAAGGTCGTCGACGAGCGTAAGAAACGCATCGCGACGTCCGACCTCCACAAGCTCCTGACCGAAGCGATCGCCGCCCACCCGCCATCACCCCACCGCGGGAAGGAAGTGCGGTTCCGCCACGTGACGCAGGCGCGCGGCAAGGCGCCGACGTTCGTGTTCTTCGTCGATCCGCCGGACGCCGTGCACTTCACGTACTCGCGGTATCTCGAGAACCGCATCCGCGAGCGCTTTGGCTTCCCGGGCACGCCGATCAAGCTCGAGTTCAAGGCGTCGTTCGAATGAGCGATCCCGCCACGCTCCTCGGGCTCGCCATCGTTGCGCTCGTCGGATACGGCATCGGCTCGATCTCCAGCGGATATCTGGTCGGGAAGATCTATCGGAATGTCGACCTGCGGACCGTGGGATCCGGCTCGACCGGCGCGACGAACACCTTCCGCACGCTCGGGCGCGGCGCCGGGCTTCTCGTCGCGGTGTTCGACATCCTCAAGGGCGCGATCGCCGTGCTCTTCGCGCAGCTTCTGTTCGCGATCAACGGCGACGTGCGTCACATCGCAGAGGCGCTCGCAGCGGTGGCCGCGGTCGCGGGCCACTGCTGGCCGCCGCTGCTGCAGGGCCGCGGCGGTCGCGGCGTGGCGACCGGCTTCGGGGCACTGCTCTTCGTCGCGACGCCCGCGTGGGCGACCGCGGTCGCGTTCTTCGCGATCGCTCTGGCGGTCACGCGAATGGTGTCGGTCGGCTCGCTCGCATCCGTCGTCGGCGCGCTCCTCGGGTACCTCCTGTTCACGGCGACCGGATGGCTGTCCTTCAGCTGGGCGACCCTCGCGTTCATCCTCGTCGGCGGCAGCATCGTCTACGTGCGGCACCTACCGAACATCCAGCGCATCCTGCGCGGCGCTGAGCCGCGGATCGGCGCGCGCCCGTGACCGTCGCAGTCCTGCAGGCGGGGTCGTGGGGGACGACGCTCGCGACGATCCTGGCACGCGACGGACAGCGCGACGTCATCCTGTGGACGCGCGATGCCGAACAGGCGCGCGACATCGCGGCGCAGCGCGAGAACCGGCGCTATCTGCCGGGCATCCGCGTGCCCGATCGCGTCGAGGTCACATCGGACATCGAGCGTGCGCTCACCGCTGAGGACGTCATCGTCGCGGCTCCCAGCGTCGGCGTCCGCGCGCTACGGGACCGGATCGGGGCGCGATTCCGCAGCGAACAGCGCGTGCTCTCGGTGACGAAAGGCCTCGCCGAAGGCGGACAGCGCATGAGCGAGCTCTGGGCGGAGGTCATCGGCGGCGAGCGCGTCGCCGTCCTCTCGGGACCGAACATCAGCCGCGAGATCGCGGCGGGTCTCCCAGCCGCGACGGTGATCGCGTCGGTCGCGGCCGACACGGCGAAGCATTTTCAGACGCTGGTCGGGACGCCGATGTTCCGCGCCTACACGGACACCGATGTCGTCGGCGTCGAGCTGGCGGGCGCGCTCAAGAACATCGTCGCGCTCGGCGCGGGCGCGATCGACGGGATGGGCTACGGCGACAACGCGAAGGCCGGCTTCATCACCCGCGGCCTCGCCGAGATCGCCCGGTTCTCATTCGCCAAGGGGGCGAATCCGCTGACCGTCGCAGGCCTCGCGGGCGTGGGGGATCTCGTCGTCACTTGCATGAGCAAGCACTCACGGAACCGAACGGTGGGCGAGCAGCTCGCGAAAGGTCTCGCGCTGGCCGAGATCCGGCAGCGGCTTGGTGGGCAGGTGGCCGAAGGCGTCACGACCGCGGAAGCGACCTATCGCGCCGCGCAGGACGCCGGGGTCAGCATGCCGATCACCGAGCAGACGCACCTGGTGCTCTCCGAGGGGAAGCCGATCCGCGAGGCGATGCGCGACCTGATGCAGCGCGAGCGCGGCGACGAGGTGGCGGGACCCCTCGCGGAGGTCGCGCGACTCATCGCAAGCGCGGCCGCCGCACGGCGCGACGACAGCGCCGCACGTTCTCCTTCATCACGCTGAGCGTTAGGCACGCGTGACGCTGTTAGGCCTCCGGCGATCGGGCGCCGCACTCCTCGGTCTCGCGCCGTTCCTTCTCGCCGCGTGCGTCGCATCACCGTCGACCGTGCCGCCGCCGTCCCCGACGGCCACAGCGATCTCGCAGCTGGCGCTGCGCGTCCTCGTGACCGGCCTCACCGACCGCGACGCGAGCGGCCCAGCGCTGCCGGGAGCGCGCGTCTGCGCGGCGACGGCGCGTGGCGTCGAGCGCTGTACCGAGGCCGCGCAGGACGGCACGGCGACGCTCACGCTCGTACCGTCGACGTATCTCCTGCGGGTCGAGGGACCGGATCCGACGCGCTGGATGACACACAACCGCGTCGTCGACGTCACGGGCGTCGACACCGCCGTGTGGATCGGCCTGCCGGCGCGCGTGCGGATCAGCGGCGTGGTGCGAAACGAGCGGGGCGCCCCGGTCGCGCGCGCACAAGCCTGCGCTCATCCGGTCACCCGCAGCGAGGTCGCGTGCGCGCGCTCCGGCGCGGATGGGAAGTACACGATCGAGACACGCGCGGATCTCTACCGCCTCGACGTCGAGGGACCGCCCGGCGCGAAGCTTGTTCCGCTGTGGGCTGGCGGCACGCCTTTCGAGGATGACTCGGGGATCCTCGACGCGCGCACGAGCGATGTTCCCGACGTCGACTTCGCGCTCGAGCCCGGCGTCGTCCTGCGTGGCACCGTGCGTGTGGGAGGAGCGACGATCGAGGACGCGCAGGTGTGCCTCAGGACGCTCGCCGCTCCCGTCGGCTGGCAGTGCGAACGCACCGACAAGCACGGCTCCTATTCGGCGCTGCGCGCGCCCGGCGAGTACTGGGTCTGGGCGCTGCCGCCGGACCGTGTTCGGGCGATCGGCCTCTGGCACGACCGCGTGCTCGAGGGCTTTCAGGCCACGCCGTTCGACCTCAGCGCTGACGCGACGCTCAACATGACCCTGCCGAGCGGTCCGCAGATACAGGGCCGCGTGCGTGACGAGTCGGGCGCAGGCGTGCCCGATGTCCTCGTGTGCGTCGACACGGCGTTCACGACCGGCCGTATCTGCCGGCCGAGCGGGTTCGACGGCCGATACGCGGTGACGACGCGTCCTTCGACGTACATCGTCAACGTCGTCCCACCCGCGGGCAGCGGCTACATCGCCGAGTACCTGGATCGCAAGCGCAACTGGGTCGAGGCCGATGCGGTGCGTCTCGGCACGGGAGATGTTCAAGTGGATCTCGTGGTGCGGCGCGGCGTGATCGTGAAGGGCACGATCAAGGACAAGCGGGGTGTGCCGGCGGTCGGGGCTACCATCAACTTCGGCGACCCGCGCGAGGTGGAGCACGCCGGCGCGACCGACGCGACGGGCGCGTTCGAGGTAGCCGTCGTGTCCGGGAAGTACTACGTGGACGTGTTCCCGCCTCGCTTTCCCGGGAACCTCGTGGGCCGTGAGATGGAGATCGACGCGAGCGGCGCGATCGAGATCGATATCGTGCTCGACGACATCGCGCCCTGACGAGCGCATCCGACGCTGCGCGCGTACATTGGACATGCGCCCGCCCACGCGGGCCGGGCAGCTTTCCGTTAGGTCCAAGGAGTCGCCTGTGTTCGGTCGTCTACTCGCGCCCTCTGTCGTCGCGCATGCCCACTGCGACATCCCGTGCGGTATCTACGACCCGACGGCGGCGAAGGTCGCCGCCGATACGGTCGCGAAGATGGTCGAGAAGATCGGCCAGCTGCAGCCCAGCGCCACCGACTTCACCACGCGCGGCAACTTCGTTCGCATGACCCTGGTGAAGGAAGAGCACGCACAGATCTGCAAGAAGGAGCTCGAGATCCTCTGGAGCGACTACTTCAAGCCGGAGCACCTCGAGAAGTTCCCGAAGCTGCACGACACGTTCTGGAAGGCAGCGAAGCTCTGCTCGAAGAACAAGCAGAACGTCGACGCCGCCGCTGCCGCCGAGCTTCAGGCCGCGGTCAAAGAGATCAGCGACATGTTCTACGCGACGAAGAAGTGAGACGCGGACCCTGGCGCGTGGCCGTTGCCGGCCACAGCATGGAGCCGGCGCTGCGGGACGGAGATTGGCTCTTCGTGCTCCCGCCGCGCCGGCAGCCCCGCGTCGGCGAGGTCGTCGTGCTGCGCGATCCGCGGGACTCGAAGCGCCTGCTCCTGAAACGCGTGGCCGCCGTACGCGACGGCGCGGTCACCGTGATGGGTGACCGCCGCGATCACTCCACCGATAGCCGCTACTTCGGCGACGTGCCACTGGCCGACGTCGTTGGACGCGCGGCATTTCGCTACGCGCCGCTCGCGCGCGCGGGGCGCGTGCGGAGCTAGAGATGGCCGAGGTGACCTGCGCACGCTGCGGCGAGACGCGTGCGAGCGCCGGGCGCGTGCTGCCGGGTGCGATCGGCGATGAGATCGAGCAGCGCATCTGCGCGCCGTGCTGGTCTGAGTGGCTCGCGCAGCAGGTCCGTGTCATCAACCACTACGGGCTGCGACCCGCGCTGCGCGAGGACCGCGAGAAGCTGTACGACTTCACACGCGACTTCCTGGGCCTCGCCGCGCCGGAAGGGGACCCGATCCCGCCAGCATCTTGACGCGGGGACCGCGCCCAGCGGTCGGGGTGCCGGGATTTGAACCCGGGACCTACAGTCCCCCAGACTGTTGCGCTACCAGGCTGCGCTACACCCCGTGCGAACTCACAGTGTATTCGGGCGGCGAACGTTGACGATCGCACCGTGACCGCCTCGTCGGATCGCGCGCTCGCGCGACTTCACGCGCGAATACGCGCGTGCACGAAGTGCGTCGATGCGGGTCATCTGCCAGCCGCGTTCCCGATCGTCGCGGGTACGGCGAGCGATCGCGTGATGATCATCGGTCAGGCGCCGGGTGCGGTGGAGCTCACGACCGGTCTGCCGTTCTCAGGACGCGCGGGCGCTGAGCTGCGGCGTTGGCTCGCCGAGGCCGGCATCGATCAGGCGCACCTTCCGTACCGCACGTCGATCACAAAGTGCTTTCCCGGCAAGGCTGCGAGCGGAGCGGGGGACCGTCGTCCGTCGCCACCGGAGACCCTGCTGTGCGCGCCGTGGCTCGAGGCGGAGCTGGCGCTCGTCCGGCCGCGCGTCATCCTCCTCGTGGGAACGCTCGCGATCGAGCGCTTCTGGGGTCGCGTTCCATTGAGTGACGTCGTCGGAAAGAGTCGGGTCGAGGGTCAACGGGTGCTCATCCCACTCCCGCATCCGAGCGGAGCGTCGCGCTGGCTGAACGACGAGCAGAACCGCCGCAAGCTCCGCCGCGCCATCGCCCTGGTCGGCCGAACGGTGCGAGCACTTGACAATGCAGCCAGTGCAGTAAGAATGCAGCGAAGCAGGTGACGCTCACACAACACCCCAGCGCAGGAGCCGCAGTGGACGAAGACGAGTTTCTGACCACGGACGAGGTCGCGCGGCGCCTCCGCGTGCACCCCACGACGATCCTGCGCCGACTCGGCGCGGTGGATGACGCGGATCCGACCCGCATCCCAGCGGTGCGTGTCGGTCGGATCTGGCGGATCCCCCGCAAAGAGTTCGAGGAATGGCTCGCTCGCTCCAGCCAGGGTCGCCTGGCGGGCAGGCAGCGACGGCTCTTTTAGGGCCGTCGGACCACAGTGGGAAGGAGGTGAACCCAAATGCCGGCGAAGAAGAAGGCTGCAAAGAAGGCCAAGAAGGGCAAGAAGAAGTAACTCTGCCCTTTTGAGGTGTGGCGCCGCGGGCGGGCGGCGCCCTACTCAGCCCGTCAATGGTCCTGGGACTTGCTTCTCATAACGACTTTTGTCGGGCGTCCGTTCAATACAGCGGGATGGTCGGGACTTTCGTCGTGCGCGCGCTGCGCACATGGCTCGTCTGCCTGACGCTCGTGCTATCGAGCGTCGTATTCACGCCGCCCTCGCCAGCCGCGGCGGCGACGTCCGACGACATGATGTCCCTGACGAATCAGATGCGCGCCGCGATCGGTGCGCCGACGCTGGTGCCCGACGCGCGCATCGTCGCGGCTGCTCAGAACCACGCGAACTACAACGCGGCCAATGGCATCACGGGTCACTTCGAGACGGCCGGCCTTCCGTATTACACCGGCTCCTCGGCGCGCGACCGCGTCGCCGCGCGGGGCCTCTCGACCTCATTCGTCAGCGAGGTCGCGACCGGAGGCTCCGATCCCCTGGCGGGCGTCCGCCAGCTGTGGGACGCGCCGTATCACCGGCTCGGCATGATGCATCCGAGCGCATCGTCGATGGGTTGGGGCCACTCCCTTCTCGGCGGACGCGGCGCCACGGTCGGCGACATCACGTACAACTTCGGCATTCGGTCTCCCGAGTTCGTGCGCTCACCCGCGCACGGCCAGACGAACATCCCGGCCTCATGGAGCGGCAATGAATCACCGAGCCCGCTCCCGGCCGGAGCGTCGCGACCTGTCGGCTATCCGATCATGGTCGTGTACTCGGGCGGACGGTCCGTCGTCATGCGCGGCGCGGAAGTGGTCGCGCCAGGCGGCGCGCGCGTTCCGATCTACTACGCGCCGCAGCAGTTCGAATACGACTACCAAGTCATCATCCCGCAGCGACCGCTCGCCGTGAACACGACCTACCACGTCCGTTTCGACATCACCGTCGCGGGGACGTGGCTCACGAACGAATGGGACTTCAGCACCGGCGCCACGATCAGTGGCGGCGGTGGCAGCAGCGGTGGCGGCACTCCTCCATCGGCGAGCGACAACGGGCTGCATTCGGCGTGGGTCGATCAGACCGCTGTTCCCGCGTTGCAGCCCGCCGCGGCGCAGGCCGTCACCCTCCGCTTCCGAAACTCCGGCACGAAGACGTGGCAGAAGGGCGTCGCGGGAAGTCAGGTGGCGCTCGGCATCAACGGCGACAACACGTCGTTCAGCGCGCTCGGCATGAACGTCGGGTGGCCCTCGGCGAATCGGGTAGCCGTGCAGAACGAATCCGCGGTCGCGCCCGGCGGCATCGCCTCGTTCACCTTCGTGGTGAAGGCGCCGCTGGGCGCCGGTCTCGTGAATATCCCGCTGCGTCCTGTCGTCGATGGCGTCTCCTGGCTCGAGGATCAGGGCGTCGTGATACCCGTGGTCACGACCGTCAACTACCACAGCCGCTGGCTGACCCAGTCTGCTTATCCGACGCTTCGCGCGGGGCAGGTGAGCGGCCAGCTATCGATCAGCTTCTTGAACACCGGCGGTCAGACCTGGACCAGGGGACTCCTCGGCCAGGAGGCTCGCCTCGGCGTGAATCGTGACAACCAGACGTGGGCGGGCCTCGGCGTGGGCTGGCCGTCCGCGAACCGCGTCGCGTTCCAGAACGAAGCCAGCGTGCCACCGGGCGCGGTCGGGACATTCCTGTTCCAGGTGCGCGCGCCGATGACCCCAGGCGTCTATGCGATCAATCTGCGGCCGGTCATCGATGCCGTCACGTGGATGGAGGACCAGGGCGTCTTCCTCTACGTGACCGTGGTCCCTTAGCGCGCGGCGAAGCGCATCGGGACGTGTTCATCACGGCTGGGGGGCTAATCTAGATCTATGGCCGCGCCAAAGGGCCGCACGAAGGTCGCGACCGAGACGAAGACGCTGAAGGTCGGTGATGCCGCTCCCGACTTCGCTCTTCGCGCACACGATGGGAGCGAGGTCACGCTCTCCAAGCTGCGCGGCCGGCGCGTCGTCCTCGCGTTCTTCGCCTTCGCGTTCACCAACACCTGAAGCAGCGAAGCGCCGGCGCTCAACGCCCTCCAGGAGCGTTTCGTCGGCGGCAGTGCCCAGGTCGTGGGCCTCTCATGTGACAGCGTCTACACGCTCAAGGCCTGGGCAGACTCACTCGGCGGTACGAAGTACCCGCTATGCAGCGACTTCTGGCCCCACGGGAAGGTCGCGCAGGCGTACGGGGTGTTCAACGAGGAGATCGGCAGACCGGAGCGGACGATCATCGTCGTCGACGCGGCCGGCACCGTGCGTTACATCGACGTGCATCAGCATCGCGAAGTGCCGGACGAAGAGGAGATCGCGCAGGAGCTGGAGAAATGCGGCTAGGAACGGAGCCGTTCCTGGGTGACCCGGCTATCCGCGTGTCGGGATGAGGTAGGCCTTTCCCTCCGAAGCGACGGTGAACGAGATGACGTCTCCCTCTGAGACGCTGCCAAGGGTGTCGCCGCGGACCAGCACCAGGGCGCCGCAATCCACGACCGCGATCTCCCCGGTCTCGCTCACCGTGCCGCTCACGGTCGTGCCCGGCGCGATGACCGCGCCCGGCTTCATCGCGCTTGCCACGGGCTGCACGTCCCTGGCGGCGTACTCGATGGCCATCGTGATGCGGTCGCCGATCGACAGGCGGTGCTTGCGGACCGCCCCGGTCGCGTCCTGACCACGCAGGTCCATGCGCGACGGGCCCTCTCCGACGCGCAGCGTCACGATGATGTCGCCGCGTGTCCCATCGAGCACGACAACGACGCCGCGCGACGCCTTCTGGCGCCACTTCTCGATGAACGCGAGCTGCTCGAAGTCCAGCATGTCGCACGTACGATAGACGCGTTCGGCGTGCGCTCCGCACACTCTTCATGATGTGACCGTGGACACGGCGAGCCAGCGGACAGAAATGCTGCGCCTGCTCGAGCGAGCCGGCATCCGCGATCCGCGCGTGCTGGAAGCGATGGCGCGCGTGCCGCGAGAGGAGTTCGTCTCGCCCGCTGACCGCGACATCGCGTACGGCGACCACGCCCTCGCCATCGACGAGGGACAGACGATCTCGCAGCCGTACATCGTGGCGCGCATGAGCGAGCTGCTCGCGACCGAGCCGTGGCATCGCGTGCTCGAGATCGGCACAGGCTCGGGCTATCAGGCAGCAGTGCTCGCAGAGCTCGTGCGCGAGGTGGTATCGATCGAGCGTGTCGCGTCGCTTGCGGACGCCGCACGCGACCGCCTCGCGCGCCTCGGCTACGCGAGCGTCCGCGCGATCCATGCGGACGCGTCGCTCGGCTACCCGCTCTACGCGCCGTACGACGGGATCGTCATCACCGCGGCCACACCGGGCATCGATCCCGCGCTGGCACAGCAGCTGACCGCGAATGGCCGCATCGTCGCGCCGGTGGGCACGCTCGAACGGCAGGAGCTCGTGGTGCGCGATGCGCGCGGACGCGAGGAGCGCCACGGACCGGTGAGATTCGTCCCACTCCGCGGTCAGGCAGGATTCCGGGGGTGAGCGCGACGTTGTTCGAAGGCGGCCGCATCCACGTGGGCGATGGCACGAGCGCCGAGTCGCTGCTCGCCCGCGACGGGCGCGTCGCCGCCGTCGGGCGTCGTGATGAGATGCGGCGCGCGGCAGGGCAGGCGGAGACCATCGACCTGCGCGGCGGGCTCATGGTCCCTGGCTGGTTCGACGCGCACGTGCACTTCGTCTGGTGGGCACAGCAGATGGCGCGACTCGACGTGGCGGACACGACGACGCTGGAGGACGCGCTGGACCGCATCGCGTCGTTCTCGAGCGCGCTTCCGGATGGTGCGTGGGTCCTGGGCGGCCGCTTCGACAAGAACACCTGGGGCCGCTGGCCGACCGCGGTCGACCTCGACCGGGTCACCGGCGGACGTCCCGCGGTGCTGCGCAGCCGCGACGGCCATTCGCGCTGGCTGAACAGCGCGGCGATCGCGCGCGCGGGCATCACCCGCGACACCGCGCTCCCGGAGGGCGGCGCGATCTTCCGCGATGACCGCGGCGAGGCGACCGGCATCCTTCAAGAGAACGCGAACGCGCTCGCCGACGTCGTCATCCCGCCATCGACGGATGACGAGATGCTCGCCGACGCGCGCCGCGGCCAGGTCGAGGCGTGGCGCCGCGGGATCACGGGTTTCGAAGACCTCGACCAGTTCCTCGGCCGCTCGCCGGTCGCGGTCCTCGCGCGTATGCGTGACGCGGGCGAGCTCGCGCTCCGCGTGTACATGGGGATCCCGCACGCACGGCTCGCTGACGCACTCGAGCAGCGCATGCGCACCGGCGAGGGCGACGACTGGCTGCGCACCGGCCATCTCAAGATCTTTACCGACGGCGCCCTCGGCTCGCAGACCGCCGCGCTCGAGGAGCCGTATGAAGGTTCCCGCGATCGCGGAATCCTGACGATCGAGCCGGGTCAGCTCGCGCGTGACGTCGCAGCGGCTGCCGCGTCAGGCATTGCCGTCGCCATCCACGCCATCGGCGACCGGGCGGTTCACGTCGCGCTGGACGCGATCGAGCCGACCCGATCGACCGCGCCCCAGCTGCGGCAGAAGATCGAGCACGTGCAGCTCGTGCGCGCCGACGATCTCGCGCGTTTCGGCGCACTCGGGATCGTCGCGTCGATGCAGCCGATCCACGCGACGAGCGACCGCGAGCTGGCGGACCGTTACTGGGGTGCGTCGCGGGTGGCCCGTGCGTATCCGTGGCGCACGCTGCGGCGCACCGGCGCGGTGCTCGCGTTCGGATCGGATGCGCCCGTAGAGCCGATCGACCCGCTACTGGGCATCCACGCCGCCGTGACGCGCCGGCGGCCGCAGGACGACGACGCCTGGCGACCCGAGCAGCGCCTGACGATCGAAGAGGCGCTCGCGGGATACACGGTCGGCCCCGCCTACGCGATGTCGAGCGAGCGCGTCGCTGGATCGCTGCGGGTCGGCATGCGCTGCGACGCGACGGTTGTCGACCGCGATCTCGCCCGCTGTGCGGAGGATGAGCTGCTCGAGGCGCGCGTGCGCGCGACGATCACGGACGGCGTGGTGCGCTTCGCGGATGGGCTCGGCTAGTTCAGGGCCACGCGCCCTTCGCCGTGCGCGCGCAGGCGCACGAGCAGATCGCGAAGGAGTGTCGTCTCGCGCTCGAGGAGGTTCTTCTCCGCGTCGAGCCGCTCCGCATCGGTCGGCAGCGCGAGGAGTCGCTGGCGCTCGGTCGCGTCCACCGCGAGGCTGGCGGCGATCCGGTAAGCCGCCTCACGCGGCGGCACGGTCCCGAGCTCGTCAACGATCGCGCGGTCCCCGCGGGCGTCGTCGGTGACAGCCATGACGGCGACGATGTACTGCCCGTAGGCCTCGACCGCGACCGCGGCGCGGGCGAGCGCGCCCGTGCCCTCCTGTTCGTCGAGGTAGCGGACGCGACCGACGAGGTATGGCTCCGCGTCCGGATCCGCGTGCTCGACGGCGAAACGGCGCCCGCCGCGCACGACGATGTACGAGCGGCCGTCGGAGAGCGGAGAGAAAGCCATGATCTTCGCCTCGGTCCCGATCGTGTGCGATTCGGCGGTCGGGCTGCCCTCCTGTCCCGAGCGGATGAGCACGACGCCGAACGGGCGGTCCCCATCCATGCAACGCCGCACGAGCAAGCGGTAGCGCGGCTCGAAGATGTGCAGCGGCAGCAGCATCTCGGGGAACAGCACAGTGGTCAGCGGAAAGAGCGGAAGCAGCTCCGCCATCGCCTCAACGGTACTCTCCGCGCGTGACGCCACCAGCGGCAGGCGCGCTCGACGGCATTCGCGTGCTCGACCTCACCCGCGCGCTCGCGGGACCGTACTGCACGCTGATGCTCGGTGACCACGGCGCGGATGTGATCAAGCTCGAGATCCCCGGGACTGGCGATGAGACGCGCGAGTGGTCGCCGCCGAGCATCCAGGGGATCTCCGCGTATTACCTCGCGATCAATCGGAACAAGCGCAGCGTGACAGTCGACCTCAAGAATGCCGGCGGCAAGCGCGTACTTGAGCGCCTCATCGAGCAGTGCGACGTCGTGGTCGAGAACTTCAGCCCAGGAACGCTGGCGCGCCTCGGCTTTCCCGACGAACGCGTGCGTGCGATCAATCCGCGCGCGATCCTCTGCCACATCAGTGGCTTCGGCCAGGACGGCCCGGGTCGCGCGTGGCCGGCGTATGACCTCATCGTGCAGGGGATGGGCGGGGTCATGAGCCTCACGGGTGAACCCGGCGGCGACCCCGTCATGGTCGGCGTGCCTCAAGCCGACATGGTCGCGGGCATGTTCGCGGCGTTCGCGATCGTCGCCGCGCTCCACGCCCGCGAGCGAAGCGGAGAGGGTCAAGTCATCGACGCGACGATGATCGGCGGGCAGGTCGCGATGCTCTCGCGCCAGGCCGCGCGCTACTTCGCCGACCAGACCGTTCCGCGGCCGGAAGGGAACGTGCACGCGTCGATCGTTCCGTACCAGACGTT
Source organism: Chloroflexota bacterium (assembly GCA_031404235.1). GTDB lineage: Bacteria > Chloroflexota > Limnocylindria > P2-11E > P2-11E > CF-39. The sequence goes on from JANNHF010000126.1 coordinate 22,545, forward strand.
CCGCGCGAGCGACGGCCACGTCAACGTCGGGGTCGCGAACAACGCTCTCTTCGAGCGCTTCTGTCGCGCCCTCGATCTCGACGAGCTCCTCGAGGACGAGCGCTTTCGCGACAACCCTCGCCGGGTCGCGCATTGGAAGGAGATCGTCCCGATCATCGAGCGACGGATCCGGGCGCTGACGAAGGCGGAGGTCGTGCGACGGTTGCGGGAAGCGAACGTCCCCGTCGGTCCGATCAACGGGCTCGACGAAGTGTTCGCCGATCCGGTCGTGCGTCACCTCGGGCTCATCGCGGAGGTCGATCACCCGACCGCCGGTCGCGTGCGCGCTCCCGGCATCCCGGTGCGACTCTCCGGTACGCCGCCGTCGGTCCGCCGGCATCCACCCGAGCTCGGCGAGCACACCGACGAGATCCTGCGCGAGCTGGGCTACGCGCCGGACGAGATCGCGGCGCTCCGCCGCGACGGTGCCGTCTGAACGGCACACGGGTCGTCCCGCAGCCGCGGTGCCGGCCGCTGTGGTTGGTCGGTGTCCTGACCGTGCTCTCCTTCGGGGCCTACCTCCCGATCTGGTTCGGGCTGAGCTGGGCGGAGCTGAAGCGCGAGACGGGCGACGCCCGTATGTCGCCACTCGCGCACGCGCTATCGATCTTCGTTCCGGCCTATGGGCTCTGGCAGGCCCACCGCCACTTCACGCTCCTCGACACGCTGCGACGCAAGGTCGATCCGGCTCACGGCGTCGACGCCCTCACCGGCGCGATCGGCACCGGCATCTGGTGGCTCACGTTCACGCACTATTCGACAGATCCGATCTTCGTGGCGCTCGACGCGATCGAGCTCGCCGCGGGCGCGGCACTCGTCGTATACGGCCAGCACGCGCTCAACGGCTACTGGCGCTCGCGCCCCGGGCCACCGGTGGCGGAGCGGATGACCGACCTCGACTGGCTCGCGCTGGGGGTCGCGGCGAGCTACGCGCTGTTCACGCTCATCGGCATTCTCGCCGCACCGGCGCCATAGATGGCGAACATCCTGGTCGTCGGCTCTCTCGCGTACGACGACGTCCAGACACCCGTCGAGCATCGCACCAATGTCCTGGGCGGCGCCGCCTCGTACTTCGCGATCGCGGCGCGGCTGTACGCCCCGGTACGGCTGGTCGGCGTGGTCGGCGACGATTTCCGGGAGGAGGACGTCGAGCGACTGCGCGCACGCGGCATCGATCTGGCGGGCCTCGAGCGGCGGCCCGGCGGCTCCTTTCGCTGGCTCGGCCGCTACGACTACGCGATGAACACCGCTGAGACGATCAACACCGACCTCGGCGTGTTCGCCGACTGGCAGCCCCGCGTCCCCGAGTCATTCGCCGACAGCGAGTTCGTCTTCCTCGCGAACATCGATCCGGAGATCCAGCTCGCGACGCTGCGGAGCGTCCGCGCGCCGAAGGCGATCGCGCTCGACACGATGAACTACTGGATCGATCACAAGCGCGACGCGCTGCTCGAGGTCATCTCGCGCGTCGACATCGTCAGCGTCAACGAGTCCGAGGCCCGCCAGCTCTGCGACACGGTCAGCGTCGCCAAAGCCGCGCGCGACATCCTCGCGCTCGGGCCGCGCGCAGTGGTCGTGAAGCGAGGCGAGTACGGCTCCGTGCTGTTCACGCGGTCCTTCTCGTTCTGGTCGCCGGCCTTCCCGTTCGACGAGGTCACCGACCCGACGGGGGCGGGAGACAGCTTCGCCGGGGGCTTCCTGGGCCACCTCGCGGAGTCCGGTGCGGTCGACGACCGCGCGCTGCGCCGGGCGACGCTGCACGGGACGGTGTGCGCCTCTTTCGCCGTCGAGAGCTTCAGCGTCGACGGGATCGAGGCGGCCACCCCGGACGACGTCGCCGCCCGGTACCGGGTCCTCCAAGAGCTGGTCAGGGTCTAGGGCCGGACGGGGAACCGGGCGTCGTGGGCGCTGTAAAGAGGGTGAGAACCGACTCCCTGGAGGGCCGGCCGACGGAGGATGCAGCGCTGGTGGAACGCTCGAGGAATGGCGATCAGGACGCCTACGCCGAGCTCGTCACGCGGTACCAGGGGATCGCTGCGCGGACCGCGTACGTGATCACCGGGACCGCGGCTGACGCCGAGGACGTGGCGCAGGACGCCTTCGTGAAGGCCTACTACGCGCTCGACCGCTTCCGCGTCGGCGCTCCCTTCCGCCCCTGGCTGCTCCGGATCGTCGCGAACGAGGCCATCAACCGCCGGAAGGCGGCCGGCCGGCGACCGACGGTCGGACTCAGCGTCGCGCTGGACCGCGCCTCGGGCGACACGGCCCTGTCTCCCGAGGCGTCGGCCCTCGCTCGCGAACGCCGCGAGATCGTGCTCGACGCGCTCCGGCAGATGCGTGAGGAGGACCGGCTCGTGATCGCGTATCGCTACTTCTTCGAGCTCTCCGAGGTCGAGATGGCCGAAGCGCTCGGCGTGGCGCGCGGTACCGTGAAGTCGCGACTGTCGCGCGCGATCGCGCGGCTGCGGGCCGTGATGGAAGAGGGCGAGCTGCATGACGCGTGAGCCGATGCCCGAGCACGAGCTCGAGGCCACGCTCGCCGATCTCGGCGAGCGGCTCGCGTACCCGCACCCGACGCGCCTCGGCGATGCGGTGCGCGCGCGGCTGCGCGAGCCGCGGACGAGACACTGGTGGGATGCGCTGCGCTCCCCACGCCACGCCTTCGCGCCGGCGCTCGCGACGCTTGTGCTGATCCTGGTCGTGAGCCTCGTCGCCGTTCCCGATGTGCGTGCGGCGGCCGATGAGTTCTTGCGTCTTCGCGGCATCGACATCTTCCGAACGGCGGTCACGCCGTCGGCGCCCGCCACATCGGCAGCGCCGCTGTTCCCCGGCGAGCGCGTCACTCTTGAAGAGGCGCGGCGCCGCGCGCCGTTCCTGCGCGTGCCGGCAGATCCGCGTCTCGGCGCGCCGGACCATGTCTACATCGACCAGACCCGAGCCGGTGACCGGGTCACGCTGGTCTACGTCAGCCGCGCCGGGATCCCGGCCTCACGCGACGCCGGCGTCAGTGCCGTCGTGGTCGTGTTCCGCGGACGGGTCGACGAGGCGCTCTTCGGCAAGGTCGCGACAGCCGGTACACGGATCGATGAGGTCGGCATCGACGGCGGTCGGGGATTCTGGCTCGAGGGCGAGCCGCACCAGTTCTTCTATCGCGATGCCGCTGGGAACCTTTGGCCCGAGACCCTCCGCCTCGCGGGAAACACGCTGCTCTGGGAGCAGGGTGACACGACGCTCCGGCTGGAAGCCCAGGTCTCCCGGAACGACGCGCTCCGCATCGCTACGAGCTTCCGCTAGGGACCGCGTGACCCCTTTCGCTCTCCCCGACGTATTAGGGTGTGAGCGGCCGCCCAGGATTCGCGCCTGATGAAAGGGGCGACTTGACAGGTGGAATCGACGCGCATCGAATGTGGCCGCAGACCGGGCAATGGCTAGGAGGTGGACAAACATAGTGAGTCTTCTTTCGAAGTTCTCGCGTCGTGGGTTCCTCAAGTACGGATCGCTCTCGGGCCTCGCGGCCTTCCTCACTTCGTGCCTGTCGTCCAATGCGCCGGCAGCGTCGCCGACGCCGGCCGGCACCGGCGCGGCCGCACCGACGACGGTCGTCGCTAGAGCCGAGACGATCACCTGGAAAGTCCAGTCCGGATGGTCCACAAACGAGCTCTTCCATGAGCTGTTCCTCGACTGGAAGGCCATCGTCGAGGAGATGTCCGGCGGCCGTCTGAAGATCGACGCGCTTCCGGTCAACGCGGTCACGAACATCAACGGCGCCATAGACGCCGTGCACGCCGGGACTCTCGACGGCGCGCACCATGTGCCCGCGTACTACTACGGCAAAGACCACGCGGTGAGCCTCATGGGCACCGGGCCGATGATGGGCATGAGCGGGCAGATGTGGCTCGCCTGGTACTACTACGGCGGCGGTCAGGCGCTGTACGAGAAGCTCGTGCAGCAGAAGCTGAAGCTCAACGTCGTCTCCCTGTTCCACATGCCGATGCAGAACCAGCCGCTCGGCTGGTTCAAGAGCGAGATCAAGGGCCCGGACGACTTCAAGGGCTTAAAGTTCCGCACGGTCGGTCTCGCGACCGGCATCTATCAGGCTCTGGGGGCCAGCGTCGTGTCGGTCTCCGGCGCCGAAGTCGCATCGGCGCTCGACCGCGGCGTCATCGACGCGGCGGAGTTCAACAACACGTCGGCCGACCTCACCTACGGTCTGGCCGACGCACGCAAGATCCTCATGGCGCGCTCGTATCACCAGCCCAGCGAGATCCTCGAGATCACCCTCAACAAGACGAAGTACGACTCGATGCCGAGCGATCTGAAGGCGATCATGAAGTTCGGGGCCTTCGCCGAGTCCGCGCAGGGCGAGTGGAAGCAGATGGACAAGAACTCGAAGGACTACCAGACGCTCATCACGAGCAAGGGCGTGAAGATAATCAAGACGCCGCAGTCCGTGCTCGACGCTGCTCCCGGATGAGGATCTGCAGAAACTCTTCTCGAGTGAGGAGACGCTCAACGAGTTCCTGGAGAAAGTCATCGAGCGCCTGATGAACGAGGGCTTCATCCAGGCCTC
>JANNHF010000127.1:0-12726 GCA_031404235.1 Chloroflexota bacterium
CGACGCCGTTAGCCTGGGCGTGTTCGCGCCGCTCGGCGACGGGTCGCTCGATCTGCGCGGCACGCTCAGCGCGCTCCGTGCGGTGGGTTACGCCGGCTGGCTCATCGTCGAGCAGGACGTGCGACTGGGCGTGAGCCCGATCGCGGCGCCGCTGCGCGACGCGAAGCGCAGCCGCGCGTACCTGACCGAGGTGCTCGCGGCGTGACCGTCGACGCGTACGTTCTCGGCCGCGTCGGTGCCGACCTGTATCCGCTCCAGCTGAACACGCCACTCGAAGAGGTGCGCACCTTCGAGCGGTTCGTCGGCGGCTTCGCCGGGAACGTGTCGACCGGCCTCGCGCGCCTCGGCGTGCGTGCGGGCATCGTGTCCGCAGTCGGCGACGACGGGCACGGCCGCTTCATCCGGCGCTTCCTTGAGACCGAAGGCGTCGAGTGCGCCGCGCTCCACGTACACCCGACGCTGCGGACGGCGCTGGCGTTCTGCGAGGCGTGGCCGCCCGACGATTTCCCGATCACCTTCTATCGCACGCCGACCTGCCCCGACTGGGAACTGCGCGTCGATCAGCTTCCCCAGGATCTCGCGACGACGCGTCTCCTGTATGCGTCCGGGACAGGACTCGCGCGTGAGCCCAGCCGCGCGACGACGTTCGCCGCGCTCGAGCGCTCGCGCCAGCGCGTGATCTTTGACCTGGATTGGCGTGAGGTCCTATGGGATGACGCGCGCGAGTATCCGGGGCTCGTGTCGCGCGCCGCGGCGTTCGCGACGGTCGTGGTCGGCGGCGCGAGCGAGTTCGTCGCCGCGGCGCTGGACCCGCGCGATCTCCTGAAGCGCGGACCGAACGCCGTCATCGTCAAGCGTGGCGCACAGGGCGCGACGATCGTCGACGCGCGAGGGCAGCGCGACGTTCCGGGTGTCGCCGTGCCGGTCGTGAACGGGCTCGGCGCCGGCGACGCTTTCGGCGCTGCCCTTGGTGCGGCGTTGCTCGCGGGCCGCGACGCCGACGAGGCCGTGCGCCGGGCGAACGCCGCCGGAGCGATCGTCGCGTCCCGCCTGTCGTGCAGCACCGCGATGCCACGCGCGTCCGAGATCGACATGCTGCTCGCCGGCGGCAGCGTCGTCGAAGGCGCGGTCGTCGCCGGATGACCCTGCGCATCGCGTCTCCGCGGGGCGCGGTCTGCGGTCTCGCGCTGGATCACCGTGACAGCCTGCGGGTGGCGGCGCGGCGGCACGGCTATCCCGAGGACGCGGCGTCATTGCGCGCGCTCAAGGTGGATCTGGTCCGCGGCCTCGCGCGACACTCCACCGTCGTCCTCCTTGACGTCGAGCTTGGCCTCGACGCGTTCACCGAGCTCGACGGTGTGCCGCTCGTGGTGCCGCTTGAGGCGCAAGGCTACGAGTCGCTGGGCGAGGGTCGCATCACGACGCTGCTCGGCGATGTCGATCCGGCACGCGCCGCCGCGCTCGGAGCGGTCGGATGCAAGCTGCTCCTTCCGTACCGGCCCGACCTGACGGACGTGGCGCACATCCAAGAGGAGATGGTCGTCCGCGTCGTCGCCGAGTGCCGCGCGGCGGGCGTGCTCTCGATCATCGAGCCGATCGTGTACGGCGAGGTCCACGAGCTTGGCGCCGCGATCGCCGAGACCGCGCGCCGTCTCGCGCGCCTCGGTCCCGACGTGTTGAAGCTGCAGTACCCCGGAAGCGTGCGCCTCTGCGAGGTCCTCACCCGCTCCTGTGGCGCCATCCCCTGGGTGCTCCTCGGGGGCGGCACCGATGAGGAGACCTTCCTCGCCCAGCTGCGCGACGCGATGCGTGGCGGCGCGCGCGGTTACATCGTCGGCCGGACCGCATGGGACGCGGCTCTCGTGGAGGACGACGGCGAGCGGAGGCTCGCCGTGTCGGAACGGGCCGCTTTTCTGGCGCGAGCGGTGCAGATCGCCGAGAACGGTTGACGTCCGGGAACAGGCGGCGCACGAGTGTTGTTGCATATAAGCCACCAGGAGGAGACACATGCAAATCAAAGAGCTCGGCCACATCGTGCTGTACGTGAAGGATCTCGCGCGCTCGCGCAGCTTCTACGGCGAGCTGCTCGGTTGGAAGGAGATCACGCCGGAAGGCGGGATGCAGTTCCCCGCGGCGGCTTTCACCTCGGGGCGCACCCATCACGAGCTGTTGCTCATCGAAGTGGGTCCGAGCGCGACGCCGCTCTCGAAGGGCCGGCGCCTCGGTCTCTATCACTTCGGACTGAAGGTGGGCGAGACCGACGACGAGCTGCGCGAGGCGCGCGATGCGCTCCGAGCCGCGGGCGCGAAGATCACCGGAGCCTCCGACCACGGCGTGACGCACAGCCTTTACATCGAGGATCCGGACGGCAACGAGATCGAGCTGTACATCGATGTCCAGCCCGCGCGCTGGAAGGACGACCCTTCGGCGGTGTTCGCCGACATCAAGCCGCTGCGCCTGTAGTACGTGAACAACACTGATCTCGCCCTACTCGTGCTGCGCGTGTCGGTCGGCGTTGTGATCGCCATGCACGGCTTCATGAAGCTTGGCTGGGTCGGTAAGGGCGGATCGCCCGCCGGCACCGCCGGGTGGTTCGATAGCTACCTCGGCTTCAAGCCGGGCGTCTTCTGGGCATGGGTGGCCATCCTCGCCGAAGGGCTCGGCGGAGTTCTCGTTGCGCTTGGCCTCTTTGGTCCGTTCCCTGCCGCGGCCGTCTTCGCGGATCTCGTCGTCGTGACGATCGTCGCGCACGTGCCGAAGGGCTTCTGGTCCGGCAACGGTGGCTGGGAGTTCCCGGTGCCTCTCGCTGCGGGCGCGCTGGCCGTCGCGCTGATCGGGAACGGGCGGTACTCGCTCGACGCTCTTCTCGGTCTGACGTATTCGGACGCGCTGGTCGGCCTCTGGTGGATCGCCATGGCTGTAGGCGCCGTGATCGTCCTCATCCTTCACGCGATGTTCAAGCCGAAGGCGGCGGCGCCTAAGGCGACCTAACGCAAGTCGCCGAGGGAACGTTGGACTACGGTAACTGCGGAGCCGGCGCGCGTGCTGGTCGTCGAGGACGACGATGAACTCCGGAGCCTGATCCGATCGGCGCTCGCCGATGCGGGGATGTCGCGGTCGAGGCTTCCAAAGGCGCTGCGGCGCTGACTGCGTGCGCGGAGCGCGACCCGGAAGTGCGGTGAAGCGCGTGCTGAGGCCGGCGATCGCTTAGAGCGGGTCACTCGCGCACCATCCCGAAGCGTTCGTTCTTCGCGCTCTTGCGCACGAGATTGCCCAGTCTTCTCTTGAACTCCGCGGGCCGACTGCGTGCGCCCTCGACGAATGCGATGCGGATGCGTCGGTAGGCGACGGGGAAGCGGCGGAAGCGCTTCCAAGCCACCGGATCTTTCTCGAATTCGGCCTTGATTCCTGCCGCGATCGCCAACCGCGGTGCGCTGAGGCTGCCGATCGCGGCCAGACCTGCCGGCGTCATCCGCTTCTCACGGACCAGGCGGCGTGCGCGAGCTTTATTCATCTCCGACGTCTTCGATCCCGGCCGTCGCGGCGTGAAGCGCTGTGCGAGACGATCTTCGTCGATCTTCTTCTGAGTGCTGTCGATCCAGCCGAAGCAGAGCGCTTCGTCGACCGAGTCGTTGTACGAGATACGTGGCTTGCCGCTGCTCTTGCGGTAATAGATCAGCCAGATCTCGCGGGAGGTCTTGTGATGTTTGCGCAGCCACGCTCGCCAGTCGGCGACGCGATGGATGTAGAGAGTGCGTGTGACCTTCATAACGCGAGTCTGCGCCGAATCTGACACAGCGGTGCGATTATTGGGAGGAGTGTCGCACCGGCTGGGGCTGGCCACGGTCATTTCACTCGTTGTGTTGGCGTCGTGTTCCCCATCGCGTCCCGAGTTGGGACTAACGATCTCCGGCACGACTGTCCCCGCGTCGCGTGAAGGGAGTTACTGCCAGGGTGGCGGATGTAGCACAACCTGCCGCGACGGCCCCGCACCCGTGGCTCTGCTCACGGTTGTCCACGCGACGACATCAGTTCGTCTCGACTTCGTGGCTGGCGGCGACGTCGAGCAGATTCACGGTGACATCTGGCGCGGTGAGACGATCTCGGGTAGCCCGGTCGAGTCGTTCACTATCGAAGGTGGGGCGCGCTCATACACAACAACTGAGCTGAAGCCGGGTGGTCGCTACTACATCGCCGTGTCGATCCGTTGGTCCAGGTTTCTCGATCACGGCGACACATCTCGTGCGTTCCTCGTGGACATCTCGTCGCCTTAGCGAGCGGCGCTCATGTCGCTCATGTCGCTCATGTCGCTCATCAACAACATTCCCAGAGCGGGTGAGCGGAATCGGACCGCCACTGCGACGTTGGGAACGTCGTTTGCTACCACTACAACACACCCGCAATCGCGCTTGGACCATTTTACGCTAACTCGCGAATCCACTTCGACCAGCTGAACTGCTGCGCGGTCCTGACGCGATGGCAATTCGCACAGCGCACATCGCATTTCGCGACCTCGGCCAGGAAAGTCGTCCAGCTGCTGCGGCTGATCATCGAGCCAATGGCGTCGACCTTCTCGGTGCCGTCGCGATGGTCGAACTGAAGGACCAGCGGATCGGTTTCGCCGCAGTCGACGCATGGATGTGAGCGTAGGTAGTTCATAAGCCAGAACCAAAAGGAGTCGCGGCCTCGATGTCGCGACTTTTTGGTCCGCGCCAAATAGCTCTCTCGGTTCCGTTGGTAGTGCCGCTTTGCATAGGCGGAGCGGCAGGCCCGACAGCGCGTCCCGCGGGTTCCTCGTTTCTTGTGTTTGATTGGAAACTCGTCGATCGGTCTCGGAACGCCACACCCGGAGCACTTCTTGGTCCCCGGAGCGTCCTTCGCCGTTGGCGCCGTCAATACCGTTGCCGTTGCCACCTGCCGGTCGAGCCACGCGCCCTCGAGGACCGGCAGTCCCCGTACCTTTCGCCAGTTGAACTGCTGTGCGGTTCGGCGCGTGTGGCAGTTGGCGCATCTCACATCGCACTTCTCGACTTCTCGAAGGACCAGGCGCCATGGCTTACGTGCAGCCATGACACCGATGTTGCCTCTCTTGAGCGAGGGATCGCGATGATCGAAGTCGAGCATGACGGGGTCGGCGCAGCCGCAATCGACGCAGGGATGCGCCAGGAGATACGCGAGCATCAAGGCACGGTTCTCGATCCGGTACTTGTTGATTCGCGCGACCTCGCGCCGGATGTACTCGTTGCGATTCGCGAGGTAGTGCGCGCGTCGGTACGTCGCTTGGCACTTTCGGCAGTGCCGCTGTCGCGTTCCCTTCGCGATGTCAGCGAAGGCGAACTCCGCATGAGGCTTGGTCTCGCCGCACATGTAGCAGGTGGGCACGGTCGTCTCCGAGGGACCGCGGCGAACACCTCAGGTCGGCCTCTAGAACATGTGTTCTACCACAGGCAAGCAGCCGCGACAAGGGAATTCCTTGCCGCTCCGGCTTGTCATGCTTCACGCATGCGCTTCAGCAAAGACCTCGACATCGAACGCGCGATGGTGATCTACGCGCACCCCGATGACGCCGAGTTCAGCGTCGCCGGCACCGTCGCGAAGTGGGCCAAGGCCGGCGTCGAGGTCACGTACTGCATGGTGACCAACGGCGCGTCAGGTTCGCAGGATCCGGAGATGACGCGCGAGAAGCTGCGGGACATCCGGTACGCCGAGCAGCGCAAGGCCGCGAAGATCCTCGGCGTGAGGCACGTCGTCTTCCTCGGATACGAGGACGGTTACCTGTACCCGACCCTCGAGGTGCGGAAAGACGTCGCGCGCCAGGTGCGCATCCACAGGCCCGACGTGATCATCGCGATGGATCCGCGCTTCCGCGTCGCCGATGAGGGCTACATCAACCACCCCGACCACATCGCCGCCGGGGAGGTCGCACTCCGCACGATCAACCCCGACGCCTCGACGCGGCAGATGTTCCCGGAGCTGTGGCGCGATGAGAAGCTCGAGCCGCACAAACCGAAGGCGCTCTTCCTCGAGACGTTCGGCGACGGCGGCACGGTCGTCGACATCAGCGACACGATGGACACGAAGATCAAGGCGCTGCTCGTTCACAAATCGCAACTCGGACCCGATGCCGAGGAGTTCGTTCGCGACTGGAACAAGCGCACGGGCAAGAGTGCCGGCTACCGGTTCGGGGAATCCTTCACGGTCATCCTGCTCGACCGGCCGCCCGCCGCCGCGACGAAGCCGCGCCGCCGCGCTCGTCCGGCAGCCGCGGCGTCCAAAGGTGGCGCCGGAGCGCGACGTTCCGTCCCGCGAACGTCACGCCCTCGCGCGCCAGGCGCGCGCGCTGCGAAACGAAGTGGGGGGCGAGCCCGCCGCTCGCGTTGACGACGCGGTGGCACGGCACGCTCGGGTCGTCGCAGTGATGCATCGCCAATCCGGCGAAGCGCGCGGCCCGCGGGTAGCCGGCCACCATCGCGACCAGCCCGTAGGTCGCCACGCGGCCTCGCGGTATGCGGCGCACGACGTCATAGATCCGCTCGTAGCGTTCACTCAAGACACGAAGAGGATGCGCCGGTTCCGAGACGATGGTCGGCCGGAGGTGCCCTAGCGGACGGGCAGCCGCCTCGCCGCCACCGATGGAGCTGGCTCGTCCTCGGCTTCCGGACGCTGGGTCGCGCCGATGACGACGCCGCACGCCAGAGCGAACGCAACGCCCACGAACGCGGAGACCGCGAGAACGTTCTCGGCGGGCCTTCCCGCCGCGTTCTCGAGCGGGCCCCAGGTCATGAACAACAGGAAGAGGATCGTCGCGCCCGAGAGGACGCCGACGCCGTGCGCGGCCACGTACAGCGAGAACCATCTCTTCGGCCGGCGCAGGAGCGTGTCGAAGAACGTGCGAAGCAATCGCGTGACGGACCAGACGGTGAGGGCCGCGATCGTCCAAGCGATCACGGTCGCGACCGCAGCCACATCCGCCCCGACCAGGCGCGACACGAACGCCGCGAGCTGCGAGAAGAGCGTCTCCGGATTCATGACCTCGGCCAGAGACGCGCCCCGCCCCTGAAGCAGTCCGATGAGGGCGCTCTTCGTCTCGATCGCGCGCAGCGGACTGAAGAGCGTCTCCTGCTTGAGCGTGAAGCCGGTCTGCACGAACGGACCGAACGACTGCTCTCCGGCGGCGATCGCGAAGATCACTGTGACGATCGCCCCCCACGCCGCGGTGATCACTCCCATGAGGCCATCGATCGCCGCCGCGGTGAGGACGAAGGCGGGAGCCAAGCCGAGCGGCGCAGCGACCGGCATCGCCATCGCCATGACCGCCTGCTCGGGGCGCACACTGCGCAGCCAGACCCAAACACCCATCAGTGCGAAGAGCACCGCGAGCCCAGGAACGAAGAGAAAGATGAGCACGGTCTCGAGGACCCACGCGATCGCGAGCGCGACGCCCAATTGGCCGGCGACCGCGATCACCGCCACGAGGCCGGCGGCGGCGAGCGAAGTGATGAGGCCGAAGCTCGCGAGCACCATGAGGGCGAAGACCGGGAGAGCGGCGAACAGCGCGAAGAACGCACGGCGTATGGGCTGCCCGTAATTCGACAGCAGTGCCACGACCGGGCTTTGATCGACGGTCGGCACGAAGTCGGTCATCGGATCCGTCATTACGGCCGTGATGCGCGTTGTCGCGAGGTCCTTGTCGATGTTCTCGATCGACGACAGCGCTTTCGCGAAGTCGCTCGCCTTCTGGTAACGAAGGTTGGGCTGTTTGGCGAGCGCCTTGAGCACGATCGTGTCGAGCTCGCGCGGAAGCGATGGACGGAGATGGCTCGGAGGCACCGGCATCCGCACGACGTGATCGCGCATAAGGACGCCGGCGTTCGTGCTCGTAAAAGGCGGCTGGCCCACGAGCATCTCGTAGAGGACGAGGCCCAGGCCGTAGACGTCGCTCTGGACGGTCGCCTGCTTGCCCTCGACGCGCTCCGGTGCGACATACATCGCGGTGGCGTAGAGCTCCGGCGTCCCCGCGTCCTCCTTGGGCGTCCGGGCGATGCCGAAGTCCGCGATCTTCGCGTGGTCGTTGGCGTCGAAAAGGATGTTCGAAGGCTTCAGGTCGGCGTGGATGATGCCCTTCGAATGCGCGAAAGCGAGTCCGTTCGCGACCTCGATCGCGATGCGTGCGGCCTCGCCGGCCTTGAGCGGCCCGGTCCGCTCGATGCGGCCCTTGAGCGATCCACCGGCGAGGTGCTCCATCACGATGTACGGCAGGTTGTCGACTTCGCCGACGTCGAAGACCGAAACGATGTTCGCGTGCGTGAGCTGCGCGAGCGAGCGCGCTTCCTTCACGAACATGCGGCGCAGGTTCGCGTCAGCGGCCGCGGCGGAATCGAGCAGCTTGATCGCGACCTCGCGATTTAGCGCGGTGTCTTTCGCCAGGTAGACCTGGGAGGACCCGCCAGTTCCTAGCGGTTGAGAGATCTGGTAGCGCTTATCCAGTACCTGCTCCTACGCGAGTTCGCCGGGCCGGACCCGCGCCGACTATACCGCCCGATCTCCGCCCAGCCTGTGAACAGCCAACGCCCCGGCGGCCATGGTCGTTACCACCCGTTCGCGGCATCGACCATCGCGGCGGCGTCGTCACCGAACGGATACTTGACGGCGCCGGTACTCAGCGCTTGAAGATCGCCGTCGGGCCCTTCCGGTCGACGAGCGCCGTGACGGCCGGACCGAGCTGCGCTTTGAGCGCGGCGGCCTGCTCGGCGGTGAGCTTTCCGTCCGTCGCGGCCTTGTCGATCTTGGCATTGGCTGTCGCGGTGAGCTGTGCCACGAGACCGTCTTTGCTCTTGCCCGCGGTCGCGCTCGCGATGTCGCCGAGGCTCTTGCCCTCGCGGAGCGCCTTCGTCAGATCGACCTGAGGCACGCCGAGATAGTCGCGGGCCACGCCCAGGACCTCACCCACGAACTCGGTGATCTTGGGGACGCGCGTCGTCGCCTTCGCCGGGCGACGCTGGTCGTAGACGTTGTCGACGAACTTAGCGATCTGCCCAGGGGCATCCGCCTTCGCCTTATCGCTCTGTTCCTTCGTGATCGTGTTCGCAGCGAGGGCCTTGTCGATCGCCGCGTTGGCGGCGTTCTGGAGCTCGGCCACGAGCCCTGCTCGGCTCTTGCCCGGCGTGTTGCTGGCCATCGTGCCCAGGCTCGTGCCGGGGAGCTTGGACTTCAGGTCGGCCACCATCAGGCCCAGGTACTTCGCAGATCCACCCAGGAGGCCGCCGAGGATCCGCTTGATCACACCGGCGTCGCGCGTCGGCTCGGCGTCGCGGACCGCGGCAAGGATCGCATCCACCTGCCCGACTGTGATCACACCTTTGGCGGCGAGCGCGGCCAGGATCGCCTTCAGCTTGTCATTACCGCTGTTCGCGGGCGCGGCCGTCCTAGGCTCGGCCCATATCACGCCTGCCGGGTCCTCGGCCACGGGCGCGAAGGCCGCGACGGCGGCTCCACCGAGCAGCGCTGCGGTCAGAGCCCCAGCTCCGGCGGCGAGAAGAACTTTCCTGCTGCGGAATGAAACGCTCATCTTTGACCCTCCTTGGACGCGCTACCACCAGTACCTGGCAATCTAACGAGCCAGTTTCGTCCGCCGTACGGTTTCGGTCTCGAAGCGTCATCTCCTTACATCTCGTTAACATCCGTTGCTCGTGCAGATCGTCTTTGCGGCCGCCGAGGCCGCCCCGTACGCGAAGGTCGGCGGCCTCGCTGACGTGGCGGGCAGTCTCCCTCAGGCTCTGGCGGCCCTTGGTCACGACGTCGCCCTCTACCTGCCGCTGCATCGAACGATCGATCGCGCGAAGTTCCAGATCACCGATCGCGCGCCCTCGCGCTCCGTGCCGTACGGCAAGGCAAAGGTCCGCGTGTCGTACCCCGGCGTCGTTCGCGACGGCGTGCGGGTCGTGTTCGTCCGCAGCGACACGCGTATCGGGCGCGATCGGGTCTACGGTGAGCCGGACGACGCCAAGCGCTACGCGTTCTTCTGCCGAGCCATCCTCGAGGACATACGCGAGTCGCCCCCCGATGTGGTGCATGCCCACGACTGGCACACGGCGCTGCTCGTTCCCCTCGTCGCGCGCACGCGTGCGCTGGCGGCGACCTCGACGGTGTTCACCATCCACAACCTCGCGTACCAGGGGCGCACCAACGCGAGCGTGCTGGCGCTCATCGGCTTGCCGCGCGCGCGCCTTCCCATCGAGGACCGGAACGAGGCGAATCCGATGGCGCGTGCGATCGTCGCCGCCGACATCGTCAGCACCGTCAGCGAGCGATACGCGAAGGAGATCCTCACTGCTGAGTTCGGTGAGCGACTTCAGGGCTTGCTGCGCGAGCGGGGCCGGCGACTCCTTGGCATCGTCAACGGCATCGACACCGCGGCGTTCGATCCGGCGACGGATCGCCACATCGCGGCGAACTACAGCGCGGACGACCCCAGCGGCAAAGCCGCGTGCAAGCCGGCCTTGCAGAATGAGGGCGGCCTCGCGGTCGACGCGCGTGCGCCGATCTTCGGGGTCGTCGGCCGATTGGTCGAGCAGAAGGGCATCGACCTGCTGACCGCGGCGGCGCCGAAGCTCCTGGGCGCCGGCGGACAGCTCGTCGTCCTGGGGACCGGGGACCCGGCGTACGAGGCGAAATGGAAGGCCCTCGCATCGCGCTACGCCGGGAAGCTCTGGCTCACGCTGGGATTTGATGCTGCGCTCGCGCAGCGCATCTATGCGGGCTGCGACTTCTTTCTCATGCCGTCGCGCTTCGAGCCGTGCGGGCTAGGCCAGCTCATCTCGTTCCGCTACGGGACGATCCCGGTCGTGCACGAGGTCGGAGGCCTCGCTGAGACCGTCCGCGATCTCGACGGCGACGCGGCGCGAGGCAACGGTGTCTCGTTCGCGGAATATTCCGTTACGGCGTTCGGCGACGCGATCGCGCGCGCGCTGCGCCGTTACCGATCGTCGCCGCAGGCCTGGACCGAGGTCGTCCAGCGCGTGATGCGCGAGGATCACTCGTGGGCCGCGTCGGCGAGGCGCTACGCCCTTCTCTACAAGACCGCGCTCCGGGTGCGAAAGGCCGCGTGATCGGATCGATCGTCGATCTGGAGGAGGCGGTCACCTCGCTCCCCGCGACCGCTCGTGCTGCGGCCGGGCGCATCCTTGCGATCTCCACGACGACCGGCCGACTCGAGCCACCGCCGGAGATGCACGACTGGATCCGGAAATTCTTCGGGTCGGTCGAGGCCGTGCGCGAGCAGCGGATCGTGCGCGTGACGAATCAGGTCACGCTCGAGGGCGCGCTGTTCAACGAGCTTCGCGCGCTGCGGCCGATGGAGGTCAAAGGCGGCGACGAGCTGCGGGCGACGATCGCGTCGTCCGCGAACGATCCGTTCTGCCACCCGGAGACCGGAACGCCTGCGGACATCTTCGGCCGGATCCAGGGAGCGCATGGGATCACCGCGTCGAACGTGGCGAAGTACGACGGGTTTCACGGTGTGCTCGTGTTCAACGAGCACGATCCGCTCGCTCAACAGGACGCGAGCACGATCCGCGATCATCTCGTGACCGCGCGCCGCTGGGCCGAGCGGGCGCTCGAGGCGGATCCGGCGGCGCGTTACTACTTCCTCATGTGGAACTGCCTGTGGCGCGCCGGCGGCTCGATCGTCCACGGTCATATGCAGATGACCGCCACACGCGGCATGCACTATCCGAAGATCGAGCTCCTTCGCCGCCAAGCCGTCGCGTACGACGCCCGTCACGAGAGCGACTACTTTGACGACCTGTGGGTCGTCCATGAGGCGCTCGGCCTGGGTGTGGAGGTCGACGGTGTCCGGTCCATCGCATCGCTGGTCCCGATCAAGGAGCGCGAGGTCCTGATCATGGGGAGGCCCGGAGCCGACGAAGCGTCACTCGCGCCGGCGATCGCGAAGGCGGTATCCGTCTACCGCGCCGCGGGCGTCGTTTCATACAACATGGCGCTCTACCTGCCGCCGCTCTCGCCTGACGGCGAGGACTGGCGGCGCTTCCCGCCCCTCGCGCGTCTGGTCGACCGAGGCGATCCAGCCAACAAGACCAGCGACATCGGCGCGATGGAGCTGTACGCCGCCTCGGTCATCGCCGCGGACCCGTTCCGCCTGGCCGTGGCGTTGCGCGCCTGACTGCTAACACCGTTCCGCCACCCCTTGTCACGCGCGGGCTATTGACGCGCCGCTCGCTGTCCTGCTTACTTTTGCGCTAATGGCGGATCTGACCTTCGTATCGCGCCGCGATTCGAGCTTCAAGGAATTCCCGCCCGCCTCCGCGCAGATCGCCATGGTCCTTCCCTTCTACGGTGACCTCACGGTTTGGATCCGCACACCCGACGCCGGCGGCTGGCACTTCCCAACGAGCGCCAGGCGGTCGGGCGAGACGATCCTCGAGGTGGCGCGACGCGAGCTGTGGGACGCGGCGCGGATCGTGGCGAATCGCCTCGATCTGCTGGGCGCCATCCGTTACGAGCTACCCAAGCCGACCACCGCCTATGTGTACATGTGCGACCTCGATCGGCTGTCGTGGTGGTACGACGCGCCCGATAAGGAGAAGTGCGCCGAGCTCGGCGTCTTCACCGGGCTGCCGCGGCCGATCGCATCCGAGGCGGTCGAGATCGTTCTCCAGGCGGCTCTGCGCGCCCGCCGTAGCGGTCTTCGGTAACGCGCCCGCCCGG
>JANNHF010000128.1:0-12179 GCA_031404235.1 Chloroflexota bacterium
ATCGCCAAAGTCGTTGACGCACGGGCCGCCCGACCGCAGACTTGGCCGATTACGCGGCTGTCGGCGCAGGGGGGCGGCCCGCCAGGGTCGAGCCATTATCCGAATGAGACCGATCAGACCGTTAGGAGGGTTCGCATGCAGAGACGATGGACAACCGCCGCCGCGGCCATCACCGCTCTCGCGCTCGTCATGGGCGCGTGTGGCGGTGCCGGTACGGGCGGCACCACAGGTGCGTCGACGGCCAAGACGGTCAAGATCATCTCCAGCCTGCCCATGACCGGGGCGTCGCGCACACAGACCGTCGAGATCGTCAACTCGATCCAGCTGGCGATCGCGGAGACCAAGATCCCGAACGTGACCGTGAACTTCGAACCTCTCGACGACGCCACGGCGGCAAAGGGCTCATGGGACGCGGCGCAGGAGGCGGAGAACGCCCGCAAGGCCATCAACGACAAGTCGGTCGTGGCCTACATCGGGACGTACAACTCCGGCGCGGCGAAGGTCTCGATCCCGCTGCTCAACCAGGCGGGTCTCGTGATGGTCTCGCCGGCCAACACGTACCCGGGTCTCACCAAGGGTCCTGAGAAGGGCGCCGAGCCGGACGAGCCGGGCAAGTACTACCCGAGCGGCAAGCGCAGCTACGCGCGCGTCGTTCCCGCCGACGACATCCAGGGCGCCGTGGGCGCGACCTGGGCACAGGAGCTCGGCGCGAAGAAGGTCTACATCGTCCACGACACCGAGCTCTACGGAAAGGGCATCGCGGACGTCTTCCGCGCGAAGGCGAAAGCACTCGGCCTCGCCGAGGCTGGCTACGAAGGCGCGCAGAAGGCTGACAACTACCGTGCCCTCGCGAACAAGGTGAAGGAAGCCGGTGCCGACCTCGTTTACTACGGCGGCATCGTCGACAACAACCCCGCGGTCCTGCTCAAGGACCTGCGCGCGGTCATCCCGACCATCAAGTTCATGGGCCCGGACGGCATCAACTGCTCAGAGTTCCTGAAGCAGGCCGGCCCATCCGCGAACACCGACACCTACTCGACGTTCGGTGGCGTGCCGCCGGAGAAGTACACCGGCAAGGCCTCCGAGTGGCTGAAGAGCTACAACGCCAAGTACAGCAACAACAACCCGAACCCGTACGCGATCTACGGCTACGAGGCGGCGAAGGTCGTTCTCGCGGCGATCGCGAAGGCGGGCGACAAGGCCGATGACCGCGCGACGGTCCTGGCCAACGTCATGGGCACCAAGGATTACGACGGCGTCCTCGGAAAGTGGTCGTTCGACGCGAGCGGCGACACCACGCTGACGCAGTTCTCGGGTTCGATATCCAAGAGTGGCGCATGGTCCTTCGTCAAGGAGCTTGCGGCCAAGTAGCGCACCACAAG
The DNA here is from genome assembly GCA_031404235.1 of Chloroflexota bacterium. Lineage (GTDB taxonomy): Bacteria > Chloroflexota > Limnocylindria > P2-11E > P2-11E > CF-39. The sequence continues at coordinate 1,383 of JANNHF010000128.1, forward strand.
CAGTAGTGCAGAATCGGGGCGGGAAACTGGAGAGATCCGGTCTCCCGCCCCGTTTTCGTTCGTGGGAGGGTGGCACATAGACCTCTTCCTGGCCGCGGTAATGATCGGGATCACCAATGGCGCGTTCATCGCGCTGATCGCGCTCGGCTACACCCTGGTCTACGGGATCATCGAGCTGATCAACTTCGCGCACGGCGATCTGTTCATGCTCGGCACCTTCGTCTGCCTCAGCACGCTGACCGTGCTCGGGTTCAGCACCGAGGTCGGCATCACCGGAACGCCCTGGTTGGCGCTCCTGCTCGCGATGATCGCGGCGATGATCTTCTGCGGCCTGCTCAACGTGATCGCAGAGCGGGTCGCGTACCGCCCGCTGCGACGCGCGCCGCGGCTCGCGCCGCTCATCTCCGCCATCGGCGTGTCGTTCATCTTCGTCAACATCGGGCTGTTCTGGCAGGGCCCGACGCCGCGGCGCTTCCCCGATCTCCTCCCGCAGTACGACTTCGTCAGCGAGCTGCTCGGCTTCGAGTCACTCATCCGCTTCACTTTCAAGGATCTCTTCGTTCTCGCGCTCGCGATCCCGCTCATGCTCGGTCTCGCGTGGGTCATCAAGAGCACGCGCATGGGTAAGGCGATGCGTGCGGTAGCCCAGGACGGCGAGATGGCCCAGCAGATGGGCATCGACGTGAACCGCGTGATCGCGTTCACCTTCCTGCTCGGCGGCGTGCTCGCTGGCGCGGCGTCACTCATGTACGGCCTGTACAACAACAACACGGTGTTCACGCTCGGCTTCACCGCCGGTCTGAAGGCATTCACCGCGGCGGTCCTCGGCGGCATCGGGAACGTGACCGGAGCTGCGCTCGGCGGGTTCGTGCTCGGGCTGCTGTCGGCGCTCACCGTGACGTACTTCGGCGGCCAGTGGGAGAACGTAGGCGTCTTCTCGCTCCTAGTGATCATCCTCGTGTTCAAGCCGACCGGTCTGTTGGGTCAGGAGACCGGGGAAAAGGCATGAAGCCCACTCCGCCGGCGACGAAGCCGCCGTCGCGCGCCCGCTCGACGCTGGGCTGGTGGTACACGGCGACCGGCAAGGCGCGCGAGCGAAAGATGTGGGGAACGATCATCGGCATCGGCGCGGCGTTGCTCTTCCCCCTCGTCAACAGTCTCCTTGGCCTGGGTTGGGAGGCGAAGTCCATCCCGATCACGCTGTTCATCGTCCTCGCGCTCGGGCTCAACGTCGTGGTCGGTTTCGCCGGCCTCCTCGACCTCGGGTATGCGGCGTTCTTCGCGATCGGCGCCTACACGATGGCCTTCCTCACCTCCACGGTGAGCCCCATCGGCTTCGTCCGCGACGGAAACCACGTCAACTTCTTCCTCGCGATGTTCATCAGCGCGGCGGTCGCGGCGATCTTCGGCGTGCTCCTCGGCGCGCCGACGCTGCGCCTGCGCGGCGACTATCTCGCCATCGTCACGCTCGGTTTCGGCGAGATCGTTCCGCTGGTCATCAAGAACACGCCGGAGATCACCAAGGGCACCCAGGGGATGAACCCGATCGGCTATCCGGAGATCCCCGGTCTCCAATTCGCCGTCGACCCGATCCCCTGGTACTACCTCATCGTCGCGGTCCTGATGCTTTCGGTGCTCATGACCGGGCGGCTGCGAACGTCGCGCGTCGGCCGCGCGTGGGCGGCGATGCGCGAGGACGAGGTCGCCGCCGCGTCGATGGGCGTCAACCTGGTCAGTACGAAGCTGTTCGCCTTCGCCCTTGGCGCGAGCTTCTCCGGCTTTGCGGGGTCGATCTGGGCCAGCTACCTGCAGGTGATCGCGCCGGAGCAGTTCGACTTCTCCGTCTCGATCTTCGTTCTCTGCATGATCATCCTGGGTGGCCTTGGCAACATCGGTGGGGTCATCGCGGGTGGACTCATGCTCGGCTTCGTCGATCGGGTGCTCTTCGACTGGATCTCCGGGTTGGTGCACGGCATCGGCGAAGCCATCGGCAATCAGGACCTGCGCTTCATGGACGTGAGCCGCTCGCGCCAGCTGATCTTCGGCATCGCGCTCGTGGCGATGATGCTGCTGCGCCCGGAAGGCCTCTTCCCGAGCGCGACGCGCCGCGCCGAGCTGCATGCGGCTGAGGAGGAAGAGGGCGTGGCCGAGCAGGAGCGCGCCGTACTGGTGGACATCGAACGATGAGCATCAACGTCCTCGAGGCGCGCGCGGTCACGAAGCAGTTCGGCGGTCTCGTCGCCGTCGCCAACATCGACTTCGTCATCCCGGAGAGCTCGATCGTCAGCCTCATCGGTCCCAACGGCGCCGGTAAGACGACGTTCTTCAACGTCATCGCCGGTCTGTACCGCCCCACCAGCGGCACCATCAACTTCGGCACCCAGAACATCTCGGGGCAGCCGCCGCACCGCATCACGCGCCTCGGCATCGCCCGGACATTCCAGAACATCCGGCTGTTCCAGAACATGACCGCTATCGAGAACGTCATGGTCGGGCATCACTCGCGCATGAAGGCCACGCCGTTCGAGGCGATCCTGCGGCTGCCGCGCGAGCGGCGCGAGGAGCGCCAGACCCGCGAGCTCTGCCGCGATCTCCTGAAGTACGTCGGACTCGAGGGACGCGACGACGTGACCGCGAAGAACCTGCCCTACGGAGATCAGCGCCGGCTGGAGATGGCCCGCGCGCTCGCCACGCAGCCGAAGCTGCTGCTGCTGGACGAGCCGACCGCCGGCATGGACCCCAACGAAACGGCGCGCATGACGCAGTTCATCCGGCGGCTGCGCGACGAGCGCAAGATCACGATCCTGCTCATCGAGCACGACATGAAGGTCGTCATGGGCATCTCGGATCGCGTGACCGTGCTCGACCACGGCACCAAGATCGCCGAGGGCGCGCCCGAGGCCGTGCAGCGGGATCCGCGTGTCATCGAGGCGTATCTGGGAAAAGCGAAGGTCGCGTAGTGGACAAGGTCGCCTGATGCCGCTCCTCGAGGTCCAAGGGGTCCACACCTACTACGGCAACATCCAGGCGCTGAAAGGCGTCTCGCTGACCGTGGAGAAGGGCGAGATCGTCACGCTCATCGGCAGCAACGGCGCGGGGAAGACCACGACACTTCGGACGATCGCCGGCGTTCTTCGTCCACGCAAGGGCACGGTCCGCATGGGCGACCGCGATCTCACGAAGATCCCCGCGAACGAGATCGTCCGCCTCGGACTGGCGCACTCTCCGGAGGGCCGTCGCATCTTCTCACGCATGTCGGTGAAAGAGAACCTCGAGATGGGCGCGTACGCGCGGAACGATCCGCCCGCGGAGCTCGTGAAGGACTTCGACCGCGTATACGAGCTCTTCCCGCGCCTGAAGGAGCGCCTGACGCAGCGCGCCGGAACGTTGTCGGGCGGCGAGCAGCAGATGCTGGCGATCGGACGCGCGCTCATGGCGCGACCTACCCTGCTGCTGCTCGACGAGCCTTCGATGGGTCTCGCGCCGGTGCTGGTGGAGCTGGTCTTCAAAACGATCCAGGACATCAACGCGCAGGGCATGACCGTCCTCCTGGTCGAGCAGAACGCGCACATGGCACTCTCGATCGCCCATCGCGGCTACGTGCTGCAGACCGGCCGCATCGTGCTCTCGGATAGCGCGAAGAACCTCGCGGCGAACGAGATGGTCCGTAAGGCGTACCTGGGGCTCGAATAGTCGGGCGGCCTTCCCGCGATACTCAGGCCGTGACCATCACCGATCTGCAGGTCCCAAAGGACGTCGGGCGCGTCGTCGAAGCGCTGACCATGGCCGGCCACGCCGCATTCGTCGTCGGGGGCTGCGTCAGGGACGCCATCCGCGGCGTCGACCCGCAGGACTGGGACGTCGCCACCGACGCGACCCCCGAAGAGATCCAGAAGCTCTTTGCGCGCTCGCTGTACACGAACCGGTTCGGAACGGTCATCGTGCGCTCCGGCGACCACGAGATCGAGGTCACGACGTACCGCGTCGAAGCCGAGTACAGCGATCATCGCCGTCCCGACCGCGTCGCGTTCACCGATTCGCTCACGGCGGACCTGTCGCGGCGGGATTTCACCATGAACGCCATGGCCTGGCGGCCCGGCCGCGACGGTACCGCCGGCGAGCTCGTCGACCCGTTCGGTGGCCAGCGCGACCTGGACGCGCGCGTCCTGCGCGCCGTCGGCGAGCCGGCGGAGCGTTTCCGCGAGGACGCGCTGCGGATGCTGCGCGCGGTCCGCTTCGCCACGCTGCTCGATCTGCGAATCGACGACCGTACCGCGCAGGCGATCCGCGAGTGCGCCCCGCTCGCCGCGACGCTGTCGGGCGAACGGATCCAGCAGGAGATCGTGAAGATCCTCGGCGCGCCCCGCCCTTCGACGGCGCTGCGACTGCTCTCGGATGTGGGGCTGCTGGAGGTCGTGTGCCACGAGCTCGAAGAGTGCAAGATGACGCCGCAGGACAAGGTCGCCGCGCAGGACGTCTTCGAGCACTCGCTCGCGACCGTCGACGCGACGCCCGCGGGCGACCTGGTGCTGCGACTTGCCGGTCTCTTCCACGACATCGGCAAGCCGGAGACGTTCGCCGACGGCCACTTCCACCAGCACGAGTTCGTGGGCGAGTTCAAGGCACGTCAGATCCTGCGGCGCTGGAAGTTCGACAAGGAGACGGTCGCGGAGGTCGCGCACCTCATCCGCAATCACATGTTCTGGTACGAGACCCACTGGACCGACTCGGCCGTCCGCCGCTTCATCCGGAAGATCGGGCTGGACTACATCCCCGCGCTCTTCGCGTTACGGCGCGCGGACAACATCGGAAGCGGGGCGCGGTCGCCACGCATGTACGCCCTCGAGGCGCTCTGGCAGCGCGTCGAAAAGGAGATCGCCGACGCGAACGCGTTCTCGCTGCGGGACCTGAGGACCGACGGCAACGAGATCATGCGGGAGCTGAGCATCCCGCCAGGCCCAGCGGTCGGTCAGATCCTGAACGCGCTCTTTGAGCGCGTGCTCGATGAGCCCTCGCTGAACACGCGCGAGAAGCTCATCGAGCTCGCGAAGGCGATGCGGTCCTAGCTGCGCTCGTAGGCGGTCGTCGGAGTTGAGTGCGCCACGCCGCCGTTGGCGTTCTTCGAGGTCTTGATCAGCTCGATCTGGTCCTCGCCCTGACGCTTGATCTTGTCCACCTGCTGCCCGAGGCGCCGGCGGGTCTCCTGACCCGGATACGGCGCCGCGATGAGCGCGATCGCCATGCCGACGACTGCGCCGAGCACGAGGCCAAGACTGAGCCAGACGATCCCCGACGGCTCGTTGCGTCGGCGGATCTCCGGCATCCTGCCCATGTCGGGCATCTTCGCGTCGCTGATGAGGTCGGATGCTCGCTTGCCTGCTTCGCTGCGGATGTCCTCGAACAGATCGCGCAGATCCTTTGCGCTGACCATGAAACAACCTCCACGCGGGGTGCGCCCCAGGCGCCCATCCGTTCACACCTTAGATCTAAGCAGTTGGTGTGCCACCTGCGGCGCGCGTAGACAGGGCTGCCTCGATGAAGACGTCGATATCGCCGTCGAGGACGCGCGTGGGGTCCCCGACCTCGACGCCGGTCCGGTGATCCTTGACCAGGGTGTATGGGTGAAGGACATACGAGCGGATCTGACTGCCCCAGTCCGCCGAGCGCATCTCGCCACGCTCGCGTGCCTGCTCGGCCTCCTGTTCGAGCACTCGCTTCTCCAGGAGGCGTGCCTTCAGGATGCGCATCGCTGTCTCGCGGTTCTGAAGCTGGGAGCGCTCGTTCTGGCACGCAACGACGATGCCGCTCGGCAGATGCGTGATGCGGATCGCGGTCTCGGTCTTGTTGACGTTCTGACCGCCGGCGCCGGTGGCGCGGTACGTGTCGATCCTGAGCTCGTCGGGCCGGATCTCGATCTCGGCGTCGCTCTCGACCTGTGGGGTCGGATCGACGAGGGCGAACGAGGTCTGCCGTCGTTTCTGGAAATCGAACGGCGAGATCCGCACCAGACGGTGCGTGCCGCGTTCGGTCTTGAGGTATCCGTACGCGTACGGCCCTTCGATCGTCAGAGTCGCGCTGCGGATGCCTGCCTCGTCGCCGGGCGTCGTCTCGACGATCTCGGCTTTGAGACCGCGCCGCTCCGCCCAACGCACGTACATGCGCACGAGCATCTGCGCCCAGTCGGCCGCATCGGTCCCGCCGACGCCGGCGGAGATCGCCAGGACCGCGTCGCGCTCATCGTACGGACCGCCGAGCTGCGCCTCGAGGCTCGCCTTGTCGACCTCGGCCGTGAGCTGCGCGGTCTCGCGCTCTAGATCGGCGCTGAGCGCGGGGTCGTCTGCCATCGCTGCGAGCTCGGCGATGTCCGCCGCACGCTGACGGAAGGAGTCCCATCGATCGACGCGTGTTCGTACCAGGCCGAGTCGCTTCATGACCTGCTGCGCGCGCTGGCGGTCGTTCCAGAGATCGGGTGCGGAGGACTCGGCCTCTAGACGCGCGACCTCGCCGCGGAGAGCTGGGAGGTCAAAGGAACACCGCCATGCGGTCGATGCGCTCGCGCAGAGCGGCGAGCGCCGCCAGGTCCACTGTCACGTGGGCTCAGCGCTTGCGGGGTCGTTCGAAGCTGGTCACGAGGGGCTGCGCGACGGGTGCCAGCTTGCCGGCCGCGAAGCTGACGAACGTCACGCAGGGGCAGTAAGTGTTTCGTGGGCAGCGAGGGCAATCGCCATCACAGTCGAGCGTTGCGCCATAAGAACATTTGAGGCAGTTGTCCTCGCAGACGATCCACTCTTTCATGACGCTCCCCACAGGCGGTGTGCCGCTTTCCGAACACGAGTTTACCGGTCTGACACCGGCTTGAGAAGGGGTTTTTCCCCATTTTGTGCTCGCGGGCCGGTCGCCGGCCGGGATCCTCGGCGTGCCAGCAGAGCCAGAGTGACCGCTCCAGCGCCCAGATACAGGGCGCCCAAGAGCTGGGCCTGTTGGAGCCCCCCGACGAAGAGGGGGTCGGTCCGGAGGTAGGACAGGAGGAACCGGCCGCCGCCCAGGAGGACCAGATACGCAAGCCAGACCCGGCCCTCGGGCGGTCGTCCGCGGACGCGGCGCCAGCAGAGGTAGAGGGCGACGGATATCCCGAGCATCAGGAGGCCGTCGTAGACGCCGATCGGATGGACTGACGTGCTCTGCCCGAGCGTGTTCGGGTGCGTGTAGCGCACGCACCACGCAAGGGCCGCGCATGGCACGGAGTGGTGCTCACCGTTGACGACGTCGCCGATCCGCCCGATGGCCTCTCCAAGCGCGATGCCGATGACGGTGACGTCGAACATGAAGCCGAGCGGGAGGCGCAGCCAACGCGCCGCAAGGAAGCCGGAGATCGTCGAGCCGATCGGCGCCCCCATGGTCCCGATCCCCCCGCTCCAGAACTGGAGCGCCGTCAGCGGATCGTTCGCATAGAGAGCCCAGTTGTCGGTGACGTGTGCGGCGCGCGCGCCGATGAGACCGCCGAACACGACCGCGATCGCAAATGGGTAGACCCGTTCGTCACGCACGAGATAGCGCGCGCACCGGATCGACACCAATCCCCCGGCGAGCATGCCGACGAACGCGAAAACGGAGTGCCACGCCACACGGAACGACCCGATCACGAGATCAGGGTCGAACGGAAGCTCGATCAGATTGCTGCCGGCTCCGTCGCGCGACCGCGCGTTGTGAGCCGAACGATCATCGGGATCGCCAGAGCCAGCACGAAGATCCCGATGACCTGGTCTTCGCGCAGGCCGAAGACGTAGGTCGGGTCGTTGATGCGCAGGAAGCCGAGCAGGAAGCGGCCGAGCGCGTACCACGCCGCCGCGAGCCAGAAGATCAGGCCATCGGGGAGCCCTCGGCCGCGGAGGGCGAGCGCACTGGCGACGCTCACCAGATTCCAAACGAGGTCATAGGCCACGACCAGATGCACCGGGCCGGGCTGTCCCAAGTAGCCGGCGCCGTCGAACGTGTATCCGACGCAGAGCCCCAGTGGAGGCTCGCACGGGAGCGCCCAGTGCTCGCCGTTGATGATGTCGCCGATCCGCCCGATCGCGAAGCCGAGCGCGATGCCCGGCGCCGCGGCATCCGCGCCGAATCCGATCGGAAGGCCGCGCCGGATAGCGACGAAGACGCCGGCGAGCACTCCGCCGATCGCGCCGCCCCAGACCGCGATGCCTCCGGTCCAGATAAGGAAGATCTGCAGCGGGTTCGCGAGGTAGTACTGCCAGGCATCGATCACATGCACGAGACGCGCCCCGATGATGCCGCCGACCACACCCCACGTCGCCACAGCCGTGGCGTCATCTTCCGACATACGGGGACCGATGAGCCTCAGCGGTAGCCACACCCCGAACAAGATGCCGACCGCCGTGAAGATGCCGTGCCACGCGATCGCAAGCGGACCGATGTGGATGCTGGGGTCGAACGGGATCTGAATCATGGGCGAGCTAGTACGCGCCGCGGGTGGCGCGACCACCAGGAGGAGACAGCGGGTGCATCGCGAACGAGAGTTGAGCCCGCGGCATGAAGCTCGCGGGGGGGAGAGTGACGCGAGCGGGCGAGTTTCGAGAGAGCGATGCGCCCGCTGGCTCTCCGCGGCAGGACCCGCGACGCGCGCTAGTCATCGACCATGACACTTCTTGAACTTCTTCCCCGAGCCGCACCAGCATGGATCATTGCGGCCCAGCTTCGCTTTTCCCGTGGCCGTCGTCGGCCTTTGTTCGTCGCGATTCGTCCGCAGATCGTTCCGGGCTGTCGTCGTCGTTCCGTTTCCCGAGGTCGACGTTTGTTGGGGCGCGCTTCCTTGCTGTTGTTCGGTCTGCTCGGCTTGCTCGGCGGTCCGCACTGAGACCCGAAGGACCGTCTGGGCGACGCCGGCCGCGACGCGGGTCTGCATCTGCTCGAAGTAGTCATGTGCCTCACGTTTATAGGCCACAAGCGGGTCCTGCTGGCCGTAGCCGCGCAGGTAGATCCCTTCGCGCAGCTCCTCCATCGCGGTGAGGTGCTCGATCCAGTGCGTGTCGATGGTCCGCAGCATCACCCAGCGCTCCACGGCGCGCATCACCTCGGGACTGCCGAGCTCGGCCTCCCTCGCCTCGTAGGCATCGTCGACGATCTTCGACACCGTCTCGTTCAGCTCGTCGAGCTTTGCGGGCTGCTCGAACGACGACGCCGCGAGCGCGCGGCCGACGAGCGCACCGAGAGCCGCTGCGAGCTTGTCGAGATCCCAGTCCTCGGGGTCGGGTGAGCCCGCCTCGGCCTCGGCCATCGCGGAGGCTTCGTCGTGAAGGAAGTCGAGGACGGTCTCGCGTACGTCGCCCTTCTCCAGGATCTTGCGGCGGTCTTTGTAGATCTCGTTGCGCTGATTGTTGAGCACGTCGTCGAACTCGAGCGCGCGCTTGCGCATGTCGAAGTTGCGCGTCTCGACCTTGATCTGCGCTTGGGTGATCGCGCCGGTGACCATTCGTGACTCGATCGGCTGCTCGTCGTTCATGCCCATGCTTCCGAGCAGGCTGGCGACGCGCTCCGACGCGAAGATCCGGATCAGATCGTCCTCGAGTGAATTGAAGAACCGCGTCGATCCCGGATCGCCCTGCCGGCCGGCCCGGCCGCGGAGCTGGTTGTCGATGCGGCGCGCCTCGTGCCGCTCCGTTCCGATGACGTGCAGACCACCGAGGTCGACCACGCCGGGGCCGAGGAGGATGTCCACGCCGCGGCCGGCCATGTTCGTCGAGAGCGTGACCCCGCCCTGCTGTCCGGCCTCGGCGATGATGAGCGCCTCGCGCTCGTGGTTCTTCGCGTTCAGCACCTCGTGCTTGATGCCATGCCGGCGTAGCTCGTCCGACAGGCGCTGGCTCTTGTCCACCGACGTCGTGCCGATGAGCACCGGCTGGCCGCGTGTGTTGCGCTCCTTGACGTCCCCGATGACGGCGTTCCACTTCCCCTGCTCGGTGGCGTAGACGAGATCGGGGTCGTCCCTCCGGACCATCGGTCGGTGCGTGGGGATCTGAGTCACCTCGAGCTTATAGACCTTGAACAGCTCCTCGGCCTCGGTGGCCGCGGTCCCGGTCATGCCCGCGAGCTTCTTGTACATGCGGAAGTAGTTCTGGATCGTGATCGTCGCGAACGTGCGCGTCTCGCGCTGGATCTTGACGGCTTCCTTCGCCTCGACGGCCTGGTGCAGCCCGTCGCTCCAGCGGCGGCCCGGCATGAGACGGCCGGTGAACTCGTCGACGATGACGACCTCGCCGTCCTTGACGACGTACTCCTTGTCTCGGTGATAGAGCGCATGCGCCTTCAGCGCGTTGTCCATGAAGTGCACCGCGGTGACGTCACCCTCGTACATGTTGCTCAGCCCGAGCATCTTCTCGGCCTTGGCGATGCCCTCCTCGGTCAGGGAGACCGCGTGATGCTTCTCCTCGAGGATGTAGTCCGTCTCGGCTTGAAGCTTCTTGGCGACCGTGGCGAAGCGGTAGTACTGCTCGGAGACATCCTCCGCGGGCGAGCTGATGATGAGCGGCGTCCGGGCCTCGTCGATAAGGATCGAGTCGGCTTCGTCGACGATCGCGAAGTTGAGATCACGCTGCACCATGCTTGCGAGGTCATCCACCATGTTGTCGCGCAGGTAATCGAAGCCGAACTCACTGTTCTGGCCGTAGGTGATGTCCGCGAGGTACGCCTCCCGACGAGTGACGTCGCGCCAGTGCCGGTGGCGTTCGTCCACCGCTTCCAGGACGACGCTGGTGTCGTACACCGCGGACTTTTCGTGCGCGA
>JANNHF010000129.1:0-1852 GCA_031404235.1 Chloroflexota bacterium
CACGATCCCGTTCCTCATGCGCCAGATGGACCTGCGCCTCGAGGGCAACACGACGGGACTGCCGCTCAGGTTCAACTTCGGCAACGCTTAATGCGTCCGCGTCACGCCGTGGGACTCCCCATAGCACGACGTCACGCTCGACCTGCTCCTCAACGAGGACCTCGCATCCGGTGCCGTGCTCCTCCTCGCGTACGCGCTGGGCCTCGGCGTGCCGTTCCTCTTGATCGCTGCGGGCGTCGGCGGGACGCAGCGCGTCACGCGCGCTCTCGCGCGAGCGATCCGGCCGCTGAACATCGCCGGCGGGATCCTCGTCATCGTCATGGGTCTGGTGCTCGTGTCAGGTCAGTTCGCGCGACTGCCGCAGCTCTTCAACTTCCTCTAGCGTGCTTTCGAGCGCGGCGCGGATGATGACACCGGTGTTCCCTTCGTACCGGACGACCTGGTCGCCCGCGCACGCTGAGCGATCGCGTTAAGCAGGCTTGCGCGCGTAAACGGTGACGCCGCGGGTCTCGAACTCTCTGGCGTCACTCTCGTGCTTGCTTCCCGAGAACACATCGACCTCGTTGGACATGACAATGTCGGTGAAGCCAGTCTGCTCCAGGAGCACGCGCCACTCTGCATCCAGCAGAGCACCGGCAATTCAGCTGCTCCAGAGTGCGATGTCGTCCTTCGAATCCTGAGGAACTTCCTTGTGCACGAGGATGTCCCCGATCTGGATCCGCCCGCCCGGCTTGAGGACACGGAGCATTTCGCGGAACACCGCGCGCTTATCGGGGCAGAGGTTGACCACCCCGTTGCTGATCAAGACGTCCGCGAACCCTTCGTCGACCGGCAGCGCTTCCGCGAATCCTTCGCGGACGTCGACGTTGGTGAGTCCCATCTCGCGAGCGCCCTCTTGTGTCTTCTGACGCATCTCCGCCGTCATGTCGACGGCGACGACCTGACCGGTCGGCCCGACCTGCTGCGCGGCGATGAGGGTGTCAAGGCCCGCGCCGCAGCCGACATCGATCACGCGCTCGCCCGCGCCCAGGTCCCCGAACAAAAAGGGGTTGCCCGTGCCGGCAAATGACACGAGGTTCGCTGCGGGGAGGCGGTCGATGAGATCGGCCGAATAGCCGAGCATCAAGGCCAACGGCCGACCGGTGTGGAAATGGAATCCGAGTTCAGGGTTGGTGGCGACCGCTCTGTATTTCTCAGTGATGAACCGACGAAGCTCATCGCGGTCGATCCGCGAAACTCCGATCTGGGGCGCGCTCACTTCGGATCCTCCGCTCGCGTGAATGAATGCTCGGAGCATACTTCGCGTCTCGTTCCGATGAGCGATCAACATGCCCGAGTCGTCAAGACTCGAGCTCCCAGAGTCGGCGCATCTCGTCAGAGCGTTCGAGCAGATCGTCAAGCGTGCCCTGCGCGTCGACGCGCCCATCCTTCAAGACGACGATCTGGTCCGCGCGGCGCAGCGCGGGACGACGGTGCGAGACCGCCAGGATCGTCGCCGGGCGATCGCTCGACTCCGGTCCGTCGAGCAGACGCTCCCACAGCACCCGTTCCGTCTCGACGTCCAGCGCGCTCGAGAGATCGTCGACCACGAGCAGCTCGGCGCGCCGCACGAACGCCCGCGCCGCAGCGGCGCGCTGCACCTGACCACCCGATAGGCGCACGCCACGCGAGCCGACCAGCGTTTCGAGGCCCTGCGTGAGTCCCGCGACGTCCTGCTCCAACACCGCCGCCCGGACCGCGTTCACAACCGATGACGGGGCGGCGCCGATGCCGAGCAGGATGTTCGCCTTCAGCGAATCGCTGAAGAGGCGCGGCACCTGCGGCACGTAGGCGCAGCGCGGCGGCGCGAAGA
>JANNHF010000130.1:0-9178 GCA_031404235.1 Chloroflexota bacterium
CCTCACGCGGCAGGACTGGGGCGCCGACGAGAGCCTCATGAAGTGGGCGCCCAAGTACCAGCGCGTGCAGAAGGCGATCATCCATCACACCGTCACCGATGACGGCGGCGCCAACGTCGCCGCCACCATCCGCTCCATGTATTACTTCCACGCCGTCACCCGCGGCTGGGGCGACATTGGCTACAACTACCTCGTCGACAAGTTCGGCAACATCTGGACCGGTCGATCGGGCGGCGATCACGTCATCGGCGGTCACGCCTACGGGTGGAACAACGGCTCGATGGGCGTCGCGGCGATCGGCGACTACAGCACCAAGCTGACCACGTCCACGATGCAGAACGGGATCGTCAACATCATCGCGATGAAGTTCAAGCAGTACGGCATCCAGCCGTTCGGCGCCGACACCTTCACGCACCAGGAGCAGGCCGCGAACGGCACGTGGGTGAACGTCACCTCGAACCCGCCGAACATCCAGGGCCACCGCGACGCGAACTACATCGTGAGCCAATACGGCGGCCAGACCGCCTGCCCCGGCAACGGGATCTACAACATCTTGAACGGCTTCCGGCAGCTCGCGCAGACCGCCCTACAGAACGGGTTCTTCCAGCTGCCGTACATCGAACCGAACCTGCCCAAGGCCGCGTTCCCCGGCACGGCGGTACCGGTCAGCGTCACCATCTTCAACCGCGGCGCGACGCCGATCGCCGCCGGCACCGGCCTTTCGTACCGCGTCTACCGGAGCGGCACGCTCGTCACGCAGGGTCCGGTCACGCCGATCTCGGCCGCCATCGCGCCGAACGCGGCCGGCACGGCCAACGTGTCGTTCGTCCCGCCCGCGGTCGGCAGCTACACCGTGCGCTGGGATCTCCAGACGAACGGGCAGTGGTGGAGCTCGCTGTACAACACGCCCGTCCGCGACGTCGCGTTCCGCTCAGCCGACTGGAGCGTCGACTGGGTCAAGGACAACGTCCCGATCAACTGGACCGCCGGCGAGACGCGGATCATCACCGTGACCGTGACCAACGACGGCGGCCGCGCGTGGCCCGCGGCCGGCGCGAATCCCGTGCGCCTTGGCTACAAGTGGGTGAGCAACGCGACCGGCAACGTGTTCCCCGGCGCGAACCGCGCGCCGCTCGCGGTCGACGTGCAGCCGGGTCAGACGCTGAACCTCGTCATCCCGATCACGGCGCCGGTCTACCCGACGAACTACACGCTGATCATCGACCTCTATAAAGAGAACGAGTTCGCGTTCGCGGACAAGGGCGTCGCGCCCAACGACACGCCGACCGGCGTGTCGGTCGACTTCAAGGCCGCGTACAACATCCCGGTCGGTGCGGTCCTGACGGCGCCATCGTTCACCGCCGGTCAGACGGTGAGCGTTCCGGTCACGATCACGAACACCGGACAGGGCACGTTCCCGACGACCTCCTCGTACCCGGTGAACCTCGGCTACCACTGGTACAACGCCGCCGGCGCCGCCGTCATCTGGGACGGCGCGCGCACCAAGCTGCCCGGCGATCTCGCGTCCGGTCAGAGCGTGAGCCTGCAGGCGTCCGTCGTGGCGCCCACCACACCCGGTCCGTACTCGCTGCGCTTCGACCTCGTCCAGGAAGGTGTCACCTGGTTCAGCCTCAAGGGCGCGGCGGCCGCGAACTTCACGGTCAACGTGGCGGGCCAGCTCGTGCCGGCCTACGGCGCGGGCTACAGCGCAGGCGTCCCGAGCGCGGCGATCGCCGCCACGACCACGAGCGTGCCGATCATCGTGACCAACAACAGCAACTTCCCGTGGCTCGCGGCCGGCTCGAATCCAGTCACGCTCTCGTACCACTGGACGACGCCTGCCGGCGCCACTGTGGTCTGGGACGGCCTGCGCACCAAGCTCGCGGCCGACCTACAGCCCGGCCAGAGCGTGCAGCTCCAAGCGAACCTCGCCTTCCCGTCCGCGGCGGGCACGTATCTCCTGAAGTGGGATCTCGTCCACGAGGGCATCAGCTGGTTCAGCGGCAAGGGCGCCCCCGCGTCCGTGAAGCAGGTCGGCGTCTCGCCGTACGTCGCGCCGTTCTACGGCGGCGCGTTCATCGTCGACGACGTGCCGACCACGCTCGCGCCGAAGGTCACGACGACCGTGCCGGTGAAGGTCTTCAACCTGTCGAACTTCGAATGGGGCTCGGATGTGAACCTCAGCTACCACTGGTACGACACGGCCGGCAAGGTCCTCGTCTGGGACGGACTGCGCACGGCGCTCGCCGGCATGAAGGTGGGCGAGGTCCGCATCGTCGACATGAACGTGACGACGCCGACCGCGCTCGGGTCGTACATCCTGCGGCCCGACGTCGTGCGCGAGGGCGTCACGTGGTTCTCGGGTCAGGGGATGATGCTGCCATCACGCACGATCGCCGTCGCCGTGCCGATGTACGGCGTGACGTATCAGAGCGCGCCCAACTTCGGCGCGGCGCTCAACACGATCACGACCGTCGCGGTCACGCTCACCAACAACGGTTCTCTCACCTGGCAGCCCGGCGCGTTCAACGTCTCGTACCACCTGTACGCGTCGAGCGGCAACGTCTTCGTCTGGGATGGCCTCCGCACCGCCCTCCCGGCAGCGGTCGCTCCAGGCTCGAGCGTCACCGTGAACGCGATCGTGCGCGTTCCCGCCGTCGCCGGCCCCTACCGGGTCGCCTTCGACCTGGTGCGCGAAGGTGTCACCTGGTTCTCGACCCAAAACGTGCCGACGGGGAGCAGTACTCTCCAAGCACAGTGAGCACGCCCGCCATCGCACAGTCAGCGAGCCCGTGATCCGCCTCGCGTTCGCGCTAACGGTCGCCCTCGTCGCCGCGTGCACGACCACCAGCGTTCCCGCTCCGCCGAAGACGCCCACCTGGGACACCATCGGCGAGCTCTCGCACCCGCGGGCGTACGCGACCGCCCTGGCGCTCCCCAGCGGCGAGATCCTCGTCGTCGGCGGCCTCGATCGCGACGATCCCGACGTCACCAACACGGAGAGCGAGCTCGTGAACGTGAAGACCGGCGCGGTCACGGTCCTGCGCGACCAGCTCATGGGGCGGCTACATCAGACGATGACGCGCGGGTCCGGCGACAACGTCGTGGTCACCGGCGGCGTCGTCTTCAAGCAGACGCACTGGGATCCCGTCGACCGCGTCGACGTCTACCTGCCGGCCGAGCGGAAGTGGATCTCAGCAAGCTCGCTCATCGACGCGCGCTCCGATCATGCGGCAGTTGCCTTGCTCACCGGGATGGTGATGGTCATCGGCGGGAACCAGGGCCCGCGGCTGCTGCAATCGGTCGAGATCTACGACGTGAAGAACGACCGCTGGTTCCGCGCCTCGCCGCTCCCGAGTCCGCGTACGGAGCACAGTGCGTTCACTCTCAGCGATGGCCGCGTGCTCGTTGCCGGTGGGGTCGAGGCGAGCGGCGCTGCGACCGATACGACCTGGATCTACAACCCGCCCGCGGACGCCTGGACCGAGGGGCCGCGCATGTTCGTGCCGCGCGTGCAGCACGCCGCCGTGCAGCTCAGCAGCGGCGACATCCTTTTCATCGGCGGCGACGGCGCGGCCTCGGGAACGAGCGAGCGCTACGACGTGAAGCTCGAAAAGTTCATCCTGTCGGGAACGCTCGTCGATCCACGTCAAGCCGCTCGGGCTGCGCAATTGCCAGACGGCCGCGTCGTCCTCGTCGGCGGCATGCCGCCGCGCAATGAGGAGTTCGCGCCGCTGCGCAGCGCGGAGATCTGGGGTCCGCTGACCAGCCGGTGGACCGAGCTGCCGCCCAGTCCCACACCGCGCGCGTGGCCGAGCATCGTCATGATCGGTGGCGTCGTCTATCAACTCAGTGGCACGGGTGACGCCGAAGCCGCGTATCGCACCATCGAGCGCCTCGCGGTCGACTGACCTCCCGGCGGCGGGCACTTTACATGCGTGACACGCGCAGATGGTCTGCGCTATTGCCGCTCCTCGATCAGAGGCCTGGTGAACTCTTGGACGGCGCTGATCGCATCTTGGGTCAATGTCGCCAAATCCGCGTCTGGATACACAAGGGTGAATTGTTTGGCGTACGCGACAGGCCCGTGGTCATCTGGTCGCGAGAACCTCGAGGCCAATTCCCGGAACCGGTTTTCCAGCGAAGGCAGGTCGCGTCTGAGGGGCCCGGCCAGAAGCGCTTCCGCAGCTCCACGCGGACCGGTTCCCGCCTTGTGATGTAGGAGCACGTACACGAGGTCGTAGTGGTCCTTGTCGAGCTGTCGATCTAACAACGCCGCCAGCTTGGCGAGAAGGTATCCCTGAAGGCCGGCGAACCGAACCGTCACCGTCGCAGGCGTTCCATCTGGCAGGCGGTCGGTGACGTTCTCCTCAACGAAGTCGCGGGCGGCATAGCCAGTCCCCCGAAGGTTCGCGAACCGGAGATTCGTGCAGCCCTGCGGTCGAATAACGGCCCTGTCCTGAACGTCGTCGCGATCGCAGAGAAACTCGACTTTGACGCTGTGGTTATCGACCCGCGCGATCCAGCGCCATCCGTCGATCTTTGGATCGCACACGAACCCGGCCCTTACGAGGGCTGCCTCAAGGGGCCCAAGATCAGGTTCGTGGGCACCTTCATCGACTCGGCTCGAGTTGTCCTCCACATGGAGTGCGATCAGAAGGTCTACGTCGTTCGTGCCCATGTGGTCAGGAACACCTTCACGGTCCACCCCGGCAAGGACCTGTGGCACGAGGCCACCTAAGACGATGGGCCGAACACTCGTTCTCCGTAGTTCCCACAACAACGCGACCATGGCGCGCTGCGCCAGAGCCCGCGCGTCACGCGACCGCGGCGCTTCAGTGGTCAATCAGCTGCTCCCTGACGTTTTGGGCTGCCTCGATAGCGCGGCCGCCAAGACGAAGCAAGTCCGCATACAGTCGGGGAGGATCCACCACAGGGGTCGGATAACGTCGCGACTCCGCAAATACGACCTGCCGACCGCGCCAGAACACGATCCGTGGGCCTTCAGTCACCACACGGATCTGAAGCCCCTGAAGCAACGTGAGTAGTTGGGTGTCGAATGTGGCGACGTCCACGTACACGTGAAGCGTCGGACTGCTTGTGACATACGGGGCAACCAGTTGGGCTCCAACCCAACCCGATGCGGCCCAGCGAGCATTGATCTTGTTGAGGGGCACGGCGAGTCGTTCGTTGAGAAAGCCGATGGCGTCAGTAAACGCAGCGTGCGCTGAAATGGTCGTGCGCTGTTCTGCTCCGACGGCCTCAGCCCAAGCATCCAGCATTCGCTGGGGCTCAGCCAGTTTGCGCTGCGCGCCCGGACCGCGTGCGGAGCCGGACTTCGCGGTCCAACCCGACGTGTCGAACGTGCTGAGCGCCTTTGCGACAGCGATCGGCGACCAGCCCGTCTCGTTCGCGATTTCGGCCGCTCGCGGTACCTCGCGCTTGCTTAGGACGACCTCGGCGACATCCTTTCGCACATCGGACCAAGAGAAACGCGGCACCTTCGACGCTGAATCGGGTGTCGCTTCGACAGGCTCTCGGAAGACCAGGAGTCCGTCGGGGGTAACGATCCTGGCAAGCCCTGTCCCATCTATCCAGTTGGCATCTTGTTCGCGTAGCCAGTCGACCGACGATTGGGTCAGTCGTCTGGCGACGACAACGTGCGCTCGCGGCCAGGGCTTGTTGGGAGCGGCGATTCGCCTGACGTCAGACGGCCAACCGTCACCTGCCCATAGGACCTCCAAGGGGCGATGACGTGTTCCCAGCTTTATCCGCACTCTGCCTTGCTTGTCAGCCCTGACCGCAACTGGCGCTAGCTCAGCTAGTGCCCTGCGCACGATCACGCTGACCTCGTTTTGTATGTCCATTGGCTTTTATACTCCTGAAGGATAATACCGGTCTGACGTATAAAAGACAAAGTTAGGCACGCGATGGCCCAACGGCTGGCTCATCGCGGATCGCCACCCGGTGCGGCGGACTTTGAGAAGATGACCACAGTGCGAGAAGATGTGGTGATGACTGAACGGGTGGGCGTCCGTGAGCTCAAGGCGTCGCTGAGCGTCTACCTGCGGCGCGTGTCAGCGGGCGAGTCGCTCCTCGTCACCGAGTGCCGTTCGACGATCGCTCGGGGCGCGCGCTCGCGCCGCGCCGATGGGGCCGCCGCCGCGCGATCGCTGGATCACGTGTGGGCATCCGTAAACACGCTTCACGTGGATCTGCGACTCAGCGCGCGCGCGGGCGATCTCGCAAATCGCCACCTCCTGCGCGGGATGGACGCGCTCCATCTCGCGAGCGCTCTTCGCGCTCGGCTGAGCCCCGCCGTCCATGGCTGAGCCAGGCTGCGGGTACTTTACATGCGTGACACGCGTATATAACATGCGTACATCGTGGAAGCCGAACGGGACGATTTCGAGGAACCGCTCAAGACGCTCGGGCAGCTATTAGCTGAGCGCGGCCTCCGATACGAGCTGGTCGCGATCGGCGGAGGTGCGCTGCAGCTCCTCGGCTTGATCACCCGGCCAACGCGGGACATCGACGTCGTCGCGCTCGTCGAGAGCGCAGCGCTCGTCCCTCTCGTTGACCTGCCTGGTCCGCTGCAACGTGCTGTCGAGGACACGGCGCGGTTGCTGCGCCTTCCGGTCGCGTGGTTCAACCCCGGCCCCCGCTCGCTCATGGAGTTCGGCCTGCCCGCGGGGATGCTTGAGCGTGCCCATCGTCGGGACTGGGAAGGCCTGACGCTGCATGTCGCCGATCGCCGCGACCAGGTCTTCTTCAAGCTGTATGCCGCGGTGGATCAAGGTCCGCGGAGCAAGCACCTTGAGGATCTGCGGCGGCTCGATCCGACGCCCGACGAACTCCGGGCCGCGGCGGCCTGGGCAACTACGCACGATCCAAGTGCGGGCTTCGAGAACGAGCTGCGTGGCCTGCTTCGCGAACTGGAGACTCGCGATGCCGACCTATAGAGGTCTCCGCGAGTACATCCTCGAAACGCTGTGGAGCCAGTGGCACGAGCTCGGCGTCGCCGCTACGGTCCCTCGACGTCACTCGGACGATTTCATCGACCCGGAAGCACTCATCGCGTTCACCGCGACGCACAGCGACCTGGACGCTCGGCTGCGCGATGAGTCGATCGACTGGGTGCTGCGTTACGGGACCTATGTCTCGAAGGCCCGTTTGAAGAATGTCATCGCCGGGTGGGGAGCGCTGGATAGCGCGCTGTTCCGCGAGTACGCCGCGACGATCAACGCGCATGGCGGAGCGGGCTGGCCGGCGGCCGGCGCAAAGCCACTCGCTTTCCGCTCGCGCGCACGCTTTCTCCTCGAGGACCTGACGCGTCCGGCGCTCATCTCGGTTCGGATCCGAGCGGTCTTCGGCGTCGGTGCCCGCGCTGAGCTGATCCGTGCGTTCCTCTCGCGGCCCGGAGCAGCGCTGACAGCTGCGGACCTTTCGGCCGAGACGAACTACGGCAAGCGCAATGTGCTCAACGAGCTCGAGGCGTTGCGCTTCGCGGGAGTCGTGAAAAGCGTCCGCGCGGTCAACGCGGACAGATTCTCTTTGGCGAAGGCCGCGCAGATCAAAGCCCTTCTTGGTCCTCTCCCCGAGCGGTTCACACCGTGGAGCCGATCCCTCGGGCTGCTGCATGTCCTGCTCGAGGTCGCGAACGGCGCCGCGAAGCGCGGTGACCTACAAAACGCGGTCGCCGCCGTACGTCTTCTTGAGGAGCACGGGGATCTCCTTGGTTCGGCCGAGGCGTCCCCACCGCTGCTTCCCCCAGGCGTCGCTGCGTGGCCGGTCTTCCTCGATTGGGTGGTCGGATACGCAAAGGGACTCGCCCGCGTCTAGCGACCCGCTGCCCGCCATCATCCGAGCGAATTCAAGAACTCCCGCGGAGTCTTCACCGGGATGCGCGACCTCAGCCGCGTGAGGTGCGGATCGCCCGACACGAGCGCATCGGCGCGTGCCGCGCGTGCCAGCTGGATCAGATACTCGTCACCGGGATCCTCGCTCAGTGGCACCGCCGGTGGTTCCGGATCCTCCATCGACGTGCTCTCCCGCCGGATCAGCTCAACGAACTCCTCCGCCTCCTCCAGGCTCACGTAGGGCCGGAATTTGTCGCGCCGCAGGACCGTTCGAAGTTCAGCCAGGAGGGCGGGGGACGTCACAAGCTCGAAAGCGCCGGTGCGCAGGTGAAGGACGATGCTGGCGCTCGCGCCGCGAGGCGTGAGCAGCGCCGAGATCAGGACATTCGGGTCAAGGACGACGCGACGCACGCTTCCGCCGACGCGCTGCGTGGACCTCGGAAACCGCGAGGTCCATCGCCTCCTTCTCGCTCAGCTCGCTGCGCGCCCAGACTCGCTCGAGAACATCGAAGCCGAGGTACTCGCGGAGCGCTCGCTCGACGACCTCGGAGTCGCGCCGGTCGGTCCTCGCCGCGCTCACTTTCGCTGCGCGGAGCACGTCCTCCGAGATGTAGAAGGTCACCTTCTTCTTTGGGGCGGTTGCCACTAAGACAGCATACCAGCAAAACGTTCCCTCTCGCGCCTGCCGAGTCGCGCGGTCAGGGCTCGCGTCGAGCGCGTTCTTCCAGCCAGCGCAGTAGATACGCCGGATCGTCGAGCGCCTTGCGGCTACCCCGCCGGATCGAGACCACGAGCACGTTCGGCTCGCCGTCGACCGCGAATGGATAGACCCACCGGATCGTGTAGCCACTCACCGTCGCTCTGCGGGCAACGGCGCCCGTGGGCAGGCCGGGGACATCTGGTTCTGGCGCACGGGTTTCGGGGTCGCGCGCGATGCGCTGAACTTCCTTGGTGATGCGCTCTGCCATGAGGTTGGCGTTGCGAGGACTCTGAGCCAGAACGTAGTCGAGAAGCTCGAACAGTTCGGCCGTGGCATGCCGGCCGAGGATCACCGGCCGCGGCGTCGCTGTTAAGGCTTGGGGTACCTGGTGCGCAGGGTTGCGGCCACCTTTTCCCACCGCTCGAAGTTCCCTTCCTTTACATCACCCATCGCCCGAGCGAGATCGAGAGCCCAGACCGCGCGGTTCAGCGCGGCGTCCAGCTCTTGATGCTCGCGGTGCTGATCCACGCTCTCGATGTACGCGACGGGTTCGCTATACCGACGGATCTCGACCGGTCCCTGCTCGGCCTGGGCGACGACACCGGCGGCATCAGACTGG
>JANNHF010000131.1:0-10483 GCA_031404235.1 Chloroflexota bacterium
GACCCTCGGATGCATGAGGATCGCGGCGTCGAGACCGACGACGTCCTCGCGAACCTGCACCATGGCGCGCCACCACGCTCGCTTCACGTTGTTCTTGAGCTCGACGCCGAGCGGCCCGTAATCCCAGGTCGCGCCCGCGCCTCCGTAGATCTCGCTGGACGGGAACACGAACCCGCGCCGCTTCGCGAGGGAGGTGAGCTTCTCCGCTACATCCGAGACGGTCACGAGACCGCGGGGCTCGGGAGCGGCGGAAGCGCGCGGATCTCGTCGAGCAGGCGGGCGGCGATGATCTCACGGTCGATGACGTGCTGAACGAAGAAGCGCATATGGTGCTCGAGCTCGCTCGCGAGCGGTCCGTCGACACGGAGCTGCGCGGCGCCGGCGAAGTCGCTCTGGAGCAGGTAGCGCAGCGACTTCAGCGCGCGCACGGTGAGCGCGAGCTGGCCGCTCAGTTTCGCCGCACAGGAGGAACAGAGTGCGCCGCCCGCGGCGGCGCTCCAGGCGTTCTGCCGCTCCTGCAGCTCTTCGCGGCACGAAACGCATTGGTACAGCTCGGGCCGGAAGCCGGCGCGGTCGAGCAGATGCAGGTCGAACCAGCGGCAGACCAGACCCGGCGAGTGGCCCGCGTCGAGATGTCGCAGGGCCGTCTCGAGCAGCTCGAAGAGCGGCGCTGATGGCTCGTGCTCGGGCGTGAAGCGATCGGTCAGCTCGGCGACATACCAACCCGCCGCGATGCGCACGAGGTCGTCGCGGATGGCGGGGTAGATCGCTCGCGTCTCCGCGCCGGTGAGCACGTCGAGCTCGCGACCCCGAGCGAGTTGATAGGTGGCATGCGTCAGCGGCTCCGCGTGCCCCGCCATGCGGCTCGTCGCACGTCGGATG
Organism: Chloroflexota bacterium; assembly: GCA_031404235.1. Classification (GTDB taxonomy): domain Bacteria; phylum Chloroflexota; class Limnocylindria; order P2-11E; family P2-11E; genus CF-39. The sequence continues at coordinate 883 of JANNHF010000131.1, forward strand.
CCCTTGGCAACGACGTGGAGCTTCCCGAAGTGGCGGGTGAAGAGCACGAGGATGCGGTCGGCCTCTCCGAAATCGACCGTCCGAAGGACGATCGCCTCGGCGCGATACGTGCGCGACGCCATCAAGGACGCATGTTAATCGCTCGTGACGCTGCGTGAACGTCCGTGTCACCGCGTGACCGTTCGCGCCCGTATCATCGAACACAGTGGGAACGCAGTCGTCACAGACGCTTCTCGAGGCACGCGTCGCCTCGATCGATGAGGAGATTCGCTCACTACTGACCCAGCCAGAGCCGGCGCTGCAGCCGTTCTACGGGATGATGCTGTACCACCTCGGCCTCGATGCCGCGCGACCACGCGGCGGCAAGCGCCTCCGGCCGCTGTTGTGCCTGCTCGTGTTCGAGGCCCTCGCTGGCGCGCAGCGAGCGCAACAGGCGCTGCCGGCTGCTGCGGCGATCGAGCTCCTGCACAACTTCACGCTGATCCATGACGACATCGAGGACCAGGACCCGGCCCGTCATCACCGCCCGACGGTCTGGTCGGTCTGGGGCGTGCCGCAGGCGATCAACGCCGGGGACGGCATGTACGCGGTGTCGCGACTCGCGGTGCAGCGCCTGCGGACCCTGGGCTTTCCGGCGGAACGCATCCTGGATCTCGCGAACCTGATGGACCAGACCTGCGTACGCGTGTGCGAAGGCCAGTTCCTCGACATCAGCTTCGAGTCGCGCACCGATGTGACCGCGGACCGCTACCGCGTCATGGCCGCGCGCAAGACTGGCGCGCTCTTCGCCGCTTCGGCGCAGAGCGCGGCGATGCTCGCGAGCGACGATCCCGCCGTGCGGGAGCAGCTGGCGCGGTTCGGTGAGGAGTTCGGGCAGGCGTTCCAGGCGCACGACGACCTGCTCGGCATCTGGGCGTCTACGGAGCGCACCGGAAAGGTCGAGATGAACGACCTCGTGAAGCGAAAGAAGACCCTGCCGGTCGTGCTCGCGTTCGAGCGCGCGTCGCCGCGGGTCCGCGCGCAGCTCGGCGAGCTCTTCTCACCGGCGGCCCCGCTGCCAGCAGAGAACGTGGACCGCATCCGCGCGATCCTCGACGACCTCGGCGTGCGTCCGATGCTCGAGCGTGAGATCGACACTCACCGCGGTCGCGCGCTACACCTTCTCCACGGCGTCGCCAAGAGCGAGGAATCGCTGCGCCTCCTTGATCACCTCGTCGCGAGCGCGACCGGTGCGGCGGAGCCCGCGGCGGCGGGGACGCTCTCCGCCTAAGATTCGCCGGGTGTCCGACCGCGACAGACGGGGCGATGCGCCCGGCGATCTCATCCTCGAGCCGAACGAGCGGGTCCTCATGGCCACACGGCCGCTCTTCCTCTGGGAGTTCTTCGTAGTGCTCGAGATCCTGTTCGTCGTCGGGGCTCTCTACGCCTCCGGCCAGGGGCAGGAGCTGCTCGCCGGGGTGCTGCTGATCGCCGCGCTGGCGCTGCTCGTGTGGCTCGCGTTCCGCTGGATCCCCTGGAGTCGGCGGTGGTACGTGCTCACCGACCGTCGCGTCATCGCGCGCTGGGGTGTCTTCAATCGCAATCAGGCCGCGCTCCTCCTCGATCGAGTCCAGGACGCGAGCCTCGCCCGGCCCTTCCCGCTCTCGCTGATCCGCGACTTTGGGGTCCTGCATCTCGAGTCGGCCGGCGAGCATTCTCAGGAGCGGATCTCCAGCGGCCTCGAGAACCTGCCGATGACGAACGCGTCCGCGTTCTACCGCGCGCTCACCGACGCGCAGACGCCGACGTAATCGGGCAGCTTCGCTGCCCTCATCTGCTTGGCGTGTGGGCTCCGCCCACGCCGCAGTAATCGGGCACGCCGCAGTAGTCGCCGTGGCCACTACACCTACGCGCCGTATCGCGATCGTCGAGCTCAGCGGATCGCTTCGCGCCACCGTGGATGAGCTCCGCCACCGCTGGGATCCCCGCACGGCCGCGACCGTCGAGTCGCACGTCACCGTCATCGACGAGCCAGCTGACCTCGAGCTGCTGACCGCCTCCGCCCGGTCGATGCCTCCGCTGCGGCTGCGGGTCTCGCGTTCGGCGCGCTGGATAACACCCGACCCCGGCATCTTTCTCGTCGTCGACGATCCGCACGGCGACCTTCGGCGGTTCCGCGAGGCCGTTCTCGGCGCCGAGCGAGCGACGTACCGTCCGCACGTCACCCTCCTGCACCGCGACAGCATCGGGAGCGATGCGCAGGCCGACGAGGCCTGGGCGTCGCTCGGCGATCTGCTTCTCGATGCCGACCTCACCGTCACCGAGATCGTCGTCCACGACCAGTCGGGCGGGCTATGGAGCGAGGTCGCGCGACTCCGTTTCGCCGGCTAGCGTGAAGCTACGAGAGGTTCTCCGGCAGGAAGGGATCGGGCAGGAGCTCGCGCAGCGTCGTGACCTTCCGCTTGCCGCCCGCGGTCGCGAGGATCACGCGCATGTCAGGTGAGAATTCCGCGAGCACCTGACGGCACGCGCCGCAGGGCGTCGGCAGGCGCTCGTCGTCGATGACGATCGCGACCGCGTCGAACGCGGTGTCGCCCGAGTTCACGGCTGCGAACGCGGCGGTCCGCTCCGCGCAGACGGTGAGGCCGTACGAGGCGTTCTCGACGTTCGCACCGCTGTGCACCTTGTTGCGCTTGGTCCGGATCGCGGCGCCGACCTTGTACTTCGAGTACGGCGCATGGGCGCGCTGCCGTGCGAGGGAGGCGACGCGCACGAGCTCCTCGTCGCCGGGGCCGATCTCGGTCAAGCCGACTCCACGCTGCGCTGCAGTCGCGTGACGCGGACACGGCGGATGCGCTTTCCCTCGATCGTCTCGACCACGAAACGGGCGCCGGCCGCGTCGAACGACTCGCCCTGACGGGGGAAGCGTCCGAGCTGCGCCGTGACGAAGCCCCCGAGGGTGTCGTAGGCCTCCGTCGGCTGCACCTCGAGCCCGAATGTCTCTCGGACCTCCTCGAACGGGATGCGCGCATCCATCAGCGCCTCGCTCTCGGAGACCGGAAGCACGAGCTCGTGCTCCACGTCGTACTCGTCGCGGATCTCGCCCACGATCTCCTCGACGAGGTCCTCGATCGTGACCAGCCCTGCCGTGCCTCCGTACTCATCGACGACGATCGCGATGTGGACCTTGCCCTTCTGCATCTCGCGCAGGAGGGCATCCACCTTCTTCGTCTCCGGCACGAAGACCGCCGGTCGCAGGAACTGCCGGAGCTCGAGCTCACGGTCGCCCCGGGCGATGCGGCGGAACACGTCCTTCACGTACAGGGTCCCGATGATGTTGTCGGCGGATCCTTCGTACACCGGGATGCGTGAGTGGCCGACCGTCGTGATCCGGTCGAGGAGCTCCTGCGCCGTGGTCTCGACGTCGAGGCCGACGATGTCCGTTCGCGGGACCATGACGTCGGCGACGGTCTTGTCGCCCATCTCGAAGATCGAGCTGATCATCTCCTGCTCCTTGCGCTCGAGGACACCCTGCGCCTGACCGGTCTCGATGAGCGCGCGGATCTGGTCTTCGGTCACGACGCCGGGCTGCGGCGCGGTGCCGCCGAACGGGCGGACGATGACCTGCGTGACCCGGAACAGCACGGTGACGATCGGCCGCGTCAGCCAGGTGATCAGCTCGAGCGGGAAGGCCAGGAGCAGCAGCGTCCCCTGCGCGTGGCGGGCCGCGATCGCGCGCGGGACGAAGAGGCCGAACAGGACCGCGATGAGGGAAAGCACCGCGACGGTGACGGCGACGGCACTCACGTCCGTGAAGATCGCCGTCGTATCGATCCCCAGAAAGAACGCAAGGAGCGCCGAGAGGCGCGGCGCGATGAACGCGGCGGCGATGCCAGCGTAGGTGAAGACGATGAGGAACTCAGCCACCTGGATCGCGGCCAGGTAGTAACCGGCGCGGCGGCCGATCGCGCCGGCGCGCTTTCCGCGGCGGCCGCGCACGTCGAGATCGTCGAGCACTCCCGGTCGCCGCACGATGTTGATCGCGGCCTCGCTCGCGGAGAGCACCGCCACGAGGACGACGAGCGCGAGCTCGAGCAGGAGCAGCTGCCAGGCGATGGCGTCCATCAGGTGGCCTTGTCCTTCCGCTCCGTCTTCTTCCGGATGCGGGCCGGGACGCCGACGGCGAGCATGTCGTCCGGTACGTCCTTCGTCACGACGGAGCCTGCGCCAGTCGTGGAACGCGCGCCCACTTTGATCGGCGCGCGGAGCAGCGAGTCCGAGCCGATGAAGGCGTCGTCTCCTATCTCCGTCCGATGCTTGCGGACGCCGTCGTAGTTCAGCGTGATGACGCCGGCACTGATGTTCACGCGCTGGCCGACCAGCGCGTCGCCAACGTACGAGAAGTGATGCATCTTCGTCCCCTTGCCCAGGCGCGCGTTTTTCACCTCGCCGAAGTTCCCCATCTCGACGCCCTTCTCGAGATGCGCGCCGACGCGGAGGTGCGAGTAGGGCCCGATGCGCACGTCGTCTTCGAGCGTGGCGCCCTCGAGCACCGACGCCTCCACGCGGCAGCGCTCGCCGACGGTCGTGTCGCGCACGATCGCATACGGGCCGATCCGCGTGCCAGAGCCGATCCGCGTACGTCCTTCCAGCACCGAGCCGCGTTCGATCACCGCATCGGGTGCGATCTCAACGTCGGCATCGACGAGCGACGAGCTCGGGTCGTGGAACGTCACACCGGCCAGCATGTGGCGATCGCGGATCCGGCGCCGCAGGGCATCCTCCGCTGCCGCGAGCTCGACGCGCGTGTTGACGCCCATGCCCTCAGCGGGATCGTCGGTCGAGTAGGCCGCCACGCGCGCTCCGTCGGCGACCGCGAGCGCGACGAGGTCGGTGAGGAAGACCTCGCCGGTCTCGTTCGCGCGGAGGCGCGGCACCGCCTTTCGCAGCCAGGCCAGGTCGACGGCATACGCACCGAGGTTCGATTCGGGGAGCCGCCGTTCGTCGGCGGTGGCGAGCCGCGCCTCCACGACACGGGCCACGTCGCCGCTCGCGTCGCGGACCACCCGCCCGTACGCGTTCGCACTTCCCACCACACCGGAGAGCAGCGCCAGGGGTGCGCCACGGCTGGCGCGCAGCTCGGCCAGCGCGCGCAGCGTGCTCGCCTGGAGCAGCGGTGTGTCGCCGTACACGATGAAGGCGGCGCCAGACGCGTCGGAGATGCTCGTGAGCGCCACGCGGAGGGCGTCGCCGGTGCCGCGCGGGGGATCCTGCATCGCCACGACGGCGTCGTCTCCGACGATCGCCCGGGCCGGCGCGCCTTCCTTCGACAGGACGACCACGGGGCGTGCGCCGGCACCGCGCACGGCGTCGAGTACGTGCGAGATCAGCGGCTTGCCAGCGACGAGGTGGAGGACTTTCGGCGTTTGCGACCGCATCCGCGTGCCCAGACCCGCCGCGAGCACGATGCCCGGCGGACCTGCGGTCATCTCGGAGATTGGCGGGTCAGGCGGGTTGGGGCGCCAGGGATCGAACCTGGGATCGGGGATTCAAAGTCCCCTGCCTTACCACTTGGCCACGCCCCAGCGGACACGGCCAAAGGATATTCGGGACTAGCGGGGGTCGCCGGTCTCCTCGCCACTGGGGGGCTGTTTTCCACGCCGGATGAGCTCCGCGACACGGCGCCCGCCCTTGCGCCCGAGCTCCGCGTATCCGTCGCTGCCGAGCTGCGTCTTTCGCGCCTCGCCGCCCATGCGCCCGAGGTCCGCGTACCCCTTCGATCCAAGCTGCGTCTTGCGCGCCTCGCCGCCCTTACGACCGAGCTTTGCGTAGCCCTCGGTGCCGAGCTGACCTTTGCGGGCCTGCCCACCGCGCTTGCCGATCTCGCGAAAGAAGGACGCTCCGTGCTTGCCGGCGGTCGAGGTCCCGCCTTTTTGACCAGCTTGGCGCACGGTCATGTCTCCGCGGCTGTTGTCCATGTCTCCACGTTAAGGGGACAGCCCTCGCTCGCCCGGTCTTCCGACCCTTAGCCAGCCATCGTGTGTGCGTGTGCCACAAGGCCAAGCCGGCGCAGGATGCGCGCGGTCCGCAGCGCATCGCGACGATCGTCCGCGACCGTGAAGAGCGTCGGTCCGCTGCCGCTGAGGGCCAGCGTGATGCCGCGCTGCGCAGCGCGCGCGCGCGCCTCCGCGACATCGGGACAGAGACGCTCCGCCGCTCGGAGCAGATCGTTCTGCGCGCACTCGCGCAATAGCTGCGGTGTGACGGTGCGGCGCGCGAACGCATCCCGCAGCCGGTCGACGGCCGCCGCGGCGCCGCGGTCATCGCTCTTCAGCGCGGCGAAGACGTCCGTCGTCGCCAGGCGAGCGCGCGACCGCACGATGACCACATGCGCCAGCGGTGGATCGGGGAACGGCTCGACGCGCTCGCCCCGTCCGGCAACGAGAGCGACGCGAGCGCCGCTCGCGAAGAACGGCACATCCGACCCGACCGTTGCCGCGAGAGCGACGAGATCGACATCCGCGCGTTGCCAGAGCGTCGCGAGCGCGCGCAACACCGCGGCCGCGTCGCTCGAGCCGCCGCCGAGACCGGCGGCGACCGGAACGCGCTTGCGGATGTGTACGAACGCCGCGGGTTCATGACCCGTCGCCGCGGCCATGGCGCGCACGGCACGGGTCGCGAGGTCCTGGCCGGGCGGCGCGCCGACACCCGGCGCGATGCGGACCTCCAAACGTCGGGATGGCGCGACGCGGACACGATCGGCGAGGTCGATCGTCGCGAACACGCTGCGCAGGTCGTGATACCCATCGTCACGCGTTCCGAGCACCGCGAGCGCGAGGTTGATCTTCGCGGGCGCGCTCGTCGTGACCGAGCGCGTCACGGCCGCTTCGACGCCCCGTCCGTCGGTACGTCGAGGGCTCGCGCCAGCGCGACCCATTCGTCGAGCGAGAGCTCCTCGGCTCGGCGCGTCGGCTCGATGCCGCAGGCCCTGAGCGCGGCCTCCGCGCGTTCCGGAGCCACCCCGGCCTCGTGACCCAGCGCGCCGCGGAGCTGCTTACGGCGGTGACGGAAGACGTCGCTCACGAAGCGCAAGAAGGCATGCCGCTCGAGCGGCGCGAATGCGGGCCGTGCGCGCGTGCGGAGCGCGACGACGGCGGAGCTCACCTTCGGCGCAGGGCGGAACGCGCTCGGCGGAACGCGGCACACGATCCGTGCGTCGGCGAACGACTGCACGAAGATCGAGAGGTAGCCACGCTCCTTCCCCGAAGACTCGGTCGCCACCGTGCGGCGCGCGACCTCCTCCTGGACGAGCACAACGATGAGCGGCGGCCGTCGATCGTCACCGATGAACCGCTCGAGGAGCGGCGTCGTGATCTGGTAGGGCACGTTGGCGACGATGCGCGTCGGTCGGCGCGCGGCCAGGGCGAATAGGTCCACCTCGAGCGCGTCGGCGCGGACGATCGTGACGTTCTGGTGCTCGGCAAGCGTGTCGCGGAGCACCGCCACCATGCGCTCGTCGATCTCGACCGCGACGACCGAGCGCGCGCGTTCGGCCAGCTGGGCGGTGAGCACGCCAGGCCCGGGTCCGACCTCGAGGACGTCGTCGTCCTGCGACAGCTCGGCGGATTCGACGATGTCCCGGAGGACGCCGCGGTCGACCAGGAAGCGCTGGCCCAGCGAGGTCGCGGGTCGTACGCCGTGCCGGCGCAGGACGCTCTTCAGGCCGTGCGGGTCGGCGATGTCCACCGCGACGAAGGTTAGACGGCTGCCGCTATTTGCAGCTCCATTGCCAGGCCTGCCCGATCGAGAACATGTACGCCGCCGTGTTGGCACTGGCGACGGCATCGAAGGCGCTCGCGCCGCTGTACCCCGCTCGGACGCTGTTCGCGGCCCAGGTCCGCGGCATGAACTGGAAGAGCCCTGACGCGCCGGACGAGGCGTTGTACGCCGACGGGTTGTAGCGGCTCTCGCACCAGGCGACGCGCAGCAGCTGCGTCGGATCGGCGCCCCACCTGCCGGCCGCCGAGCGGATCATCGACTCGATGTCGGCCGGCACCGGCGCCGGCTTGGTCCCGACCTGTCGGACCTCGGCCACCGGCGTGACGATCACGGCGCTGTCCACCAGCGTCCGGCTCGTCTCCGCTCCGTCCTCGGTGCGGACGCGGTAGGTGTTGTCCGCCAGTCCCGGCACGCCGGCGGTCGCAACGATGACCCGGCCGACGGCGAGGCCGGCATCCCGGATCGTCACGACGGCGAAGGCCAGCGGCTCGCGGACCACGGCGTCGTACTCGTCCGCGCGAACAACACGGATCACGTCGCCTGCGCTCACGAGGGTGTCCGGCGCGGTCGACATGCGGTCGTGGGGACCGAGCTCGACGCCGTTGACGGCCAGCGCCTCAGCCACCGTCGTCGCCCGCGGCGCGCGGAGGGCGGTCGTCCCGCCGCCGTCGAGCACCGTGAGCGAGACGCTTGGAGCGCCGATGCGGAGGAGCGCCGGCTCTGGAAGCGGTACCTGCCGGGGCAGCGAACGCGATAGTCGGCTGACACGACCGGCGTCGGCCAGATACGCGACCGTCTCGGTCTTCGCGACGGACGCGAGCGCCAACGAGGCGCCGAACGCAACGAGCGTCAGCAGTCCAAGCGAGGCGACACGCAGCAGCTCAGCAACCGGTCTCCGATGCACTTCCCACCACCACCCCCCCGCGCTTTCGGTCATGGCGATGCCCTAGGTGTACTGAGGGGGGACGCCAGAGATGCTACCAGAGGCTCGCGAGCCGGGGTTTAGACGCCTGGGACCCTGTTTAGGCGGCCAAGTGGACGCTTACCGTGCGCGCGGCGCCTTCCAGCCGAGGCCCTCCAAATGGGCGCGAACGGCGGGTCCCGTGTCGCTGCGGCCCAGTGCGGCGTCGACGAAGGCGTTCACGTAGCCGATCTTGTCGCCGCAGTCGTAGCGCTGGCCCTTCAGCTCGATCGCCCAGACGGGCCCGCCCTGCCGGGCGAGCTCGGCGACCGCGTCTGTGAGCCAGACCTCCCCGCCCCGCCCCGGCGGTTGCTTCGCCAGGACGTCGAAGATCTCCGGCTCCAGGACATACCCATGCACCGCCGCCAGATCGCTGGGGGCCTCCTCCGGCGTCGGCTTCTCGACGATGCCGATGACCCGAAGCGTCTCGTCGTCGACCTCGGTCCCCGCGACGACGCCGTAGCGGCTGATGTCCTTCTTCCCCACCCGGATGCACCCGACGACGCTTCCGCCCCCGAGGCGCTCGCGCGCCTTGATCAGCTGCATCAGCGCGGGTTCCGCGCCCAGCATGATGTCGTCACCCCAGAGCATCGCGAACGGCTCGTCGCCAACGAGCGCGCGGGCCTGGAGCACCGCGTGTCCGTTTCCCTTGGGCTCGGCTTGCAGGACGGACTTCACCTGCGCCAGCTTCTCGGCGCGCCTGAGAAGCGCGAGATCCTCGGTGCGCATGTCGGCCGCGAGCCGCGCCTCGATGCGCGCGTTCGGCTTGAAGTACGCCTCGATCCACTCTTTGCCGGGGCCGACCACCAGCACGACACGCTCGATCCCGGACTCGGACATCTCGGTCACGACGATCTCGATCACCGGCGTGTCCACGACGGG
>JANNHF010000132.1:0-19265 GCA_031404235.1 Chloroflexota bacterium
TCTCGCCCGAGCCGAGCAGGTCGAAGGTCTTCTGGTCATCGAGCGGGATCCGGGCGCGATCGATGTCGATCCCGCGCGAGGTCTTGATCAGCTTCAGCGCCTCGTCGAGGATCGTCAGGTTCGATAGGCCGAGAAAGTCGAACTTGAGGAGGCCGAGCTTCTCGAGGGATTTGTCCTCGTACTGCGTCTGGATCGCCGACGTTCCCTTCGAGCGCTCGAGCGGGACGAGCTGGCTCAGCGGTTCGGCCGTGATCACCACGCCTGCAGCGTGCGTACCCGTCGATCGCACGAGTCCCTCGACCTTTTCGGCGAGGTCCAACAGGCGCTCGACGTGCGGCTCCTGCTCGAGGTCCCGGAGCTCGGCCACCATGCGGCGGGAGTCCTCGAGCGTGACGCCGAACGGGATGCTCTTCGCGACGCGATCGGCCTCGCCGTAGGGCATGCCGAGAACGCGCGCGACGTCGCGCACGGCCGCACGGGCGAGCATCGTGTTGAACGTGCCGATCTGCGCGACGCGATCGGCACCGTACTTCTCGGTGACGTACGCGATGACCTCGTCGCGGCGGTTGTCCATGAAGTCGACGTCGATGTCCGGCAGGGTGTAGCGCTCGAGGTTGAGGAAGCGGTCAAAAATGAGCCCGTAGCGGATCGGGTCGATGTCGGTGAGGTCGATCGCATAGTTCACGAGCGATCCACCCGCGGACCCACGCACCGCGGTGAGGATCCCGTGTTCTCGCGCATAACGGATGAAGTCCTGCACGATGAGGATGTACCCGGAGTAGCCGAGCTTGCCGATGACCGACAGCTCCTTGTCGAGCCGCTCTCGCAGGTCCGTCGTGATCTCGCCGTACTTCGCGCGCACGCCGGCCTCCGCCATCCGGCGAAGGTGCTCGTCGGGAGTGGTGCCCGCCGGGACTTCGAACGCCGGAAGCTGCAGCTCGCCGAGCGGAAGCTTGATGTCGATCATCTCCGCGATGCGCACGGTGTTGGCCAGCGCCTCGGCGTCGTCCGGGAAGAGCGCCGCCATCTGCTCCGCGGTCTTCAGGTAGAGCTCGGGGTGGTCGATCATCTTGAGCCGGTCCTGCGTGTCGATCGTCTTCCCGCTCTGGATGCAGACCATGACGTCCTGCGCCTCGGCGTCTTCGGCGTGCACGTAATGGATGTCGTTGGTGGCGACGAGCGGGATGCCCGTTCGGCGTGCGACCTCGCGCACGCCCTCGAGCACGGCCTGCTGCTCCGGAACGCCGTGCTGCATCAGCTCCAGGAAGTAGTTGCCCGCGCCGAACAGCTCCTGATGCTCGAGCGCGACCTTGCACGCAGCGTCGATGCCTTCGTCCTGGATCGCACGAGCGAGCTCACCCTGAAGGCACGCCGAGAGGGCGATGAGGCCTTCCGAGTGCTGCCGCAGGATCTCCTTGTCCATGCGCGGGCGGTAGTAGTAGCCGTCCAGATGCGCGGTGGTGACGAGCGCGACGAGATTGCGGTAGCCGGTGAAGTTCTTCGCGAGGAGCACGAGGTGGAACGGCTTTCCGTGGCCCTCGAGCCGCGGATCGCGTTCGAAGCGGCTCGTGCGAGCGATGTATGTCTCCACACCGAGGATCGGCTTGATGCCCGCCTGGTTGGCGGCGACGTAGAAGTCGATCGCGCCGTACAGCGCGCCGTGATCGGTGAGCGCGATCGCCGGCATCCCGAGCTCCTTCGCGCGCGCGACGAGGTCCGAGACGCGCGAAAGCCCGTCCAGCAGGCTGTACTCGCTGTGGGTGTGGAGGTGGACGAACGATCCCGTGATGGCGATCCCCAGGCCGCTGGTGGAAGCCCCGCGGCTAGGTTGAGTCTAGCGGCCCGTACGCGTGAGGTTCACCACGAGGCCGCGGTGGTCCGAGGACAGGTTGTCCGCGGCAGTCGTATGCGCCTGCGCGCCAACGACCCCACGGCCCCACACGTAATCGATCCGCTTGGGCGGATCGTCGCCGGTCGTCGTCGTCCCCGCCGACTGCCCGAGATCCTGGAATCCCGATTGATCGAAAAGCTGCATCTCGATGTCGGCGGGCTCGGCATTGAGATCGCCGGCCACGACGACGGAGGTCGCGTCGCCGATCTCGCGCAGGATCGCCCGCACCTGCTCCTGTCGCACGAGACTGCCATCGCTGGTGTGGTCCAGATGCGTGCCGATGACGAGAAGGTCGCCGATCTTCACGAACAGTGCGCCGCGCGGCTGATTCCGCATCGTCGGTCCCGGCGCGTACGGAAGGCGCCGGACGACCTCCATCGGATAGCGGGACAGGATCGCGTTGCCGTACAGGTCGCCGATCGTCGGCAGGAACACGTAGTGCATCTCGAGACGCTCGGCGATCACGGAGAGCACGTCGTGCTGCTCGTCGATCATCCAGCCGCGCACGACCTCCTGCAGGACCAGCACATCAGGCAGTTCGTGCGAGATGGTCGCGACGATCTCGTCGAGCGCCGGAATCTGGCTGGCGTTGAAGCCCTGATGCACGTTGTACGTCATAAGGCGGAACGTGACTCTCGCCGGCTGCGGGTCCGATGGCGCGGGCAAGGTGACGAACGCGAGCAACGGCACCGCGACAGCGACCGCCGCGGCCGCGGCTGCGAGCGGCGTACCCAGGCGGACGAGCGGCGTCGGACCGACAAGCGTCGCGAGCACCACGACCGCCGTGGCCGCCCAGACCGCCGGCTGGAGTGCGAAGAACGCGTAGAAGCCGAAGGCCGTACCCACGAACACGAGCCAACCGACGGACAGCGCGAGCACCGCACCGGTCGGTGAGCGCGCCGGCACCTGCGGCGCGCCGAGGATCATCGCGGCGGACATGACGACGCCCGCGGCGAGGAGCAGGCCGCCGAGGAGCGAGACGATCGGCTGGTGCCACCACAGGAGCGCGGCGCCGACGCCGAGGGCGGCCGCACCGAGAAAACGGTTGGGGCCGAAGCGGACGAGCGCCAGCGCACCGGCGGCAAGGCCAAGTCCGAGGACGACCTGACCGATCTGCGTGGCGCGCGCGGGCTCGGGGCCCAGGCCCAGGCCTCCGGCGAGGGCCACCTGCGCTCCGTTCGTCGCGCCGGTCTCGGCGACGAGCACGACGGCGGGCACGGCGAGGAGCGCGAGCGTCCCGACCAGGCTTGGCGCGGTCCACTGGCGGTCCGCGGACAGGGACGCGAGCCCGGCGGCACCGAAGACCAGGACCGCGACGACGACGATGCCGACCGCGACCGGGAAGGCGAGGTCGACAACAGGCTGCGTGCGCAGCGCCGCGCGAAGCGCGAGATCCGCGACGAACGCGATCGGCAGCGCACGCGCCAGCGCCGGGGCTGCGTCGCCGCTTCGCGAGCCGTGGAACAGCGCGAGCCACCACATGCCCGCAGCGAGGGCGACGACCGACAGTGCGAGGTCCAGCCAGTTGCTGCGGGACGCCGTGAGCAACAGCGTCGCGACGCCGAAGACGATCGCGCTGAGGCCGACCGCGCGCCGCGGCCCCAGGCGTGCCGCGACGATCAGCGCCAGGAACGACGTGGCGAAGACCGCGGTCGCGGCGACACCCAGGTTGGTGTTGGGGGCACCGAAGAACGTCAGCTGGAAGGTGGAGGTGAACGTGCGGAGATCGGCGAACAGAAAAAGGAGCCCGATGACGCCGAACGTCACCTCGCCGATCACGCGCGGGAGTCTACTGATGGAGCGGCGCAGCCGCTCCAGAAAGCCGGAGCGCAGCGGAGGTCAGGGCCTGCCCCGCGCTCAGGTCGAGCGCGCGTTGCGATCAGCGCGGCTCGGCGCGCCAGAGGCCGGCGAGCTCGCGTGTCGCGTCTTCGACGTACCCGCGGACCATCTCGATCGCGCTGAATGTCGGATCTTCGGCCATCGGACCGAGCACCAGCGCTCCGACCGGCTCGCTCTCTACGACGATCGGAAGCGTGACCGTGCGGCCCCCGCGAGCGAGGCGCTCCAGCGCCAACGAGGCCTGCCAGTCCAGCGCCGGCTGCGCGATCTCGTGGATCGTCGGCGCGGGAACGATCCGTGCCTCGCGCATCGCGCGCGCGATGGCGTTGTAGCGCTGGTCCATCGGGATCGTGAACTTGCCCGTGGTGATGCCGAGCGCGTAGTCGAGCTCCCGCGCGACCTCGGAGTCACTCACGAGCTCGCCGCGGAGCACGTGGGCGCCAGGGTCGACGCCCATGAGGAACGCAGTCGCGAATCCCGCGCCGGCGGAGCGCCGTAGCAGGTCCGCGAGGACCGTCTCGGCGGTGCGCTGATGCGCCGCAGGCCGCGCGGGCGTGGCCGGCGGAAGCGCGACAGGCGCCGGCTCGCCGGGCTGTCGGGCCGTAGATGGCGGCGGCTGAAAGCGACCGGAGAGACGCACCTGTCCAAATCGAGGTGCGGCGACCTCGGCGACCGCGGCGATGAGCCGAAGCTCGTGGTCGGAGAAGCCGCTCGTACGGAAGGTCTGCACGGTGATCACGCCGAAGACGTCACCTGAGCCGACGAGCGGGATCTGTAGCACGGCGACGTCGCGGTGGCGCACCTCTTTGCCGTCGCGGATCGCGAGGTCGCGCTGGAAAACGTGCCACCGGCGGTCGTGGCGCGCGGCATAGCAGGTCGGCCCGTCGTCGACGACCTGGCGGCCGAGTTCGGACGCATCGGCCTCAGGCCCGAGGACCTTGTAGCGGTACGCCACTTCGGTCAGCGCGACGTGGAACAACGAGATCGAAAAGGCGGAGGCATCCGTGATCACGTTCATCACGTCGCGAAGGATCCGGCCGAGCGTCCGCGCGTCCGTGGCGTCTTCGAGGGACTTGCGGACCTCCTCGACGACGAGGTCGACGCTGTCGCTGCGGCTCATCGGTTCTGCGCGGGGCGCGTCGGGTTCAGGCGCGCTCAGCTCCGTCGCCGTGTCGGCGACGAGGGTGAGCTGCGGCTGCGCGTCGGCCGCGGGTTGCGGCTCGACAGGAGGCGGCGGCGGCGTGAAGACCGAGGACTGCTCGACCGCGCCGGCATACTGCAGAGTGCTCGGCGCGAACGCTTCGCCGGCGATCGCCGACGCGATGAGCTCGCACGCAAGATCGAGCGCCTCTCGCGTGTGCTGCGCCAGCTGCTCCCGCGTGATGAACGTACCCAGCAGCACGCCTACCGTGTGCCCCTGCGCAACGAGTCTGGCGATGAGCAAACGCGGCGGCGCGCCGACCCACTCAGCCTGATAGGGCACCGGCCAGTCGAGCGCGAGCGCGCGATTCGCGGGGAGCGCGTCGTCGGGCAGGTTGAGGGTCGTGAGGCGACGGTCGTGGAGCCATGGCATGCGGCCGACCTGGACGATGGCCGTGTCGTTGGCCGGTGGCTGGCGAACGACCGCGACGCCCATGAGGTATGGGACGCTGTTGAGGAGGATGCGAAGCGTCGCCTCGACGGGTGGCGTCACGGTGGCAGCGCCAAGAGGCGTTGGCTCGGTATTCGCCGACGCCGCGCCGTGATCGTCGGCGGTCATGCGCTGTGCCACTGCATCCAAGTGGAAGTGTCCTCCCCGCCACGCGCGCCCGTCCGTTGAGTTGTAGTCCTACGAGCGCCCAGGGAGTCCTCACCGGTCGGGGGATATCCAGTACGGGGGAGTACGGAAGTCGGGCCCGGCTGGTGTGGACTCAATGCGCCGACGTTCCGCCGTCCACGAGCAGGGTCTGGCCGGTGATGAAGCTCGCGGCGGGCGACGCGAAGAACACGACCGCGGCAGCGACGTCTTCCGGGGTGCCAAGCCGTCCGAGCGGCGTGCGCGCCGTTTCTTCCACGCGAAAGGCCGGGTCCTGCCGCATCCGCTCGCGGGTCATGTCGGTCTCCACCAGGCTGGGTCCGACGGCGTTCACGGTGATGCCATGCGGCGCAAGCTCGAGGGCAAGCGAACGAGTGATATTGACGACCGCGCCCTTCGCCGCGCTGTACGCGATGCGTTCTCGCCGGCCGACGACGCCGTAGATCGAGGCGATGCTCACGATCCGCCCGCCGCGGTGGGCGGCGATCATGCGTCCGGCCGCCGCCTGCGTCACGAAGACGAGTCCTTTCAAGTCGACGTCGATGACGGTGTCCCAGGAGTCTTCGTCGAGCGTACCCAGGTCCTGTGGGATGTTCGTGCCGGCGTTGTTCACCAGGATGTCAACGCTGCCCCACTCGCGGTCGATGCGCTCGAAGCACACCCGGATCGAGGCCTCGCTCCGGACCTCCAGCAGGAGCGCCAGGGAGCGCCTGCCTTTTGCGCGGAGCGCAACGGCTATCGGCTCCGCGTCGTCGCCATTCCGCGATGTGACAGCGACGTCCGCTCCGGCGTCCGCTAGGGCGAGCGCGATCGCCCGTCCCATTCCGCGGGATCCGCCGGTCACGAGCGCTCGCTTTCCATCTAATCCGAACGATGTGGACACTGTGCGTGTGCGAGCATACGGGCGATGGCGACCGCGTCCGTCGAAGTTCGCATCCCAAACGACGCGCGCGATACCGCAGCGGTCGCGGCCGAGCTGCTCACGAAGGAAGCACAGGACTTCCTCATCCGCCTGCATCGCGAGGTCGAGCCGACTCGGATCGGCCTGCTCGAGACGCGGAGTGAGCGATGGCGGGAGCTGCGCGCGGGCGGCACGCTCGATTTCCTTCCCGACTCGCGGCCCCTCCGCGAAGCCGAGTGGACCGTCGCGCGGGTGCCGGCGGATCTGCGGACGCGCAAGGTCGAGATCACAGGTCCGACGGACCGCAAGATGGTCATCAACGCGCTGAACTCGGGCGCGTCGGTATACATGGCCGACTTCGAGGACGCCAATACGCCGACCTGGCGCAATCTCGTCGAGGGCCAACGCAATCTCATGGACGCCATCGACCGCACCATCGAGTTCCGCAACCCCGACGGCCGCGTGTACAAGCTCAACGAGGAGACCGCGACGCTGGTCGTCCGGCCGCGGGGATGGCACCTCGATGAGAAGCACTTCATCGTCGAAGGACGGCCGATCGCCGGCGCGCTCTTTGACTTCGGGCTCTACTTCTTCCACAACGCGAAGCGTCTGCGCGCGAAGGGGACTGGTCCCTACTTCTACCTGCCGAAGCTGGAGAGCCACCGTGAGGCGCGCCTCTGGAACGAGATCTTCAAGTGGTCGCAGGACGAGCTGCATGTCCCGCGCGGCTCGATCAAGGCGACGGTCCTCGTCGAGGTCATCACCCTCGCGTTCGAGATGGATGAGGTCCTCTATGAGCTACGCGATCATTCCGGCGGACTCAACGCGGGCCGCTGGGATTACATGTTCAGCATCATCAAGAAGTTCGCGGGCCGGCCGGAGTTCACTCTTCCCGACCGCGCCCAGGTATCGATGACGGTCCCCTTCATGCGTGCGTACACGGAGCTGCTTGTGAAGACCTGCCATCGCCGCGGCGCGTTCGCCCTTGGAGGCATGGCCGCCTTCATCCCGAACCGGCGCGACCCCGCAGTCACGGAGGCGGCGCTCGCGAAGGTGCGCGACGACAAAGTGCGCGAGGCCACCGACGGATTCGACGGGACGTGGGTCGCGCACCCCGATCTCGTCGAGACCGCGATGAAGGAATTCGACCGCGTGCTCGGCGATAAGCCGAACCAGCTCGACCGCCAGCGCTCTGAGATCGTTGGACAGGCCAAGCCGCTGCTCGACATGAAGATCCCCGGAGCGACGATCACCGAGGCCGGGCTGCGCACGAACGTCAACGTGGGCATCCAGTACATCGCGTCGTGGCTCCGCGGCACCGGTGCGGCGGCGATCAACAATCTCATGGAGGACGCGGCGACCGCCGAGATCTCACGCTCGCAGGTGTGGCAATGGGTGCATCACGGTGTGACGCTCGTCGAAGGGCCGACGGTGACGAGCGCGCTCGTCAACAAGATCGAGCAGGAAGAGCTCGCGAAGATCCGCACGACCGTGGGCGACGAGAGCTACGCGAGCGGCCGCTACGAGGAAGCCGCATCGCTTTTCGACGACGTCGCGCTGTCGAAGGACTTCGCCGAATTCCTCACGGTCCCGGCGTACGGGCGGATCGATTAGCGGGCGATCCGCTCCGCGAGAATGCGATTGATCACGGCGGGATTCGCTTTCCCGCCCATGCGCTTCATGACCGGCCCGACAAGCGCGCCCAGAGCGCGCTGGTTGCCGGCTCTGTAGTCGGCGATGGCTTTCGGATTCTCCGCGATCACCGCGTCCACAGCGGCAGCGATCGCCGATTCGTCGGAAACCTGTGTCAGGCCCTTCGACCTTACGATCGCGTCGGGCGCGGCGCCCGTCTGCCACATCTCGGCGAACACGTCCTTCGCCGCGGAGCCGGACACCTCGCCCTTCCTTACCAGCGCGACGAGCGCGCCCAGCTGCGCGGGCGTGATCTTCGCTCCGGCGACGGAACCGCCGTCACTCTTGAGATGGCGCAGGAATTCGCCGGTCACCCAGTTCGCGACGGTCTTCGCCTCGCCCCCGGCGGCGCGGACGGTCTCCTCGAAGAAATCCGCGAGCGCGCGGTCGTCCACGAGGATGCGCGCGTCGTAGTCCGACAGCCCGTACTCGCGCATGAAGCGCGCGCGGCGCGCGGTCGGAAGCTCGGGGATCGACGCGCGCAGGCGCTCGACATCGGCGCGCGACGGCGCGAACGCGACGAGGTCCGGCTCCGGGAAGTACCGGTAGTCCTGGACGTCTTCCTTGGACCGCTGCAGGAACGTTCGCCGTCGCTCGGGACTCCAGCCCACGGTGATCTTGCCCTTGCGCGTCCGGAGCTCGCCGCCGGCCTGCCACTCCTGCCACAGCCGGTCGGCCTCGTACGGCACGGCCTCCTCCAGCGCGGCATAGCTGTTCATGTTCTTGATCTCGCTCAGCGGCGGCCAGCGGACCTGGCCACCCTCGGTGAAGCGGATCGAGACGTTCACGTCGAAGCGCGCCGCGCCCTCCTCAAGGCGCATCTCGGAGACGCCGGAGCCCACGATCACCGCGCGCAGCTGCGCCAAGTACGCGAGCGCCTCCTCGACCGACGTCATGTCCGGTTCGCTGACGATCTCGAGCAGCGGCACGCCCGAGCGGTTGAAGTCGACCAGCGCGTAACCCTCGCCATGCTTCGAGTTCGCGGTGTCCTCCTCGAGGTGCGCGCGGGTGATGCGGATGCGCTTCGCGCCAGTGGACGTCGTGATCTCGAGCCAGCCTTTGACGCTCAGCGGCAGGTCGTACTGCGAGATCTGATAACCCTTCGGCAGGTCCGGATACATGTAGTTCTTTCGATCGAACTTCGTGTGCGCGGGGACCTCGCAGTTCAGCGCAAGGCCAGCGATCATCGCGAGCTCGATCGCGCGCTTGTTCGGCACGGGCAGCGCCCCCGGAAGCGCGAGGCACACCGGGCAGACCAGCGAGTTCGGTGGCGCGCCGAACCACTTCGCGGCGCAGCCGCAGAACATCTTCGACTCGGTGGCGAGCTCGACGTGCGTCTCGATGCCGATGACGAGCTCGTACGGGCGATCGCTCATGGCTGCTGCGGCTGCGGGATGCCCGTCGGCACCGGCCCGCTGGTCCTTTCAGCGGCGCGGACGAGCCGGCTGAGGTTGACGATCACACGGTCGTCGCTCATGGAAACAAGATACTGGTCGAGATCGCGACCGTGATCGCGACCGCCCGGTCTACCGGGCGAGAAGTTGCCACTGGGCGAGAACCGATATGTGCCGCGCGCCGGGCCGCAGTCCGCGACGAATCCCGGCGGCGAGCTCGCGGTGCGGCTGGAGTTGTCGACCTCGACAGAACACTCACGTTCGCCCGCGCGTGGTGCCCAGCGCGTGGGGAATGCGTAGAAGCTGCCGGGGAACATCCGAGTGAGCCAGAAGGAACGGGAGTCGTCGATCAGCGGCGCTCCGACCCGCAGCGGCACGATGTGCACCGTACGCACGTCGGACAGGCTCAGCACCAGCCGGTCCCCGGGAACGAGCGCGGGCGGGGTCACGATCTGCGGCGCGATCGCCAGTAGCGACACCACCAACACGGCGATGAGCCCGCCGAAGAGCAGCAGCGCGACAAGCGCGTACTGCTTCCACACCGGCGTCGGATCGAGCGACTCCGCCCCTGCCCAGTGTTCGGCGGGCTGATCCTCGTACCGCGTCCCCATCGCTAGGACGCGACGTGCTTGACGAAGCGCTCGATGCGGTCGCAGGCGTCCGCGATCTGCTCCATCGACGACGCGTAGCAGGCGCGGATGTGACCGCGGCCACGCTCGCCGAACGCGTTGCCGGGAACGACGACGACACGCTCCTCTTTGAGCAGCCGCTCGCAGAAGTCGTCGTCGGAGAGTCCGGTCGCACTGATGTTCGGGAAGCAGTAGAACGCGCCGCGCGGCTCGAAGCACTGCAGGCCCATATCGTTGAAGCGGCGCCACATGTACTGGCGGCGCTTGTCGTACTCGCCGACCATGCGCACGACCTCGGCCTCACCGGTCTTGAGCGCCTCGAGCGCGGCGTACTGCGCGGCCGTGGGCACGCACATGACCGTGTACTGATGGATCTTCATCATCTGCTCGATGATCTCCGCCGGCGCGCAGGCATAGCCGACGCGCCAGCCGGTCATCGCGTACGACTTCGAGAAGCCCGCGAGGTAGACCGTCCGTTCCTTCATCTCGGGCAGCGACACGATCGAGTGGTGCTCGGTGCCGTAGACGAGACGGTCGTAGATCTCGTCGGAATACACGAGCAGATCGTGCTCCTCCGCGAGCCTCGCGATGCCCTCGACGTCGTCCTTCTCGAGGACCGCGCCCGTCGGATTGTTCGGGAAGCCGAGCAGGATCGCGCGCGTGCGCGGCGTGATGGCGGCCTCGACGTCCTCGGGGCGAAGGCGGAAGTCGTCCTCTTCGCGCGTCGGCACCGCGACGGGCACCCCGCCGGCGAGGACGATCCCGGGCACGTACGCGACGTACGACGGGTCGGCGAGGATCACCTCGTCGCCCTCGTTCAGCGTGGCGCGTAGCGCGAGGTCCACCGCCTCCGACACGCCGACGGTCACGATGATCTCGCGGTCCACGTCGTAGCGGACGCCGCGCAGCTTGGCGGTGTGGTCGCTGATCGCCTCGCGCAGCGGCTTGATGCCGTAGTTCGACGTGTACTTCGTCCTGCCTTCTTTGATCGACCGGATCGCTGCGTCACGGAAGCGCTCGGGTGTGACGAAGTCCGGCTCCCCCACGCCAAGCGAGATCGCGCCCTCGACGCCGGCGATGAGATCGAAGAAGCGGCGGATGCCACTCGCGGGGATGCGCTCGACCTTGGCGTTCGTCAGCGGGCGGCGTGCGGTCTTCATGCGGCGACCTCCGGGCGCAATTCGTGATGCTTCGTGGCCCGCTCGTACGCGGCCGCAACGCGGAACATCGTGGCCTCCTGGTACGAGTTGGCGATGACCTGCAGCCCGACCGGCAGACCTTCGGAGAGACCGCACGGGAGCGAGATCCCCGGTAGACCACTGATGTTGACCGGTAGGGTGAAGATGTCGTTGAGATACATGGACAGCGGGTCGTTCACTTTCTGGCCGATCTTGAACGCGACGGTGGGCGCGGTCGGCGTCACGATCGCGTCCACCTTCTCGAAGACCCGATCGAACTCCTGCTTTATGAGCGTGCGGACCTTCTGCGCCTTCACGTAGTACGCATCGTAGTAACCGGCCGAGAGCGCGTACGTGCCGAGGATCATCCGCCGCTTCACCTCCGGTCCGAAGCCTTTGCCACGCGTGCGCCGATAGGTCTCGATGAGATCCGGCCCCTCGACGCGCAGGCCGTAGCGCACGCCGTCGTACCGCGCGAGGTTCGCCGACGCCTCGGCCGGCTGGATCAGGTAGTAGACGGCGAGGCCGTGGTCGGTGAGCGAGAGCGACACGTCGACGAGCTCGGCCCCCTGGCGCTCCAGCTCGCTCAACGCGTCGCGCACCGCGCGCTCGACGCCCTTCTCCATGCCCGGGACGAAGAACTCCTTCGGCACACCGATGCGCACGCCCTTCACGCCGCGGCCCAGATCGCGCCGGAGGTCCTCGTTCGGCAGCGGCATCGTGGTCGCGTCGCTGGGGTCCTTGCCGAAGAGCGCCTCGCAGACGATGGCGCAGTCCTCGACGGTCGTCGTGAACGGTCCGACCTGATCGAGCGACGAGGCGAACGCGACGACGCCGTAGCGCGAGACGCGTCCGTAGGTCGGCTTCATGCCCACGACGCCGGTGAGCGCGGCGGGCTGACGGATCGAGCCACCCGTGTCGGTGCCGAGCGCGAACAGCGCCTCGCCCGCCGCGACGGCGACCGCGCTTCCGCCGGACGATCCGCCCGGCACGCGATCGACTCTCCACGGGTTCTTCACCGGTCCGAAGGCGGAGTTCTCGTTGGAGCTGCCCATCGCGAACTCGTCGAGGTTCGTCTTCCCCATCATCACCGCGCCCTCGGCATCGAGGCGCTCGACGACGGTGGCCGAGTACGGCGGCACGTAGCCCTCGAGGATCCGCGAGCCGGCGGTCGTCGCGACGCCCTTCGTGCCGATGATGTCCTTGCACGCCCACGGGATGCCGCAGAGGAGGGGCGCATCGCCAGCGCGGAGGCGCTCATCGGCGGCGCGCGCCTGCGCCTTCGCCCGATCGTCCGACAACAGGAGCCAGGTGTTGAAGCGGTCTCCGTGCGCCGCGCGGAGCGCGATCTCGGCGAGCTCGAGCGCGCTCGTCTCGCGCCGACGCAGCAGCGCGGCCGTCTCGGTGATCGTGCGCGGCAGCTCTTTCATCGGCCCTGCTCGATCTCGCGGCTCCGCCGCGGAGACGCGTTCATGGCTGGTGGATTCGCTCGTCGCAGCACAGCTGCTCCTCGCTCATCTTTCTTCAAGGATCTCCTGGACACGGAAGAACTCGCCGTCCCGGCCGCCCCTCGGCGCGTTCGCGAGCGCCTGTTCCGCCGTAAGGCCGGGCCGGATCACGTCATCGCGCTGCACCCCGATGAGCGGCAGCGTCGACGCCGTCGGTGAGATCTCGCTCGTGTCGACCGACTTTAGGCGCTCGACCGCCTCGAGCACGACCGAGAGCTGCCCGGTGAAGCGTTCGATCTCCTCCTCGGTAAGTGCGATGCGCGCGAGATCGGCGACGTGAACGATCGTGGCGCGGTCGATGGGCATTTGTTCAGTCTATGAGGCGTGCCGACTCCAGCTTCAGCTCCCGCCCGTCAGGATTCGGCTGGCGGAACCGACTTCCACGTGGGACTGTAATGATCAGGTGATCGCCGCCCTCCCCCGGTTGCTCGTCGCCGTCGCATGCGCGCTCTCCTGCACGCCGCAAGGGCTGGTTTGTGGCGAGCCAACGACGCTCGAGGCGCATCCGGAGCAGCCGACTTTCAAAGGCGCGCCACTCGGACCGCTCCTGGTCCGAAACTTCCCGGACGACGCGACGACCGCGGTGATCACCGAGTACCACCCGGGATACGCGACGAAGGTCGTGATCGTAGTCGCTAAGCCCTTCACCAAATTGCTCACGCTGACGGGTCGCCGCTGCTCGGATGGGGCCGCGCTGCGCTTCGCGAGCGGTTATCCGTTCGCGCCGAACTCGACGCCCGCGCCCTCCGATGTTTTCGCCGCTGCGGGGTATGAGGCGCCTCTGATCCAGCCGATGGAGAGCCTTCCCGTAGGTGTTGTCATGGGAGCTGGGCCTTCGTACATGCTGTTCACCGCATCCGGCAAATGGGTCCTCGAGGTACGAGAGGGAGACGAGCTTCGAGGCCGCGCAGTGCTGCAAGTGCGCTAGTTAGGTCAGATCAGCCTCGGACCCAGGATGACGAGGCCGACGATGACCGAGGCGATCACCGCGATCAGCACCATCGCCGCCGAGACGTCCTTCGCGGCCTTCGCCAGCGGATGGCGCTCGGGCGATGCGAGCGTCACGGCCAGCTCGATCGCCGTGTTGAGCGCCTCGAGCGCGAGGACGAGCGCCATAGCGAGGACGAGGACCGCCCATTCGAGAGCGGCGATGCGCAGCCACGTGGCGAGCGCGACCACCGCGGCGCCGATCGCGAGCTCGATGCGCGCGTTCCGCTGCGTTCGTATCAGGTACGAGACGCCTTCGATGGCGAAGCCGAACGAACGCAACAGGCTCACACTCCCGAGTGTGGCGGACATCGGGATCCTTCCGCGCGACGCGGTCGCGCGCCGAGTGAACCGCGAGCTCTTCGTCGTCCTTGGAGGCACCGCCGCGGTCCTGCTGCAGGTCGCGCATCCGCTCGTCGCCGCGGGCGTCGACCAGCACTCCGACTTTCGACGCGATCCGCTCGGACGCCTGCGCCGCACGCTCAACACGACGCTCGACGCGGTCTTCGGCGACACGCCGCGCGCGCAGTGGGCCATGCGGCGGATCGATGGGCGCCACGCGGGCGTGAAGGGCCGCGCCTCGGATGGACGCGGCTACCGCGCGCGCGACCCCGAGCTGCTGCTCTGGGTGCAGGCGACGCTCGTGCTCACCTCACTCCGCTGGTACGAGCTCGTCGCCGGGAGGCTCCCGGCGCCAGAACGGGAGAGCTACTGGGACGAGGCCAAGGTGTTCGCGACCGCGCTCGGAGTGCCGCCGCGGCTCTTCCCGCCCACGATCGGCGACCTCGAGCGCTACGAGCGCGCGATGCTCGAGACGGCTGTTACGCCCGACGCGACGAGCCGCGATGTCGCTGAGGCGGTGCTCCACCCCTTCGGGTCCTTACCCTCCCTGCTGTACTGGCCGACCGACGTGGTCGCGGCCGGGCTCCTGCCGCCGTCGCTGCGCGCGTCATTCGGCCTGCGCTGGAAGACGCCGGAGCGCCTGTTCTTCCGTTTCATGGTCCACGCTCTGCGCCTGTTGCGCCGCGTCGTGCCACGCGCTCTCGCCAGCGTGCCGCACGCACGGATGTACGACCGCAGAGTCGGCTGATCCCCGACCCTGCGCGGTACATGGGTCGCTATCGCTGGCGTGTCACCTTCAGCATCGCGGCACTGTGCGGCTGGAGCGTCTGGTCATGACCCTGCGTGCGCACGCCCACGTCCTGGCGCTCCCACAGATCGCGCACGAGCGCCGGGTGCGACGGCGACCCGCCGAGCAGATCCCAGGTCACCTCGCCGCGCGCCGCCGACTCGCCGCGGTTCAGCAGCACGACGGCGCGCCCCCCGTCCGCGAGACCACGCGCCCAGACATCCACCCCGTTCGATCGATCGACGCGGAGTCCCTGCTTTCCCAGCGCATCTTGGTCGACCGCGATCACCTCGGGCGCGGTGAGGATCGCGCGCGTCGCGTCGGTCATGGAGCGCACGTCGTTGCCTGCCATGAGTGGCGCGGCGAGGATCGCCCAGAGCGAGAAGTGCGCGCGGTACTCCGCGTCGGTCATCCCGCCGTTCCCGACCTCGAGCATGTCCGGGTCGTTCCAGTGATCGGGTCCCGCGAAATCCGCGAGCGTGGCCTGCCGGTCCACGATGTCGATCAGGCTGTCCCAACGGTCGGCGATGTCATGGGACGTGCGCCAGAGATGGCCGGCCCTGCCTGCCCACTCCCACGGCTTGTTGCGGCCCCATTCGCAGATCGAAAGCACCATCGGCCGCCGCGTAGCGCTGATGGCCTCGGACCATGTCGCGTACGCGGCGCGCGCGTCGAGCCCCGCTGTGTGGCACCAGTCGACCTTCATGAGGTCCACGTCCCACGAGGCAAAGCGACGTGCGTCGACGAACTCGCGTCCGCGGCTTCCCGGGTAGCCCTGGCAGGTGCGGTCGCCCGCGCAGGTGTAGAGACCGAAGCGCAGACCCCGGCCGTGCAGGTATGCGGCAAGGCCCTTCATGTTCGGGAACCGCCAGAGGTTCGGCTCGAGATTGCCGTCGTCGCTGCGCAGACTCCCCTCCCACGCGTCGTCGACGACGACGTAGCGGTAGCCGGCGTCGCGCATGCCGCTCGCGATCAGGGCGTCGGCGGTCTCACGGACGAGCTGATCGGAGACGAAGGGGCCAAAGCGGTTCCACGAGTTCCAGCCCATCGGCGGCGTCGGCGCGAGGCCGTCGGTGAGCGCGCCGAGTCCCATCTATCTATTTATGCGGGCCGGCGGGTGGTCAGTCCTTTGGGCTTCCGGTCGGATCGAGCGAGACGAAGTACGACTCGCACGCCATCTCGACGAGCTGCGACGTGAGTGCAGGTGGCTGACCGAGGAAGCGTGCCGTGTCGATGAGCTGCTCGATGATGTCGCGCGGGTGGCACGAACGGAGCCCGATGTTCTTTGTGCGGTAGATCGCCAGGATCTGGGACATCGACTCGGCGCGGTATTCGATGTTCTTCCGCGCGCACATGCGCTTGAAGATCTCCTCGTACTGCGCGACGGTCGGCGCCTCGATGCCGATCTTGTAGCGGATGCGACGCAGGAAGGCTTCGTCGACGAGATCGGCCGGATCGAGGTTCGTCGAGAAGATGATGAGCATGTCGAAGGGGATCTCGATCTTCTTGCCGGTGTGCAGCGTGAGGTAGTCGACGCGCTTCTCGAGCGGGACGATCCAGCGGTTGAGGAGGTCCTTCGGCGAGACGCGCTGCCGGCCGAAGTCGTCGACCATGAAGATGCCGCCGTTCGCTTTCATCTGGAAGGGCGCCTCGTAGAACTTCGAGGTCTCGTCGTAGATGAGGTCAAGCGTCTCGAGCGTGAGCTCGCCGCCGGTCATGACGATGGGCCGCTTGCTGATGATCCAGCGGTGGTCGTAGCGTAGGCGGTCGGACGCCGCCTGCTCCATGACCGGCCGGTGGTAGACCTGATCGAAGATCTTGATGACCTGCTGGTCGATCTCGACCGCATACGGCAGGACGACCTCGCCGCGCAGCAGTGACACCAGCACTTCGGCGATCGTGGTCTTGCCGTTGCCGGGTGGACCGAACAGGAAGATCGACTTGCCGGAGTTCACGGCTGGGCCAAGCTGCGCGAGCGTCTCGCGGGGAATGACCATGTGCGCGAAGGCGCGCGCAAGGTCCTCTGGCGTGACATGGATGTTCGAGATGGATTGGCGCTGCACGGCCGCGATGTAGGTCGCGAGCGGCACCGGCGCCTTGCCAACGTACTGGCTGCGCGCGAGCGCCTCCTGCGCCTTCTCCGATCCCCGGTCGACGATGACGAACTGGTAGGACGCGGACGAGAGGCCCGCGCCGCCGCGGATCTCGACCAGGCGCTCGGCCTTGAGGAAATCCATGATCTTTTCGGTCACGCCCTGTATGCCGAGACCCAGCGCGCTCGCGAGGTCGGCCATCGACATCTGGCCGCGCAGATAGAGGGTCTTCAGTGCGAGGTCCGCGAGGAAGCCGAGCGTCAGACCGGTCTGCTCGATGGTCTGCGGCTCGGGTGGCAGCGGTATCGCCGGCATCTCCGGATGCATCGCGGACGCCGAGGCGGGTGCCACTGCTCGTGTCTGCGTTTGCGGTTGGTACAAGTGCCTCTGAACCCCTTCCTGAATGCCTAACGGAGCATAGCGTCGAAGGTCTCCTCGTCTACCACTTTGACACCGAGCTGACGGGCTCTTTCGAGTTTGCTGCCCGCGCCCGGTCCCGCGACGAGCAGATCCGTTTTCGCGCTGACCGAAGCTGTCGTCTTACCACCGAGCGAGCGGACGAGAGCCTCGGCATCTTCACGCGAGCGGCGTTCCAGCGTTCCGGTGAACACGACGGTCTTCCCCGCGAAGGGACCGCTCGCCGCTGCGACCGCGCGCGGCGCCGGCAGGATCGGCCGCAGCTCCGCTTCGCTGAGCCGCTCGAGGAACCGCTGCTCCTCCGGCCGCTGGAAGTGCTCGCTGATGCTTCGCGCAACAACTTCGCCCACGCCGTCGATCGACTGGAGCTCGTCGGCGGTGGTCGACCTGAGGAGGCGCAGCACGTCAGCGAAGGAGGCCTCTTTCGGAAGGCGCTCCGCCAGCCAATGCGCGAGATCATCGGCGGTGGTCTCGCCGACGTGCGGGATGCCGAGCGCGTTGAGCATGCGGCTGAGCGGCCGCCTCCGCGCGTTTTGGATCCGGTCGTACATGTTCGTCGCGCTCTTCTCGGCGAAACGGTCGAGCTCCAGGAGCTGCTCCTTGGTGATGAAGAAGACGTCCGCCGGATTCGTCACCAGGCCGCGCTCCTGGAGCTGCGTGATGAGCGACCAGCCCATGCCCTCGATGTCGAAACCACCGCGTCCCACGAAGTGGCCGATGCGCTGTCCCGTCTTCGCGGGACACTCCGGGTTGGCGCAGCGGTACGCGACCTCGCCCTCGGCGTGCTCCACCGAGCCGTCGCATTCGGGGCAGCGCTTCGGCATCGCGAACTTCGGGTAACGCGTTCCTTTCGCCCGCGCCTCATGCTCCGCGCGCACGACCCCGGGGATCACGTCGCCCGCGCGCTGGATGACGACGCGGTCCCCCACCCGAACGTCGAGGCGCCGCACCTCGTCAAGGTTGTGGAGCGTCGCGCGGCGGACCGTCGTGCCTCCGACGAGCACCGGCGCCAGCCACGCGACGGGCGTGAGGACGCCCGTCCGTCCGACATAGACCTTGATGTCCTCGACGGTCGTCGTCGCCTGCTCCGCCGGGAACTTGAACGCGGTCGCCCACTTCGGGCTTCGCGACACGAAGCCAAGGCGCTCCTGGTCCTCGAACCGGTCCACCTTCACGACGACGCCGTCCGTGCCGTAGTCGAGCTCGTGCCTCTTGTCGCGCCACTCGGCGATGAACGCGAGCACCTCGTCCACATCCGCCGCCGGCTTCCAGTGCGGATTGGTCCTCACACCGAGCTCGCGCAGGCGCTCGAGCAGCTCGCGCTGCGATCTCACGTCGAGCCCGGCGGCTGAATACGACCACATCGCGAGATTGCGCTTCGACGTCGCACCGGGGTCGAGCTGCCGCACGGCGCCCGCAGCGGCGTTGCGCGGATTCGCGAAGAGCGGCTCGCCGCGCTCGGCACGCTCCTTGTTGGTCGCTTCGAACGACGCGGTCGGCAGGTAGACCTCGCCGCGCACGTCGACGCGACCGGAGACCTTCTGGCGGAACGTCAGCGGTATCGATTTGATCGTCCGAAGATTCGCGGTGACGTCCTCGCCGACGAAGCCGTCGCCGCGCGAGGCGCCCTGCACCAACCTCCCCTCCTCGTAGCCGAGGTTTATCGCGAGCCCGTCGATCTTCAGCTCGCACACGTAACCGACGTCGTCGCGGCCGAGCCCCTTTCGGACCCGCTGGTCGAACGCGCGGAGCTCCGCCTCGTCGAACGCGTTCGCGAGCGAGAGCATCGGCCTGGCGTGTTCCACCGGCGCG
>JANNHF010000133.1:0-15458 GCA_031404235.1 Chloroflexota bacterium
GGTTTCGCGAAGATGCGCGACCGCCTCGCGACCTTCGCCTGCACGACGTCGGTCGGTCCGGGCGCCACGAACATGGTCACCGGAGCGGCCCTCGCGACGGTCAACCGCATCCCGGTGCTTCTGCTTCCGGGCGACGTATTCGCATCGCGCACGCCCGATCCGGTGCTGCAGCAGCTGGAGGTTCCGTGGGCCGGAGATGTCTCGGTGAACGAGGTGTTCCGTCCCGTATCGCGCTATTTCGATCGCATCACCCGTCCCGAGCAGATCGTGCCAGCGGCGCTCTCGGCGATGCGCGTGCTCGTCAGCCCGGCCGACACGGGCGCGGTCACGCTCGCGCTTCCACAGGACGTGCAGGCCGAGTCCTTCGATGTCCCCGATGATTTTCTCGACAAGCGCATCTGGCACATCGAGCGCCGCGTGCCGGAGTCGGCGGCCATCGCCCGCGCGGCCGAGCTCTTCGGTGCGGCGAAGCGGCCGCTCATCGTCGCGGGCGGTGGCGTCATCTACTCCGGGGCGACCGACGCGCTGCGCAGATGGGTCGATGCGACCGGCATCCCCGTGGCCGAGACGCAAGCGGGCAAGGGCGCGCTTCCGTTCGATCATCCCCTCGCGCTCGGCGCGATCGGCGTCACCGGAACGTTCGCCGCCAACCGCATCGCCCACGAGGCGGACCTCGTCATCGGGATCGGCACACGTTGGACTGACTTCACGACCGCCTCGAAGACCGCGTTCCAGCACCCGAACGTGCACTTCATCAACGTGAACGTGGCTGAGTTCGACGCGTACAAGCTCGCCGGACTCGCGCTGCTCGGCGACGCTCGCGCGACGATCGACGCGCTCGGCGGAGTGAGCCACGTCGTCGATCCCGCCTACCGCCAGAAGGTGGAACGCCTCACGCGTGAGTGGTCCGCGGAGGTGGACCGGCTGTACTCGCTCGGACACACGCCGCTGCCCGCACAGAGCGAGGTCATCGGCGTGGTGAACGAGGCCGCCGGGCCGCGCGACGTCGTCGTCTGCGCGGCGGGCTCGATGCCCGGCGATCTGCACAAGCTCTGGCGCACGCGCGATCCCAAGGGCTACCACGTCGAGTACGGCTTCTCGACGATGGGCTACGAGATCGCCGGCGGACTGGGCGTGAAGATGGCCGCCCCGGACCGCGAGGTGTATGTCCTCGTCGGCGACGGCAGCTACCTCATGCTCGCCCAAGAGCTGGTGACCGCGGTGCAGGAGCGCGTCAAGATCGTCGTGGTCCTGGTGGACAACCACGGCTATGCATCGATCGGCGGCCTCTCGCGCTCGCTCGGCTCGGAGGGCTTCGGTACGCAATATCGCTATCGGAAGTCGGGCTCGCTCGGGCTCGATCGCGAGGGACCGCAAGGCGACACTCTCCCGATCGACTTCGCCGCGAACGCCGCGAGCCTGGGCGCGGTGTCCGAACGCGTGCGGACCATCGCAGAGCTGCGCGCCGCGCTCGCCACGTCGAAACGCGTCGAAGATCGCCCGTACGTCGTCACGATCGAGACCGATCGCTACGAAGGCGTGCCGGCATACGACTCGTGGTGGGACGTCGTGCCCGCGGAGGTCTCGGCGGTCGCCGAGGTGCGAGCATCGCGCGAACGTTACGAGAAGGGGCGGAAACGAGCGCGCCGTCATCTGCGTCCGCCGCAGTGACGAGTCTGCTCGTCCCAGCGCACGCGGCGGACTCGGACGGGTGCGTCATTCGCGTCACGCCGGAGAGCGCAGGCTGGCGCTACGTCGGGTTCGAGGTCTACCGCATCGAAGCCGGCAAGCGGCTGCGACGCGACCTCGCCGGCCGCGAGACATGCGTCGTCGTGCTCGGTGGCACCTGCGACATCCGCTCGGAGGCCGGTGAGTGGACCGGCGTGGGATCGCGCGCGACGCCGTTCGACGGCCCGCCGTCCGGCGCTTACCTGCCGCCAGGCACCGCGTTCGAGATCGCGGCGCGGTCCGCGACCGTCGAGGTGGCGCTCGGGCACGCGCCGGCGAAGCGTGGCGCCGCGGCGCGTGTGATCGGGCCTGGTGATGCGCGGCTCGAGGTCCGCGGGACCGGCGCGATGGAACGGCGTATCCATCACATCCTGATGGAGGACGCCGCGGCGGAGTCGCTGCTCGTGACCGAGGTGGTCACGCCGGGCGGGCACTGGTCGAGCTACCCCCCGCACAAGCACGACACCAACGACCCCCCGCGCGAGACCGCCCTCGAGGAGACCTACTACCACCGCCTGCGGGACGAGCGAGGCTTCGCCCTGCAACGGGTCTACACAGCCGACCGCGCCCTTGACCAGAGCCTCGCGGCACATAACGGCGACTGCGTGCTCGTGCCGCGCGGCTACCACACGGTCTCGGCTCCGCCGGGGTACGAGCTGTACTACCTCAACGTGATGGCCGGCCCGCTGCGGGAGTGGCAGGTGACCTTCGACCCCGACCACCAGCGCCTCCGCGGCTGACACCACTGCTAGCCCCCTCCGACGCGCCGGACGCGCACTAGACTGACTTCCGATCCGGGAAGAGGGGGTAGGTATGACACCAAAGGTGAACAGGCGCACATTCCTCGCGGGAGTCGGAGTCACTGCCGCTGCGGCCGCATGCGGCGGCGCGCCGACGGCGGCGTCACCGTCGCCCACGGTCGCAGCGAGCGCGGCAGCGACCGCAACTCCAAAGCCGAGCGGCCGCATCTCCGTGTATTCCGCGCTCAACGAGTCGACGAACAACGAGTTCGTGAAGGCATTCAAGGCCGCCGTCACCGGCGTCGAGGTCGACCTGCTGCCGCTCGCGGCCGCGGGCGAGCTCCAGACGCGCATCCGGGCGGAGAAGGCGAGCCCGAAGGCCGACATCTTCATCGGCGGCGACTCCTCGTTCCACGACGGGCTCGGCAAGGAAGGCCTGCTCGAGGCATACGTCTCACCGAACGCGTCCGCCGTCGCGGCGCAGTCGAAGGACCCGGCTGGTAACTGGACCGGCTTCTACTTCGGGATCTTCGGCATCATCACCAACACCGAGCGCTTCACCAAAGAGGTCGGCGGCGCGCTTCCGACGTCGTGGGACGATCTGCTCGACGCGAAATACAAGGGCAAGCTCCTTCTGGGCAGCCCGATCACGACGGGCGGCGGCTACATCTTCATCGCGACCCAGGTCTTCCGCTTCAACAAGGACGAGGCGAAGGCCATGGACTACATGAAGAAGTTCCACGCCAACGTCTTGTCGTACCCGGGGACCTCACCGGGAGCGATCCTGTCGATCGCGAACGGCGAGGCCGTCGCGTGCCCGAACTGGGCGCACGACATCCTGACGCAGAAGACCAAGACGCCAGGCGTCAACCTGTCCATCCCGAAGGGCACCGGCTACGAGATCGGCGGCGTCAGCATCATCAAGGGCACCAAGAACCCGCAGGCCGCGAAGGTCTTCGTCGACTGGGTGCTCACAAAGGAGGCCGGAGAGCTCAACGTGAGGCTCAGCAACCGCGTCTCCGTGCGCAGCGACGTTCCGCCCGCTCCGGGCGCTCCGACGCTCACGTCGGTCGAGATGGTCAACTACGACCGCGACTGGGCCGCGGCGAACAAGGACCGCCTGCTCAAGCTCTGGCAGACCACGGTAGGCATCTAGCGAACTAAGTACTCGGGCCGGTGACGAGCCTACGGCGCGAGCCGTCGCTCCTTGTCGCGCTGCTGGTCGTCACCGGCCTGATCCTCGCGTTCATCGTCTACCCGCAGACCCGGGTGATCGCGACGCCGGGCGGCACGGGCTACATCGATTTCTTCACCGGCGGCACGTGGGAACGCTCCCTCCGGAACTCCCTCACGGTGACGCTCCTCTCAACGACGACGGCCGTGCTGCTCGGCTTCGTCTACGCGTACGCGATGGTGTACACGGACATGCGCTGGAAGCCGTTCTTCCGGCTCGTCGGCATCCTCCCCCTGCTCTCGCCGCCATTCGTCGTCGCGGCCGCGTACATCCTCCTATTCGGGTCACGCGGCATCGTCTCCTATCACGTCTTCGGGCAGTCGCCGAACATCCACGGCCTCTACGGCCTCTGGGGCGTCCAGACCATCGCGTTCTTCCCGTTCGCGTACCAGCTGATCGCCGACGTACTGTCGCGCAGCGACCCGCGCCTCGAGCAGGCCGCGCGGAACCTCGGCGCGAGCCCCTGGCGGGTGTTCCGCACCGTGACCCTCCCGCTCACGCGGCCTGGACTCGGCGCCGCGATCCTCACCACGGCGATCTACGTACTCGAGGACTTCGGCAACCCGGCACTCATCGGAGGTCTGTTCACGGTCCTCCCGACGCAGGCGTACGGGCTCATCTCCGGTTTCGGTGACCTCACCGGCGCCGCGGCGGTAAGTACGATCCTTCTCGCGCTCGCCCTCATGCTCTACGTCGCGAAGCTCCGTCTCGATGGTGGCCGCGCGTACGTCACCGTGAGCGGCAAGGGGTCGTCGATCCCGCGACCGCCGGTGCCGAAGAAGGTGTCGTGGGCGGCGTTCGCCGCGTGCAGCGCTCTCGCGTTCCTCATCTTCCTCGTGTACGGGACGCTGCTCGCGAGCGCGCTGACCTTCGCGTTCCCCACCAATCTGCGCTTCACCACCGAGCACTTCGAGTACGTCGGGGCGCACAGCCTTAGCCTGCGGAACACGCTCGTGTACGGCCTCGCCGCTGCGGCGTTCTCGGCGGTGTTCGCGCTCTTCGCGGCCTTCCTGGTGGAGCGCGGGCACTGGCGGGGACGCCGCGTGCTCGACTTCCTCCTGATCATGCCGGCGGCCGTGCCCGGGCTGTTCTTCGGCCTCGGCTACGCGACGGCCTTCAACGAGCCATGGCTCGACTGGGTCGACCGCGGCGCGCTGATCACAATCGCGATGATCTTCTGGAACCTACCGGTCGGCTATCAGGCAGCGGTCGCGGGGCTCCGGCAGATCGATCGCACCATCGACGAGGCGGCGACGAGCCTCGGCGCGGGTGGCTTGCGCATGTTCCGCGACGTGCTCGCGCCGATGCTCGGGGGATCGCTCCGGGTCGGATTCGTCACGACCTTCGTGCGGGCGGTGACGACGCTCTCCGTTGTCATCTTCCTCTTCACGCCGCAGACGACGACCGCGACCATCACCATCTTCCAGCTCGTGGGTGACTTCAACTGGGGCGGTGCGACCGCGTTCACGGTGGCCGATGTCGGGATGGCGATCATCGCGCTGATCGTCATCGGCATCCTGGGGCGCGGCCGCATCTCGCTGGGAGCGGCCCGTGGCTGACTCACACCTCCGCGTCGATCACGTCACCAAGCGGTTCGGCAGTGCCGCAGCGGTGGACGATGTCTCGTTCGATATACCGCGCGGCGCGTTCGCGACCTTGCTCGGGCCTTCCGGTTGCGGCAAGACCACGACGCTGCGCATGATCGCGGGCTTCTACGACCCGGACATCGGCGACATCGTGCTGAGCGGCAAGCGCATCAACGAGCTGCCAGCGCACCGCCGCGGCACCGCGATGGTGTTCCAGGACTACGCGCTCTTTCCCCACATGACGGTGAAGGACAACGTTGGCTACGGCCTGCGCGTCGCCGGCGTCCCCGGGAAGGAGCGCGAGCGGCGAGTGAACGAGACGCTCGAGTTCGTCGGGCTGGGCGGGCTGGGCGGCCGCTGGCCGAACCAGCTGTCGGGCGGTCAGCAGCAGCGCGTCGCGGTCGGGCGAGCGCTCATCCTACGTCCGGAGATCCTGCTGCTCGACGAGCCGCTCTCGAACCTCGACGCGAAGCTCCGCGTTTCGCTGCGCTGGGAGCTGCGCGCTCTGCAGCAGCAGCTGAAGATGACCTTCGTGTACGTCACCCACGACCAGGACGAGGCGCTCTCGCTGTCGGACTGGATCGCCGTGATGAACGCGGGCAAGGTCGAGCAGGCCGGAACGCCGTGGGAGATCTACTACCACCCACGCACGTCGTTCCTCGCGGACTTCGTCGGCGCGGTAAATCTCGTACCGGGCACGGTGCGCGAGGTCCGCGGCGAAGAGGTCGTGGTCGCGTTCGGCGAGCGCGCGGTAACGGTGCGACGTCCCGCCGGCCTCGCGCTCGCGGCCGGCCGCGAGGTGCGGCTCTGCGTCCGCCCCGAAGCGCTCGCGCTCAGACCTCGCTCGGCGGACCCCGATGGGATCCGCCTTCCCGGCATCGTGGCGCGGCGCGCGTTCCTCGGCGATCTCATGCGGTATTGGGTCACGGTCGACGGGCGCGAGTGGATCGTGGATCAGCCCGATCCGGGCGCCGCCGCGGATTTCGACGGACCGGTGACCGTGGCGGTGAAGCCCGAACGCATCCACGTCATCGCCGAGGGTTAGCGGCCGCGCCCGCTAAACGACGAGCCCAGTTCCATCGACGGCATGTTCGAGCTCGAGCTCGCCGATACGCGCGAGCGTTTCGGCACCGAGGTGCGTGAGCACGATCCGTTCGCAGTCGAGCTCGTCCCGGTGGGCCATCAGCGTGCGATACGAGATGTGCGATGGGTCGTCGGTGTCGAAGAACGACGCGTCGCAGATGAAGAGGTCCGAGCCTTTCGCGACGCGCGCGAGCTCGTCGCTCCACGTCGCATCGCCCGAGTACGCGATGAGCTTGTCGCCGACCCGCACGCGCAGGCCATGGGGGTCCGACGCAGCGACGTGCTTCACCGGGAGCGCGCTCACGAGCGCGCCGCCAAGCTCCGTCTCGCTCGCGCCGAGCACGATCTCGCGTACCGCGAAGCCGAGCGTGGTCTTGCCGAAGAAATCCGGATAGAGGGCGGACTCCGCAGCGCGCAGCCGGTCCGGGAGCGCGCGCGGTCCGCCGATCGCCAGGGGCGCGGTCCGTCCGGCGAAATGCTGCTCGACGACCAGAAATGGGATGCCGCCAAAGTGGTCGCCGTGCAGGTGGCTGATCGCGATCGCGTCGATGGCTTCGGGATCGATCTCTCGCTTGATCGCTGGCAGCGACGAGCCGCCGCAATCAAGCAGCAACGAAACGCCCGGAGCGCTCACGTGGATGCAGGCGTGCGAGCGGCCACCGTCCGCGAAGGCATTGCCGCTTCCGATGAACGTGACGCGGAGTGCCACTTAGGTGATCTCGGCGAGCTTCACGGTCCGCCGCTCGCGGTAGGAGCGGCTCGCGGCCTCCGCGATGCGGAGTGCCTCGAGCGCGTCCGCCGCGGTGCAGGCGTTCTCGGCCTCGCCGGACGCGAAGCGCAGGAAGTGCGCGAGCTCGGCCCGGTATGCGCCGTCGAAACGGACGAAGAACGATGGGTACGCCGGACCGGCCAGCGGCGGCGCGTCAGACTCGACCGAGCGCCATGGCGTTCGCGGATCGACACCGATCGCGAGCGTGTCCTTCGCGCCGTGGATCTCGACGTGGATGTCGTACCCGGCTTCGTTGTGGCGAAGCCCGGTGATGAGGCCGAGCGAGCCACCGGAGAGGCGGAGGAGGACGGCCGATGTGCCCACGTCCTGCATCGCCTCGTACTGCGGGACGCCAAGCGTCGATCCGGTCGCCGTGACCTCGACCGCCTCCTGCCCGAAAAGCCAGCGTGTGATGTCGAAGTCGTGGATCAGCTGATCCTTGAATTGCCCGCCCGATGTCGCGATGTACGCATCCGGCGGCGGTAAGCGGTCGCAGCTCACCATCAGGAACGAATAGACGTTGCCGAGTGAGCCGCGACGGATCGCGTCGCGCGCCGCGCGATAGCCGGTGTCGAAACGGCGCTGGAAGCCGATCTGCAGCCGTCCCTTCGTGCGCTCGAGGTGCGCGACGATGTCGCGGGTCTCCGGAATGCCGATCGCGATCGGTTTTTCGCAGAACGTGGCGATGTGCGCGTCGAGGCATTTCTTGATCAGCGGGGCGTGGGTGTCGGTCGGCGTCACGATGACCGCGGTGTCAACGCCCGCGAGTGCCTCATCGATCGTGGCCGCGGCGCGAGCGCGCAGGGCCCCGGCGATCTCCTTCGCACGGGCGGGATCGGCGTCGTACACGCGCAGCTCGTCGACGTCCTTCGTTTCGCTCAGGACCTTCGCGTGGAACGCGCCGAGCCGGCCGACACCGAGGATCGCAACACGCATCGCTGAGCATTCTGCGGTGGGACGATGTCGTCCGTCAGAATCGGGCCCATGGCGAAGATCCGCGGCGTGCTGTTCGATTGGGGCGACACGCTGTTCTCACCGCCGGACGCCGCCCCGGTCATCGTGAAGGCGGCCGAAGAGCGCGGCGTCGCGATCGATCTCAAGCGGGCCCGTGTGATGTGGGACGAGCTGTGGGAAGCCGGCAAGACGCCGGAAGAGCTCGCCAAGGGGCGCGACCTGTCAGCGACCGCGCACCGCGAGGTCTGGACCGCGCTCTTCGAGCGGGCCAGCGGCGTCATACCGGGGATCGCGTCGACGCTCTACGGGCGCGTCATGGATCCTCGCGCCTGGATCCCCTACCCGGACACGGCGCCGACGCTTCGCACGCTACGGGCCCTCGGCACGAAGATCGGCATCGTCAGCAACGTGCCGCGGGATCTCCGGCCGATCTTCGCCGCGCAGGGGCTCGCGGACCTCGTGGACACGTTCACGCATTCATACGAAGTGGGTGCGGAGAAACCCGATCCGGCGATCTTCTTCCACGCTTGCCGCGTCCTCGGCACGGAACCGCGGGAGACGCTCATGGTCGGCGACCACGCGGTCGCCGACGGGGGCGCCGTGCGCGCCGGTCTCCGCTTCCATCTCCTCGACGCGGGAGGATCGGCGGAGCGGCCCCGCGGTCTCGACCGCGTCGTACGGCTCGTGGAGGAGAGCGCGCTCTAGGCGCCAGCGCACCATCGCTAGGCAGACCCTTCCTTCTAGACGTGAGCTCCCAATGCTTGCTGTCGGTGGTGGATGTGGCGCGCCAGCAGCTCTGTCCGCCACTCGCGCCGCCGCATCGTCGCCTCGTCGCCTCGTCATAGCCACGCCCGTACGCGTTGGTGGCCAGGAAGCCCAGCACGAGCATGCTCAGAGCGACCCCGAGGAAGAGACCGGCGAAGAAGATCACGTGGCCGCCCGGAGTCCGCGCACCGGCAGGACGAGCAGGATGGCGACGCCGCTCGCGATGAGCACCAGACCGAGCATTAGCAGGATCTCCACGCTATCGACGCTAGCGTCGAGCCGTAAGACGAGAAAGGGCCGATGGTCACCACGTGCGCTGGGTGATGCCCGCAAGATGCGTCGGGCGCCACCCGACACGGCGCGCCCCTAGGCGAAAAGCGGGCTCATCACGCGGCGGCGGAGCAGCTCGTCCATCTCCCGGTCCGTCGGACGCGGGCCGCCACGTGCCGCGGCTTCGAAGACCTTCGGCAGGAGGCCGACGTCGCCAACCGTGTTCAAGAACACACGGTCGTCTGCTAGGACCCACCGCACGGTTAGGTCGATGTCGCCCTGTTCACTCAGGGGCTCGTACCACGTGGTCGGCGACGCGGGCCGCTCCGCCTGCCACGGGCCGAGCGTGATCGCCTTGATCGTCTGCACCGCCACGCCACGGTCCGCACATAGCGAGAGCAACGTGGCGGCGTCGGCGGCGTATGTCGCGTCGCGGAGCTGCACGTAGTTGTATGGAAAGAGCACCGAGTCGAACGGGAACCGCTCGAGGCTGCGGCGGTGCTGCGCCGGCGCACCGAGTCCGTGACCGGTCACCCCGATGAAGCGCACCAGCCCGGCGTGGCGCGCCTCGATGGCCGCGCGCAGAGCGCCCCCGGGCCCCATCGCCGTGTCCCACTCGGCCGGGTCCACGAGGTTATGCAGCTGCAGCAGGTCTACGTGATCCGTGCCGAGGCGCTCCAGCGAGCGCCGGATCTCGTCGTGCGCCTCGCGGTACGTGCGCTGTCCCGTCTTCGTCGCGACGAAGAAGCGATCGCGACCGCCGCCCTGGAGCCACGGCGCTATCCGCAACTCGGCGTCGCCGTAGCTGGCAGCCGTGTCGATGTGATTGACTCCGTGACGTTCGAGCAGCGCGAGCACGCCGTCGGCGACGTCCTGACTGACGCGTGAGAGCGCCGCGGCGCCGAACAGGGTCCGCGTGCTTTCGTGGCCGGTGTGCCCGAACTGGGAGCGCGCGATCACGCCGTCACGTTAACGCACGGCTCCCGAGGCCGCGCCTTCGGCCGGCTCCTCCGCAGGTATCGCGACCATCGAGAACACCGCGCCGAGGATCTGGAAGACCACCGCCGCCGCGAGGGCGGCAGCGATCGAGAACGGTACGACGGTGCCGGCGATGGCCGAGCCGATCGGAAAGCCCGCGAAGTTCAGCGCCATCGAGACGGCGAAAGCGCGGCCCAGCCACGCCGGATCCGTCCTGCGCTGTCGGAGTGTGAACATCGCGATGTCGTACGGCCCGCTGGTGATCCCGAGAACGACCATGGCGACCGCGACGATGATGGGATACGGGAACAGCAGGATCAAGGCGAAGGCGACGGCGTGCCCGAGCATCGAAGCGGCGAGCAGCTGGCGCTCACGTCCGAGCGTCGATACACGCCCCATCAGCAGCACTGCCACCGATCCCGAGATCCCCAGGAGTGCAAAGAGCAGCCCGACGAACTCAGGCCCGCCACCAAACTCCTGGAGCACCAGGACAGGCAGCGTGAGGAAGAAGATGCCCCACCCCAGGTTCGCCGTCGACACCGACAGCGCCAGCGCGCGCAGGGTCGGATGACGAGTGACGTACACGAGTCCGCGCCAGGCATCGGGCAGGAGCCGGCCGGTGTCGGTACGCGTCGCCGGGTCGCGCAGGCCGATGGCCACGACGCCGGCGACGGCGAAGATCGCGGCGGTCACCGCCAGCGCCGTGGGGGCGCCGAGGCCGGCGACGAGTCCGCCCGCCAGGGCCGGCCCGATGATGCTCGCGA
Source organism: Chloroflexota bacterium (assembly GCA_031404235.1). Taxonomy (GTDB): domain Bacteria; phylum Chloroflexota; class Limnocylindria; order P2-11E; family P2-11E; genus CF-39. The sequence goes on from JANNHF010000133.1 coordinate 10,872, forward strand.
CGACGTAGCCGTTGCTGTCGATCGCGTTCGCGCGCTCCCAGAGCCGCGCCGGGACGATGAGTGGGAACAACGTACGCACACCGGTGTTCGAGAGTGGCTGCGTGAGCGAAGACACGGTGACTATGAGGAGCAGTAGCGGCACGGGGAGCGCGTCTCCCGCCGAGAGCGCAGCGATGAGCGCAAGCGACGCGGCAGCGATGAAGTAGTCGAGTACGACCAGGCGGGTGCGCCCGTGGCGGTCGAGCAGCGCGCCGGCGATCGGGCTCGCGACGATCCCCGGGGCGACGGCCATGAACGTCACCAGGCCCGCGAGCTCCGTTGAGTCGTACTGCTGCAGCGCAAGCAGAACGAGGATGAGCGCGACCATCTGGCCGGCGACACGCGCGAGCAACATGCTCGCGACCAGGCGCGGAAAGCCTAGGGTCGCGAACAGCAGCCGATAGCTCGGTGCGTCGTCAATGGAGAAGGTCACGGACTCGCGAGGCTGACCCAGGTTATTCGGCGACGCTGCTCTCGCGATCGCGACGCGCCGCGCGCCGCTCCTCGTACTTGCGCGCCGATGCGTCGAGCTCGTCGAGGAAGCGACGCAGGCGCTCGCGGTCCTGCTCCGCCTCGGCGTCGAGCCCGGTGCGCTCGAAGATCCTCCAATAGCGCAGCAGCGGCCAGAGGATGTCGTTGTGGTGGATCCGTAGGTCGTAGATCCCCGCGTCGGCCATCTTCGCAGCCTTCCGCGTGAAGCCGGCGATACCAGCGCCAGGCATCGCGAAGTCCAGGACCTCGCGGGTGATCGCCGTAACCACCGCCGACGGCGCGACCTCGAGCGCCGCCAGCAGGGCGTCGCGGTAGAAGACCATGTGCAGGTTCTCGTCCTGCGCGACGCGCGTCATGATGCGGTCGGCGACCGGGTCGTCGGAGTACTTCCCGGTGTTGAGGTGCGACACGCGCGTGGCGAGCTCCTGGAACGACGTGTACGCCAGCCCCTGAAGCACGTTGACGTCGTGGTCGTAGCCCACGAGCACGTTCTGCATGCGCCCGCGCTCGAGGGCCACCGGATCGATGTTCCGCGTGACGATGAGGTAGTCGCGGATGACGATCGCGTGCCGGCCCTCCTCGGCCGTCCAGCGGTTGATCCAGTTCTTCCACGCGCCGTCGCCCTTCTCGAACATCTTGTGGATGAGGCGGTGATACGAAGGCAGGTTGTCCTCAGTGAGCAGGCCGACCTCGAACGCGGTCTGCGCCACGCCAGTGAGCCGCGGCTGGTCGGGCGTCCACGGCTCCTTGTCGTAGTCACGGCCGAGGCTGTACGGGATGTACTCGTGCGGGAACCACTCCTTTGCGACGGAGACGTGTCGGTCGAGCAACTTGGCGACTCCAGGCTCGATCTCGGCGAGCAGCGCGGCCTCGTCGCGTCGGTCTTTCACTCGACCAGCGTAGCCGGGATGCTCAAACGGCGGCAGCCTGCTTCTTGCGCTGCCCCGCGAGACGGTCGCGATCCTGCTTCGCCAGCATGCGCTTTCGGATGCGATAGGCGAGGGGTGTGACCTCGAGCAGCTCGTCGTCGGCCAGGAACTCGACCGCGTCGTCGAGCGAGAGCTCGCGCATGCCATCGAGCTTCGCGGCGATATCCGAGGTGCTGCTGCGCATGTTCGTGAGGTGCTTCTTGCGCACGACATTCACCTCGAGATCGCGGTCCCGGATGTGCTCGCCGACGACCATGCCCTCGTACACCTCGACGCCGGGGCCGATGAAGAGCTGGCCGCGCTCCTGGGCCTGATTCAGGCCGAACGTCGTCGTCGTGCCGGCTTCGAAGGCGATGAGCGAGCCGAGATCGCGTGACTCGATCGCGCCGGCGTACGGCCCGTAGCCGGCGAAGAGCGTGTTCATCACGCCCTTGCCACGCGTGTTGGTCAGGAATGCCTGACGGAATCCCAGCAGTCCGCGCGTTGGGATCTTGTAGACGCAGTGCGCGCTGCCGTCGTCGCGGTACTTCATGTCGACGAGCGCGCCGCGCCGTCGCCCCGCGAGCTCGACCACAGGACCGAGCACGTCCTGCGAGACCTCGACCTCGAGCTGCTCATAGGGCTCGAGCCGCTCGCCCCCTTCGTCCCTGTAGATGACCTCAGGACGCGACACCTGGAACTCGTAACCTTCGCGCCGGAGCGTCTCGATGAGGATCGCGAGGTGCAGCTCGCCGCGTCCGCTCACGACGAGCGTGTCGGGGCTTTCGGTGTCGGCGACGCGGAGCGCGACATCACGCTCGAGCTCCGCGTAGAGGCGCTCGCGGATCTTGCGGCTGGTGACGTGGGCACCCTCGCGGCCGGCGAAGGGGCTCGTGTTCACCGCGAACGTCATGCGCAGCGTCGGCTCTTCGACCCGGATCGGCGGCAGCGGTCGCGGGTCGGCGGCATCAGCGATGGTGTCACCGATGCCGACGTCGGGCACTCCGGCGACCGCGACGATGTCGCCCGCGCGCGCCTCGTCGACCTCTTCCCGCGCCAGGCCCTGGAAGGTGAAGAGCTGCGTGACGCGGGCGGGCGTGAGCGCGCCGGAGTGGTCGATGCGCATGACAGGCTGCGCTTTTCGCAGCACGCCGCTCTGCAGTCGTCCCACGGCGATCCTGCCCTTGTAGTCGTCGTATGTCGTCGTCGTCACCAGCAGCTGTGCCGGCGCATCAGCGTCGACGTCCGGCGCGGGGATGGTCTCGATGATCGCTTCGAAGAGCGGCTCGAGCGTCGTACCGATGTGACGGTGGTCGGTGCTGGCGGCGCCGATGATGGCGTTCGTGTACACGGTGACGAACTCGGCCTGCTCGTTCGCGGCACCCAGGTCGAGGAAAAGATCGAAGGTCTCGTTGAGGACGTGCACCGGCCGGGCGTTCGGACGGTCGATCTTGTTTATGACCACGATCGCTCGGTGGCCACGCCGGAGCGCCTGCCGCAGCACGAACTTCGTCTGCGGCATCGGACCGTCGACGGCGTCGACAAGCAGCAGGACGCCGTCGACCATGTTCATCACGCGCTCCACCTCGCCGCCAAAATCGGCGTGGCCGGGCGTATCCACGATGTTGATCTTCGTTCCGTGATAGACGATCGCCGTGTTCTTGGCCATGATCGTGATGCCGCGCTCGCGCTCCAGGACGTTCGAGTCCATGACCCGCTCGGCGACCTGCTGGTTATCCCGGAAGATGTGGCTCTGGCGGAGCATGGCGTCGACCAGCGTCGTCTTCCCGTGGTCGACGTGCGCGATGATCGCGATGTTGCGGATATCGGCCCGACGCATGGCTACGCGAGGCCTCGGCAAGGGGACATGTGACAAGTCTATCGTGCGCTCATGCGCAAAGGCCTCCTCGCGACCCTCGCGATCCTCTGCGACCTGACCGGCGGCGTCTGGATCCTTCAAGGCATCGGCGTGCTTCCAGGCTCATTCATGACCGGGCAGATCGTGTGGGCCGCGATCGGAGCGGTACTGCTCTTCGTTTCCGGCCTGCTGCTTTGGGTCGCATTCAAGCCAGCCGCCTCGTGAAGGTGGGAACAAGCCTGCCCGGCGAGTCGTTGGACTGAGCGATGCCCGCTGTCGAATCTGACACCCTCGCGCTACCGCGCATCGAGCGGCCCGATCTCGCCGCAGCCGTGCGGCCGGTGCTCGGCATCGTCGATGCAGTGGTGACCCTCGAGGGTGAGGGCTTCCAGGTGCGGCGTCCGTTCCCAGGGATCGATCCGAACCTGACCGACCCGTTCCTGCTTCTCGATCACCTCGGCGCGGTCGAGTACTCGCCCGGTGAGGCGAAGGGCGCGCCGGATCATCCGCACCGCGGCTTCGAGACCGTCACCTACGTCATGGACGGGGCGATCGAACACAAAGACTCGACCGGAGGCGGTGGCGTCATCACCGACGGAGCGACGCAGTGGATGACCGCGGGCGCGGGGATCGTGCACTCGGAGATGCCGACGCACGAGCTGCTCCTGAAGGGCGGTCTCTTCCACGGCACGCAGCTGTGGGTGAACTTGCCGGCCTCCAAGAAGTGGAGCCCGCCGCGCTATCAGGACATCCGCGGGAACGATGTGCGCCTCCTTTCTTCGCACGACGGCGCATCGCTGGTGCGCCTCATCGCGGGCGATCTTGCGGGCCACGCCGGGCCGGGCCTTACGCACACGCCGATCGTCTATGCGCACGCCAGCGTCGCGCCCGGCGCGCGCCTCGAGCTCCCCTGGCCGCGCGAGTTCAACGCCCTTGCATACGTGTTGTCCGGATGCGGGTCCGCCGGCATCGGGCGCGTCGCCCTCCGCGAAGGTCAGCTGGCGATCTTCGGGCCGGGCGACGCGGTCGCGATCGCGGCCGACGCGCAGCAAACGAACCGCGCGCCGCGGCTCGAGATCATGCTGCTCGGCGGCCGCCCGATCCGCGAAACCATCGCTTTCTACGGACCATTCGTCATGAACACGCGCGAGGAGATCATCCAGGCCATCGCCGACTATCGCGCCGGCCGCATGGGCGTCATCCCACCCACGCGACCCGCTTAGCCGAGACGGTCGCCGGGCGACCTCGGCGGCGAAGTCGCTTTCATCGCCCAACCGCTAGGGCTTAGTT
>JANNHF010000134.1:0-2144 GCA_031404235.1 Chloroflexota bacterium
GACGCGTGCGCCTCGCCGTGCAGGCGGAGCTGGAGGTACTCGGCGAAGGAGATCCACCGTGCCGTGCGGCGGACGGCCGCCGGCTGGGCATCGCGAAGCCACCGCAACTTCACCGCCGGGTAGGTGGAGTTGAGGTAGCAGCCGGTGCGCGCGTGAAACGCGTCGGGATCGATCTCGCTCGCGAGGGCCCGCGTGGCGTCGCGGGCGCGGAGGTCGGCCCAGGTGAAGAGCGGCGTCGTCGGCTTGCCGCGTGCGTCGATCCCGAGGAGGCCATGCCAGAACACCGAGGTCCCGACGACCGCGATGTCCGCGGCGCGGCGGCCGAGCTTCGCGAGCATGCCGTCGATGCACCGCGCGACGCCGCCGAGGAGGTGATCGGCGTCGAGGGTCGCAGCGCCGGCGGCGTCGGTCGCGACCGCGTGGGCCTCGCGTACCGCCGTGCCCGCGACCGGCCGGGCGAGCGCGTCGAATGCGACGACTCGCGTGGACGAGGTGCCGACATCGATCGCGAGCGCCAGTGGAGACCGCGCGTCGCGGCGGCTTACCGATCCCGTGGCCAGCGGCATGCGGACGTAGTCTACGAGCGGTGGACCTCGACGAGCTGCGTTTCGCGCCGGTGACCGTCCGCTTCCCACGTCCGGTGGTGACGGACGTGGTCGCTGCGACCCGCGACGCCGTCGCGCAGGTGCTCGCATCGCGATCACTGCCGGACGGCGCCGAGATCGGCGTCACCATCGGCAGCCGGGGTATCGCGAACATCGCGACCATCGCCCGCGCGGTCATCGACGGGCTGAAAGCCCACGGTCACCGGCCCTTCGTCATCCCGGCGATGGGGAGCCACGGCGGCGCGACCGCCACCGGCCAGCGACATCTGCTCGCGCACTACGGCGTGACCGAGGAGCAGGTCGGCGCACCGATCCGCGATGACATGGCCGCGCGCAGCCTCGGCGTGACTCCCGAGGCCGTCGAGGCGTTCATCGCCGAGGTCGGCTGGCACGCCGACGGCGTGCTCCTGCTGAATCGCGTGAAGGCGCACACTGACTTCAAGGGCCCGCTCGAGAGCGGCCTCGCGAAGATGTGCGCGATCGGGCTCGGGAAGTACGAGGGCGCGCGCGAGTGTCACCGCCAGGTGTTCGGGATCGGGCTCGGGAACGCCATTCGTGCCGCGGCCGGACGGGTCATCGAAAGCGGGAAGATCCTCGGCGGCGTCGCGATCCTCGAGAACGCGTATCACGAGACCGCGCGCATCGAGGCGGTCGCGCTCGACGACTTCTTCGCGCATGAGGAACGGCTCCTGATCGAGGCGAAGCGGCTCATGGGCCGGCTCCCGCTTGATGAGATCGACGTGCTGGTCTGCGACCGCATGGGGAAGAACATTTCGGGTGCCGGGATCGATACCAACATCATCGGCCGTAGCGTCTACGGGTACGAGCAGGGGCGGCCGTGGCGCGAAGGCATGCCAGTCATCCACCGGATCGTCGTGCGCGATCTGGCCGAGGAGAGCGACGGCAATGCTGTTGGCATGGGCATGGTCGACTTCGTGCCACGGCGCTTCGCTAGTAAGGTGAACGAAGAAGTCACCGTCCTCAATGCGACCACCGCGCAGTCGCCGGAGAACGCCAAGTGGCCGATCGTCCTGCAAAACGACCGCGACTGTCTGCGCATGGCGCTCGCGACATCGCCGGACCGGGTCGGCGGACCGCTCGTCGTCTACATCCGCGACACGCTTGAGCTCGGCAGCGCGTTCGTGTCCGAGGCCTGCGTGCCGCTGCTCCGCGATCGCGCGGACATCGAGATCGCGCGCCCATTCGTGTTCATGCGCTGGTCGGCCGACGATCTCGTTTCGCCCTTCCTCGCCTAGGGGAGGCCCGAGTCTCAGCGGTCCTCGGCGAAGCGACGATGCGCCCGATGTGCTTCACGTGGGATCGCTCGTGGTTGGCGAGCCACCGCGCGTAATCCAGCACCGTCCGCTCACGTGGCCTTCCGGCGCCCGTCACCGTCGCACGACGTGACCAGCCCGCCGTTGGCAACGGCCGCAGGAGAGCCAAGAGCTCGGCACGCTGCCTCCTAAAGGCGCGGAGCGAGGGCGCGAATTCCAGTTCGGGATAGTTCGTGCGCTTGATCCAGGTCGTGGGATTCATCGC
>JANNHF010000135.1:0-4575 GCA_031404235.1 Chloroflexota bacterium
GATCGAGCGCGGTCGGCTGAGGGACCGGCTCTAGCGCCGGACGGCGATCGTCTCGGCGTCCGTCGCCGTCGTCGCGGCGGCGCCGCGCGCTAGCGGTGCGTCCAGCGGGGTGGACGCTTTTCGAGGAAGGCGCGCAGCCCTTCGTCGGCATCGGCCAGGCCGCTCAGCCCTCGACGTTGCTCGGCGTCGGCGGCTGCGATCGCCGCGAGGAGGTGTGGGCCGTCCGACCGCGTGAGGGTCCGCTTCGCGTGGCGCAGGCTCGCCGCGCTGCGGCCGCGGAAGAGCTCGATCGTCACGCGAGCCTCGGCCTCCAGTTGCGCCGGCGGTATCGCACGCCAGATCAGGCCCCACTCGGCGGCCTGCGCGCCGGTGAGGAGCTCGCCAGTGAGGACGAGTGCATGTGCACGCTGGCGACCGACGAGCAACGGGAAGAGCGCGGCCGCCACGGGTGGCGCGACGCCGAGCGCGATCTCGGGTGTCCCGAGCTTCGCGTCGTCGGCCGCGATCGCGAGATCGCACAGCGCCACGAGCTCGCAGGCGCCGCCGAGGGCCGCGCCGTGGACGATGGCGAGCACGGGGATCTCGCTCTCGACGATCGCGCGCACGGCGCCGTCGAACGCGTCGAGCATCAGCTCCAGTGATGCGCCGAGGTGTTCGGTAACGTCGACGCCTGCGGAGAACGCGCGTCCCGCACCGCGCATGACGATGAGCCGCAGGTCCCCGTCGCCCTGCAGATCGCGGATCGCGAGCTCGATCTCGTCGAGCAGCGCGATGGTGAGCACGTTCAGCGGCGGATGGTCGAGCGTGAGGGTGGCGACGCCGTCGTCGATCGTGACGCGGACGTTGGCGAGCTGGACGACCGTGCTCATGGGAACACCACAATGTGGCGGACGCCCTCGCCGCGGCGGAGCGCGTCAAGTCCGTCGTTGACACCGTCGAGGGTGTACCGGTGCGTGACGAGCGCGCCGACCCTGAGCTGGCCGCGGCGGACGAGATCAAGGACCACTGGGAAGTCCACTGGGCGGCAGCCCAGCGTGCCGATGACCGTAAGCTCGCGATAGGTCACGCGCCCGCCCGACAGCGACATCGGTTCGGCCGCGTATCCAAGGAGCACCAGGCGGCCTCCCGTACGCAGCGACGCGAGCGCCTGCTCCTGCGTCTTCGGAAGGCCGATCGCCTCGATGGCCGCATCCGCTCCGCCGTCGGTCTCGCGCCGCACTCGCTTCGCTGGATCGCCGTCGCGCGCGTCGATCGCGAGCGACGCACCGAACTCGGTCGCGAGCGCGAGCTTGCGCGGATCGATGTCCACGGCGACGACGCGCGCGCCGACGAGCACGCCGACCTGGACGACATTCAGTCCGAGGCCGCCGCAGCCGTAGACGACGATCGTCTCGCCGGCCTCGATGTGCGCGCGGCGCGTGACCGCGTGGAACGCGGTCGTGAGCGCGTCCGCGATGACGCAGGCCTCTTCGAGCGGCACTTCCGGCGGGATCGGGAACGCGTCCCGCGCCGGAGCCGTGACGAACTCGGCGAACCCGCCGTCGACGGAGTTGCCGAGCATGCGCTGCGCCGCGCAGACGTTCTCCCGCCCGGTGCGGCACGACACGCATACACCGCACGTCGTAACGGGCGCGAGAAGCACGCTCGTGCCGACGATCGCGGTATCGACGCCGGGCCCGACGCGCACGACGGTGCCGGAGATCTCGTGCCCGAGGACGAGCGGCGGCGTCTTGAACGTCGGCACGTCGTGATCGAGGTAGTGGAGGTCGCTGTGGCAGAGACCGCACGCGCTCACGCGCACGAGCACTTCGCCGGGGGTCGGATCCGGACGCGCGATCGTCGCGATCTCGAGCGCGCGGCGAGGCCCATTGAAGATGGCGGCGCGCATGGTCGTCGCGAGCTCGTCCGCCGCCACGTCCCAGACCGGCGCGAGCCCGCTCATTGGCTCACCGCGCCGCCGTGGTCAGGCGCATTTCGCGGTCCAGCCGTTCGAGACGCGTGTCATCGATGAGCTCGGCGGCGGCCGGGAAGAGGATCCTCTCCTCCTTCTCGATGTGCGCACGCAGCAGGCGGAGGAAGGCGTCGAGCACCCCCTCGAGCTCCCAGCGCGGCGGATCCGCTGTCAGGCGGTCGAGCTGACCGTGAAGGACACGATGCTCCTCCGTAAGGACGGCGAGCGGTCCGCCCTCGCCACCGAGGGACGATGCGAGATCAGGGAACAGCGCGCGCTCCTCGTTCTGCGCGTGTACGAGGAGCGGAGCCGCAAGGGTGCGGATCGCGGCCACGACGCTCGGGACCTCGGCGCCAGTGCGCGTGAGCGTCTCGATGACGTCCAGTTGTGTGATGAAGACGTCGTGCTCGCTGGAGAAGCGGTCGAGGATCCGCATTTTCGGCCTCCGACCGGCACATCATCCGGTCGACACGAAGCTACGACCGGATCATGTCGAACCGATGTCAGCGTGACGCCTGGGCAATCGGAGACGCCGGCGCGCCCGCGCCGGCGTCAGGAGGGTCGTTGGACGTTAGCGCCCGATCGTGTCACCAGCGTGTTCGCGATCCCCCCACGTGTCTGGATCGAGACGCCCTCCCGGAACGCGGAGGGCCGCGCCACGATGGCGGGACTGCGGCGCAGCGGTCACGGTCGCGAGCGCGCGGAGCACATTCTCGGTTGAGCACGATCCCGCTACACCGTGCGGACGCGGGCCGCCTGGCTGCACCATCCGTTCAACGCGTGCGATCTCACTTCGTACCCAGAGACCGAAGGTACGCGGCGATGTCCGCGATCTCCGCGTCCGTGAGGCCGGCCGTCGAGAACCGGGGCATCCCCACGGGGCCCTCACGGACGCGCGTCGTGATCGTCTCTACATCGACGCCGACGAGCCGGGGGCCGACCAGACCGCCACGGCCTTCGAGCGCGTGACAGCTCGCGCAGCCCTGAGTCACATAGCGCGAGGATCCGCGCGCGAGCGCGTCGGCACCGTCGAGCCGGGCGTCGGGGCTGAGGCCGGCGAAGTCGGCCTGCGTTCCCACGAGGATCTGTTCCGTCCGTTCGTAGCGGGGGTCATAGCCGGTCGCGAGGTTCGCGTGCGTGTACGGGCTGCGCGCGCCGATCATTAGGATCACGAGGGCCGCAAAGGTCACCAGGCCCAGCACGACGAAGCTCACCGGGAGATAGAGCGGGAGTGGTGCGGTGACGTCGCCGAACGACGGACGGCGGACGCCGCGCCGCGTGGTCATACCGGCTCGTCCTCGGCGCGCGCGATGCGCGTGACGAGGTACGCGACGAAGACGTAGAGGGACCAGATCGTCAGCAGCACGAGGGCGATCGGCCAGCCCGAGAGCGCCGGCCACAGGCCGTCGATGAACCGGAGGAGGCCGTTCGGCTCACCGAGGACCACCGCTCCGCTCTGCGGCGGTTCGTTCAGGCCGGGGACGCGAACGCCAGCCGTCTGGACGTAGAGCTGGGCGTCTCCGCTGACGGTGATCGGCGATGCGGCCGTCGCCGGAGCGTGACGCTCGTCGCCCAGGTAGACCGCCTTGATCTCGAACGTGCCGGCGACGCGAAGCTCGACCGTCACCGCTGCGTCGCCATTCGTGTCCGTCGTGGCCTCGGCGAGCACCGACAGGTCCGTCGTTCCGAGGAAGGTCCGCTGTGTGCTGAAGGCGACGACCGCCTTCGCGATCGGCTTGCCGGTGGCGTCGGTGAGACGCGCGCGCGCCTCGATGCTCTGCCCGAGCGTGGCCTGGGCCGGCACGGCCGCGGTGAGCTGCGTCACGGCGTGATCGTCGGCTCCGGCCTGGCCGCCGAGGAGGAGTCCAGTGAGGCTCCCGCAGAGGATGAGGAGCGAGACAATCCGCGCGCCGGCCGGCGCGCGCAGTGGCGGCGCCATCGGCTGCGAGCGCTCCGGCAGCGGCTCGGGGCCGCGATGCTCGACGACCTCCCAGATCGAGATGACCGGGAAGAGCTTGGCGAAGACCGAGATGATGAGCGCGAAGAGCGCGAACGCGCCGCCAAGGATCGACCACTCCACCCAGCTCGGGAAGTAGTCGGCCGGCGCGTATGGCATGAGCGGCACGCGCAGTCCGGTGACGACGATGAGGTAGCGCTCGACCCACATCGCGAGGAGCGCCAGCACCGCGGCGACGACGATCCCCCGGATCGTCCGCGTCCGCGGGTGCAGGATCAGCAGACCCGGGAGCAGGATGCCGCCGAGGAGATAGAACCAGAACAGCGTCGCGAACGGCCCGGTCATGAGCTGCGCGAAGTGGAACGGCATCCCGGCCTCGAGCTTGTAGCCGTGGACCGCGTACTCCTGCAGGTTGAAGTAGCCCATGATGAGCGTGAACGCTCCGAGGAGATAGCCGAGCCCGCGGAACTGCGTGATCGTGATGAACTCCTCGAAATGGAGCAGGCGGCGCAGGACCGCCATGAGCACGATGATCGCGGCGATGCCCGAGTAGATCGCTCCGGCGACGAAGAACGGCCCGAAGACCGTCGTGTTGAAGGGGACGCGCAGCGTCATCGCGAAGATCCACGACACGACGGTGTGCACCGACACCGCGACCGGGATGATG
>JANNHF010000136.1:0-1940 GCA_031404235.1 Chloroflexota bacterium
GACGAGGCGGCGCGCTCCGCGAACGCGACCGAGTTCATCGCGCGGCTCCCGAGCGGCCTCGCGACGGTCGTCGGTGAGCGCGGCGTCCGCCTCTCGGTCGGTCAGCGGCAGCGCGTCGCGATCGCTCGCGCTCTGCTTCGCAACGCGCCGATCCTCCTTCTCGACGAGGCGACGTCATCGCTGGACAACGAGAGCGAGTACCTCGTGCAGCAGGCGCTGGACCGGCTCATGCGCGGGCGCACCACGATCGTCATCGCGCACCGTCTCTCGACCGTGGAGCGCGCGGACCGCATCCTCGTGCTCGACCACGGCCGCATCGTCGAGGAGGGCACGCACGGCGAGCTCCTCACGCTCGGCGGTCTCTACCACCGCCTCTACACGCGCCGCTTCGTCGATGTGGACTCGATCCCAGGGGTGGAAGCCAGCGAGCCTTCCGCGATCATCGCGGAGCTGCCTGCTGCCGGCGAGCGCCGCCTGCGAGTCGTCCGCTAAGGAATGGCCTCGCCGCCGGGTCTGGGCACGCACCCGACGGCGAGGGATCTCGGTCCCGCGCTTACGGCGGCGTGACCTACTTCACGGTGATCGTGGCGAGCATGCGCGGATGCACGGCGCAGAAGTAGTTGAAGGTACCCGCCTCGTTGAACGTGAAGCTGAAAGTCTTGGTCGTCTCGATGCGACCGCTGTTGACCTTGCCGTCGCCCGACGACAGGCTCGGGGCCGGCGTGGGAGATGCTCCACTGGGGAGTGGAGCGGCGGTCGGCGGGGCGATGCCCGTGGTGACGGTGTGCGGGACCGTATCTTCGTTCGTCCAGGTCACGGCCGTGCCCTTCACGACCTCGAGCGTCGCTGGATTGAACGCGAAGCCCTTGATGCTCAGCGCGACCGGCTTCGGTGAAGCGGTCGGGCTCGGGCTCGGCGCGGACGATGCGCTCGCGCATCCGACAAGAGCGACGTGGGCGATGACACCCAGACCGAGGACGCGTATGGCAAGACGCATCATGACCTCCGACGATGTGGCGTTCATCTCGCATACGCGCGAGGTCATCCAAAGGATGAGTGAAGCTCAGAACAAGTCTGGTCGAAGCAGCGGCGCACAGGCCATGGCGACGAGATCCGAGAACGCGTCGGTGCGCGTTACGAAACCTTCGGTCAGCAGACCCACCGCGCCGCTCTGTTGTTTGGACTCGCGGACGTCGAAGAGCTCATCGATGACGGTCCCGAGCTCCTCACCAGCAGCGAGACGCTCGGTGACCACCTTCGGCAGCCGCATTCGCAGCCCGCTCGCATCGCCGTGGCGCCCGTCTCGGGTGACCGCCGCGACCCAGGAGACCAGCCAAACGACCGGCGGCTCGTGCTCAACGCCGCCCTCGAGGCCGAAGGCGACGTCAGCCCCGGTCACCTCAAGTGCCGCTTTGGCGCGGTTGCGTGCCCCCTGGCGTGTCGCATGGTCGCCCACAGGCTGATCAGGGACGCCGCTGGGCACATCGACCGCTTCAAGCGCGCAGCCAGGCGCCAGGCGCGCCAGCGCACGCCTCACGGCCTCGATCTTGGCGGGGTTGCGCGAGCCGACCGCGGCCCGCGCATACGAAAGTGGCATCTGGGGCCGCGATGCTAGGCCGAGCGGCCGGCCTCGGGACGCTCGGGGTGGCCCGCTGGGCCTAGCCGCGGTCGGCCCAAAGGCCTAGAATTCCGAGTGCAGTGATCGGAAATCCACAGACCGCCTTTCACGTCTCCACGCGAGGCGAATACGGCATGCGCCTGATGGTCGACCTCGCACGCCATTGGCAGCAGGGCAGCACCTCGCTTCACGCGGTCGCGCAGCGCGAGGATCTGCCGGAGGCGTATCTCGAGCAGCTGGTCGCGGTGCTGCGGAAGGCCGGCCTGGTGAATGGCAAGCGCGGCGCTGGCGGGGGCTACACGCTCGCGCGCGATCCGTCCGC
>JANNHF010000137.1:0-2350 GCA_031404235.1 Chloroflexota bacterium
ACCGGCCGGCCGATCTTCGCTAGCTGACCGCTACTTGCCGAAATTGAAGAGCGCCTCCGCGGTCGATCCATCGCCAAAGGTGATCAGCAGCCTCCGGCAAGTGCCGGCCCACGCTTTGTCCGTCTTCCAGACGTAGGTGTACGTGTCCGCCCCGGGGGAGTAGGTCAGCGTCGATGAGCCGAGACTGACGGTCGTCTCCACAGGGTCGAGGGACGCGAGCGCGTCGCACGGGATCAGCTGCGATGCGGGCGAGCCCGCGGCAAGGATCGCCATCCCGCGGTCGCCGCCGAGGCTGAACTTCACCGGGATCGCCCTGCCCGCGGTCGTCGTGTTGACCATGGGACGATGGTCGACGGGCTGCAGGAAGCCTCCGAACGTATACGGCCGAACGGTCGCGAAGTTCCAGGTGCTCGCGGCGGCCGTGCGCACAGTGATCGCGATGTCGCCCTCAACGCCGAGCAGCTCGCGCAGGGCGACGCAAGGCGTTGGCACCGCCCTCACCGCTTCGGTGCATGGCCCCACTGGCTCGCCATCGCGCAACACGACGAGCGTGTCCTTTGTCTCGCCGAGGGGCACGAGGCTGGCGTCCAGCTCGAAACGGAACACGAATGGGGCGTCGACCGTGGCGTCGGCCGAAGTCTTGATGACGACCTGCTGGCCGAAGAACGTGTAGCCGGGCGGGTTCGAGCTGACCTGTACCTCGTTGAGTGTGACCGTGGCAGCGATCGGGCTGGTCACGGTCGTCGCGATCGGATCGAACGTCGTCGGTTCGGCACCGGTCGACGTGGAGACCGTTCCGTTCGGGGCCACGCCGCTCTGCTGGACGTCCGATGCCAAGGAAAGGAGCGCAGGGGAGTCGGTGATCGGGTCGAACACCATCAGCGCGCCTCCGCGCTGCCGGAGCGGATTCGCGCCCGGCGTGTAACTGACCGCGACGGTGTCGCCGAGTGCGACGGGCGTCGTCAACACGAGGTCCACGATGCCCATGCCAAGATCCGGGTGGATCGGCTGCACCGCCGTGACCGCGTCCGTGAACGAGCCAGCCCCGCGCGTGATCGTTACGACGAAGTCGGTGGCGGCAGGGATCGACGACAGATCGAGCTGGCTGCTGAACGTGAGGGCGACGCGATTGGCGCCATGGTCGGCGTCGACGAACGCGGCGATGAAGTGAATGCCGAAGTCGCTATGGACCTGCGCGGAGAAACCCGCAAAGGGAGCAGCCGGCGTGAGGGAGAGATCGCGCAGCGGCGTCGCGCCAGGCGCGTATCTGATCTGGATGATGCTGTTCGCGTCCACCGTCGTGCCGGGCTGCAGATCCAGACGCATGATCGTGGTGCCGCTCGCATCGATGAAGGAGTCTGGACCACCGAGTCCGGAGAGGAGGTAGCTCGCGCCCGCGGCCGGCTGCTCGATGCTGTCGACGGTTACGAAGAACTCGCCCGCGACCGGCGTGACGCGCTGGTCGAGTCGCTCGTCCCAGAGAAGGATGACGTGGTCGTAGCTCGATGCGCCTGCGATCTCGCCGGCGAGCACGAGATTCGGAGGACCGCTGCCCGCGGCTCGGGCCGAGGACGGATCGAGGACGACAACACTCATGATCACGAGAGCGACCGCCAAGAGGATGCGACTCACGTGTGCCCTCCCCGCCTCAGGCCCCGCGCTAGGTTGCCTGGCTACCTCGGCCCCACTGTACTCAGGCCGCCTAGTGGTTTGGCTTGAAACTGGATCAGCGTCCCCGCGCGATGGAAGGCCCGTACCAGGGGGTCGTGCTGTTACGCGTCATCGCAGCTTTCACATCGCGCTCACGCATGGTGTGTCGGCCGGAGTCGCGCTGAAGCTGCAGGCGAGCGCGAGCTCCCGCGCGTGCCGGCGCTCCCTTGTTTGCGGCGATGTATGCGCGCATCGACCTGGTTCCGCGACCTGCGTCGCGCGGCCGGTCAGGCGTACGAAACGGGGAAGGGCGCCCAGCCGGCGGAGCGGCCCGACGCCGCGAAGCTCGCGACGCTCACCGCATCGAGCCGGCCGATGGAGATTGCGGCGATCGGATCCGGCGGGCTCCTCCTGATCCTCTGGCTGATGGTGATGAAACCCTTCTAGCCGCGGCATCCCAGAGACTAGGCCGGGGCTGCCTCGCCCACGCCGCCGACTGTCTGCATCTGATCGAATGCGCCGACAGCGTCTTCGATAACTTGTCCATTGATCTCGCCGGAAAGCGTGTATCGGACGACGTTTCCGTTACGCGCGGGGACCACGACGCCGATGTCACGCAGCACCTTGAGGTGCTGGCTTGTCGCGGAGCGACTCCGGTTGATGACGTGCGCGAGGTCGCCGGCCGCGAGTGTCGTCTCGC
>JANNHF010000138.1:0-2942 GCA_031404235.1 Chloroflexota bacterium
GTCGCGCCGAGGTAGGTGGCAACTCCCAGAGCGATGAGCAGACGCTTCATGGTGGCCGACGCGGGACCGCCCTTCGCGGCGCGGGCTGGCGGCGCGCCTGGGGCGGGCTTTCGACGCGGCGATCGAGGAGATCGCCGCGTCCTCGGAGCGGCTGCTGCACCGCCTGCCGGCCAAGCGAGTCCGCGCCGCGGCTAAGCCAACTGACGTATAGGGCCTAATTAGGGCGTTTCGGGGGGCCCCCTCCCCGTTAGAGGGATAGACAGGCCAGTTAGCCAAGCCACACTTCCCGCAATTGGCTTAACCGGCGATGGCCGGTTGCATTGGAGGCAAAGGTCAATTGACGCTCCTGCGTAAATGTCTCTATCTGACGCTCACGGCTTTGCTGGTGGCGAGCTGTGGCGGCGCCAATCCCATCGTGAGAGCGACTCCCGACCCCCTGGCTGGAACGTTCGTGACCAAGGGCGGTGGGGGCGCACTCGACGCAGTGAAGGCTTTGACCAGTGGTTTCTCGACGACGCACCAGACGGTGATCTGGCAGGGCTTCGATGACGTCGGCTCCGGTGCCGGAGTGACGTTGGTCGTTGCCGGCGAGGTAGACCTCGGGTACATCAGCCGCGACCTCGCGGCCGCTGAAAAGGGCAAGGTCGAAGTGCTGCCGATCGGTGCCTCCGGTACCGGCGTCGGTGTGAACTCGGCGAACCCGGTCAAGGCACTGACCAAGGACCAGATCGCCAAGATATTCGCTGGACAGATCACGGACTGGAAGGACGTCGGCGGCACGGCCGGTAAGATCCGCGTGCTGCTGCGCGAACCGGAGTCCTCGACACGCGCGGCATTCGAGTCGTACTTCTTCGGCTCGACGAAGCCCGTCTACGCCAAGGACGCGATCGAGGTCTTTCAGATCGACGAGACCCTGAAGGCGCTCGGCTCCTTCAAGGACTCGATCGGCATGATGACCATGAACGCAAAGGCCTTCAGCACCACAGATGTCCGGCTGCTCACGGTCGACAACATCGCTGCCACGCGTGAAACGCTCGCGAACGGCACCTACCCGATCCGTCGTCCGCTCTATTTCACGTACGACCCGGACCCGGCGAAGCTGAAGCGGACGATCAAGGCATTCCTGGACTTCGTGAAGGGACCCGAGGGACAGAAGATCCTGGCCGGCCTCTAGGCCGCCTTATGCGCTTCGTCTCCCAGCTCTTCGCGCCGAGCCTCCTCCGTGCGCTCGTTGGTCGCACGGTGGCAGTGGCAGTGGGCGCCCTCGTGGTGCTCGCGGCCGTCGCGCTCTACGAGTCGAGCGACCTCATCGCGAAACAGTTCGAGGACGAGGCGAGGGTCGTCGCGGGGGCCGCCGCGAAGGACATCCAGGACCAGGCTGACCTGATCCAGAAGTCGGCATCGCTGATCGCCGGCCTTCCCACGACCCGCGAACTGGCCGAGGCTCGAGATCGGTCCGCGCTGGAAGCGTTCCTGCTGCCGCAGAAGTCGCGGCTGAACGTCGCGATCATGAACGTGGCTGATGTGGACGGAGTGCTCATCGGAGGCGCGCAGGACTTCCGCCAGGGAGACACGCTGAGTCCGGAGCTCGTCGCTCTCGTCAAGGCCGGCGCGCAGCAGTCGTGGGTCCTCTTCGATGAGCCACAGGGGCTGGTCATCCGCGCGATCTACGTCATTCGTGGACGGGACCAGGAGCCCATCGGCGTCGTGGAAGTCGGTGGCATCCTCGGAAACGACTACCTCAAGGCGATCAACACCAAAAGCGACGCGCAGATCGCGCTCATCTGGAACGGAAAGGTGCGCGCTTCGACGACACCGATCGCCGACGGCACCACCTTTCCGACGGTCGAGCAGGTCGACAGCGCTCCGCGGGACGTCTACTCGCAGGACGTCAAGCTCGGCGAGCAGAACTACCACGGCATCTTCCAGGTCGTGCGAGCGCAGCGGGGCAATCCGCCGGTCCTGGCTGTCATGCTTCCGCTTGCCGGCCTCGAGTCCGCGCAACGGACCCTGCTCGTGATCCTGTTCGTGCTTGCGGCCGGCCTCATCGGTCTCGTCACGTTCTTCGCCTATCGTTCGGCCTCCGCGATGACCAAGCCGCTGGAGGAGCTCGCCGCCGCGGCTCAGCAGATTGAGGCGGGAGATCTCGGCGTGCGCATCCGTCAGCGGTCGCAACACGAGATCGGCACGCTCGAGCGCGCGTTCGACACGATGGCGCGCTCGCTCAGCGAGCGCGAGCGCTCGCAGCAGGAGTACCTCGCCGAGGTACGCACCGTGAACGAGGTGGCCGACGCCGTCGTCGGCGTCACGGACCGCGAGCGGATCTTCGCCGAGTCGCTGTCCCGCATGGTCGCCTTGTTCCACGCGGATGGCGCCTCGATCGTGATCCGCGAGGACGCTCCGGGCTCGCCGTCCGGGTCCGGCGGCCGGCTCATCGCGCCTACGACGATCGGAGTCGATGCCGACACGGCCGTGATGCTCGCGACGCGCGTGCTGGTGAATCCGGTCTATGACCCGAACCAGATCCAGCACTTGAACGTGCCGTCGAGCCCGCTGCCCTACGTCGCGCACATCCCGCTGTCGGCGCGCGGCCGCGCCGCGGGCCTGTTGTCGGCGTACTTCAAGACGCCGCGCGAGATCACCGACACCGAAGCGCGCGCGCTGCGCACGATCGCCCGGCTTGTGAGCGTCGCGAAGGAGAACGCCGATCTGGTGAACGAGCTGAAGGACAACAACCTGCAGCTCGAGCGCGCGAACCGGCTGAAGAGCGAGTTCCTCGCCTCCGTGAGTCACGAGCTGCGCACGCCGATGAACGCGATCATCGGCTACACCAAGCTCATGCTCGACGGGCTCGATGGCGATCTCACCGAGCAGCAGACCGCCGACCTCGAGCGCGTCGTACAAGCGGCGGACAATCTACTCGGCCTCATCAACGGCCTCCT
>JANNHF010000139.1:0-4477 GCA_031404235.1 Chloroflexota bacterium
ACGACCGTTGCTATTGCCCTTGCCCTTGTTTTCCTTCTTGTCCTTGTCCTTGTCACTGTCCGACTTCTCGGACTTCTGAGCCTTCTCGGCCTTCGGGGCCTCCGCCGGGAGCGCCTCTAGCTTGGTCTTCAGGTTCGTCACCTGAAGGTGCATGGCCGAGATCGCGAGGTCGGCGATCGCCTTGGCGTCGTCGCCGCTGAAGGCGACCGAGGGACCGGTCGTGGTCGTGGTCGAGGAGTTGTCTTCGTCTTCGTCTTCGTCCTCGTCCTCGTCCTCGTCTTCGTCTTCGTCGTTGTCTTCGTCTTCGTCGTCATCCTTGTCGCAGTCGAACGTCGCGTGGATCGCCTTGACCGCGGCCTGACGGATGTCCTTGATGGCCGTGTCGGCGTCCTTGACGAGCTTCCTGGCGGCGTCGGTCCTCGCGGCGTCCTTGCCCAGCGCCTTGGCCGCCTCGCGCTCCGTCTTGGATGCGTCGTTGACGCGCTTCATCTGCTCGTTGCGCGCGTGCGCCTCGTCAGAGCAGCCGTTGCCGGTCGCGGTGCCCGTCGGGTCCTCTTCCGCCTTCGTGCGAGTGAAGAGCGCGAGGATCGTCTCGGTCACCGTCGTGTTCGTCGTGGTCGTGGTGGACCCGCCCGGCGTCGTCGTCTCAGACCCGGTGGTCGTCGCGCTTGGCTGCGTGATCGTGATCGTGGTGAGTCCGTTGTCGACCGTCGCGGTCACCAACGCGCCTGTCGTCCCCAGGACGAGCACGGTCGCTACGGCGCCGCCCTTTGCGTGAAGAAGTAGAGATAAGAGCTTTTCGAGCATCTAGAGCCACCTCCTGCTGGTATGTCGAACGAAGCTGCGGCCACCGACGTTAGGTGCGCCCGGCGTACAGTTCGTCCCCTGCTATGGGGAAATGGCGCATTTCGGCCAAGCGGGCCGTGGTCGCGACGTTCGTACTAGGACTTCTGGCGTACGGGGCGGTGTCGTTTCGCGTCGCAGAAGGTCTCACCAAGCCGACAAGACAGCCGCTGGATCCGCCGGCCGCGAGCGTCGCGGCGACGTACGAGGACGTCTCCTTCCGGAGCACCGACGGGCTGCTGCTCAAGGGCTGGTGGTTCCCGGTGGCCTCCGCCGACCGTGCGGTCGTGATGGTGCACGGCCGCGGCGCGAACCGCATCAAATCGAGCTTCGATCCGCAGAAGATCGCGCAGTTCCTTCTCGCGAATCGGTATTCGGTCCTTCTGTTCGATCTCCGCGGGCACGGCGAGAGCGAAGGCGTCCGCTATTCGCTCGGCCAGTACGAGCCCCGCGACGTCGTCGCCGCCATCGACTTCGCGCAGAAGAAGGCCGGTGTCGATCGGAAGCGCGTCGCGCTCATCGGAGAGTCGATGGGCGGCGGCAGCGCGATCATGACCGTGAAGGCCGATCCGACGATCGGTCCCGTCATCACCGACTCCGCGTTCGCCGATGGCGAGACCGTCGTCGGCGAGGTGGCGCCGAACTACACCGGCCTGCCGGGCTGGTTCACGCCCGGCATCGTGCTGATGGCACGGCTCTTCTTCGATCTCGACCTGTCGGTGATCAAG
The DNA here is from genome assembly GCA_031404235.1 of Chloroflexota bacterium. Lineage (GTDB taxonomy): Bacteria > Chloroflexota > Limnocylindria > P2-11E > P2-11E > CF-39. The sequence goes on from JANNHF010000139.1 coordinate 1,572, forward strand.
CCCGCCGAAGTGGTGCGCGATCATCCCGAGCGCGCTTGGCTCTTCATCCAGTGCGAGAACGACACGACGGTGTACCGGCATCACGGCGTCGAGCTCAAGGCCGCGAGTGCGAATCCAGGGACGGAGCTCTGGCTCGTGCCCGACTGCGAACACGTGAAGGCGTTCGATACGCACACGGTCGAGTGGAAGCGGCGCGTCATCGCGTTCCTCGGCCGGGAGATACCCTAGGTTGATCCGCCGACTCCTCCGGCACCGGAACGCCTCGGTGCTCCCCATCCTCGCCCTGTTCCTGGCCACCGTTGTCGGCGGCTGGGTGAACACGTTCGACCTGCGCGGCCGCGTGATCGATGACTTCACCGAGCAGGGGATCATCAACGCCTCGGTCACGCATGGGCAGCGCGTCGTCGGGACCGACGTGAACGGGAGCTTTGAGCTCCTGAGCCTGCCGCGCCAGTCGAGGATGCGCGTCGACGCGAACGCCTACCTCCGCACCGGCGTGCCCACGACCCAGGAGGAGATCCGCATGAAGCCCACGTCGTGGACGGTGCTGATCAAGGATGCCGGCAGCCCCGACAAGGCCGTCGCGAAGGCCGACGTCCGTCAGGGCACGACCGTCCTCGTGACGTCGAACGAAGCCGTCAACACCATCGTCGCGCCTCATCCCGGGAAGAACGCCAAGGTCACAATCTGCGCCGAGGGTTTCCAGACGCAGGAGGTCGAGGTGAAGGGCGTCATCCAGACCGTCGCGCTAGCGCCCGGCGGCACCGGATGCCCGCCGCTGCCGTCGCCGTCGCCCACCACCAGCCCGTCCCCGAGCGCGTCGCCGGCGGCGTCACCGTCACCTTTGCCGTCGCCCTCGCCAAGCCCGAGTCCTTAGCCGCGCACCTCGCGCGCGAACGCCGTGCCGCCGCGCCCTTCCAAACTTCTTTATCTCTGGCTACAATCGGTAAAGAAGTCATTCGGAGGCGGACGGTGGCAAAGGCACTCGGTCGGACGGCGATCGTCGAATCACTTGAGCGCGTCGCGAATGCGGCGGGGCGCGAATACGCGGCTGATGTTCGGCTGCTGCGTCGAGCGGTGCGAGAGGCTGCCGTCGTCTACGACGAACCGGCGTCGTGCTCGGGCCCGGAGGCTGCTCAGGCGCTCAAGGTCACGCTACCCACCATCCACGCGTGGCTTCACGCCGGTGTCCTCACGAAGGCGCCAGAAAGTCGCCGGTCTCGACTTCGCCTCGACCGCGCGCGCATCGATGGGGTCGCTCAGCGCTTGCGAGAGCTTCGTCGCCGGTCTCCCAGAACGCGAAAGCTTCGTGACGTGCTCGAATGGCTCGAGACGCAGGAGTACGGCGATCGCCTACGAGGCCCGCGTCGTCCAGAGCACGCGCCCGGCGTGCCGTACCGGCAGACGCTGAAGGAGATCTGGGGACCGGCGCGATCGCGGGGGCGATCGCGCTGAGTTGTCGCGTACGCCTCGAGCCCCCCTGCAGCATGCTCAGCACATGCGATAATGTTGTGAGCATGGCAAAGATGATCCAGATTCGGAACGTTCCTGAGCCCATCCACCGGACATTGAAGACCCGTGCGGCTCAGGCTGGCATGACCCTGTCCGACTACTTGCTCGCTGAAGTTGAGCAGGTCGCCGAGCGGCCGACTATTGATGAGCTGACTGAACGCATCCAGCGGCGGTCACGAGTAGGGGTGAAGGGCACCTCCGCGACCGTGATCCGCAATCATCGCGACGCGCGGTGATCGTTCTCGACGCCTCGGCCGTGGTCGACTATGTGCTGTGGATCGGAGCCGCGGAACGGATCGCACAGCGGATCTCAACCGGCGAGGCGATGCATGCGCCGTATCTCCTGGACATCGAGGTCGCTCATGCGCTCCGCCGTTACGCACTCCGCGGTGCTCTCACGCCCGTGCGAGGTGCCGAGGCGCTCAGTGATGTCGCTCAGCTTCGATTGACGCGCTACTCGCATCTTCCTTTGCTCCCGCGCATCTGGGCGTTGCGAAACAATCTGTCGGCCTTCGACGCTGCCTACATAGCTCTCGCCGAGGCGCTGGATGCGCCGCTAGTCACCTCTGACGCGGCGCTTGCGCGCGCCCCCGGCCACAGCGCGCGTATCGAGGTCTTCGCCTGAGGCCGCGCTAGGCTCGCTCGAACGCGACGACCGCCTCGGCGAGCTCCTGTGGACGATCGAGCGCGACGTTGTGTCCGGCATCGAGCTCGATGAGCCGACCGTCCGCCAGCGCCTTGACCATGCGCTGCGCGACGTCGTCCGAGAGCACGTTGGAGCGCGTTCCGCGCACGACCAGAACCGGACAGCGGATCGCGCGCAGAGCGTCCCAGAGATCACCACCACGCGCGCCGGACATGATCGACGCGAGCGCGTCGCGGCTCGAGCGCCACACCACGTCGCCGGCCTCTTCGCGGAACAGCCAGCGCATCCGGTTCGTGTAGACCTCCTCGGCATAGCCGGGCGACGTGCGGCGCAGGTACGCGAGCGCTTCATCCGCGTACTCAAAGCGCTCCGGGCGCTCGAGCGACAAGCGGCGCGCGCGCTCTGACCCTTCGAGCATCGGCTCGGGGCCGGCATCCACGACGACGAGCCGCGACACGCAGTACGGATGCGTCGCGGCAAGCCGGATCGCGTGCGTGCCGCCCATCGAGTGTCCGACTACGGCCGCGCGTCCGATAGCGAGCGCGTCGAGCACCGCGACCGCATCGGCGACGAATTCCTGCGGCGCGTAGTCGTCGGCGGGCCGGCCGCTCTCGCCGTGACCGCGCGCATCCGGCGCGACGAGCCGCAGCCGTCCGCCGACCGCGTCGGCGAAGAAGTCCCAGTAGCGACCGTAGTTGCCGATCCCGTGGAGCAGGAGCGTCGCCGGCGCCTCGCCGGGCCATTCCCA
>JANNHF010000140.1:0-17633 GCA_031404235.1 Chloroflexota bacterium
GAGCGCGACCGGGATGTCGAGCCGCTCATCGGCCTCGACGGCATCGTCGTGCCGGGCGGCTTCGGGTACCGCGGCATCGAGGGCAAGGTGCAGGCCGTCCGCTTCGGGCGCGAGCGCAAGGTGCCGACGCTCGGGCTCTGCATGGGGATGCAGTGCATGGTCATCGAGCTCGCGCGCACGGCCCTTGGGACCGAGGACGCCAACTCGACCGAGTTCGACGCGTTCACCCCTCACCCCGTCATCGATCTGCTCCCGGAGCAGCGCGACATCGCGGACAAGGGCGGCACGATGCGCCTCGGGAGCTACCCCTGCGTGCTCGAGGCCGGCTCCCTTGCGGGTCGGGCATACGGACAGCCGATCGTGCTGGACCGACATCGCCATCGGTACGAGTTCAACCATTCGTACCGCGAGCTCCTCGCTCAACACGGGATGAAGTTCACGGGGCTTTCTCCTGACGGCCGCTTGGTGGAGATCGTCGAGATCGGGGATCACCCGTTCTATCTCGGCACGCAGTTCCACCCTGAGTTCAAGTCGCGGCCGAACCGGCCGCATCCGCTCTTCGCGAATTTCATCGACGCCGCACTCGCCTTCGCGCGCGCGAACGGACGGGCCGAGGAGTCGGCAGTGTTGCTGCAGGAAACGCACCGATGAAGCTCTTCCTCGACACGGCCGAGTTCGACGAGGTCAAGACGGGCGTCGAGTGGGGCGTCATCGACGGGGTGACGACCAATCCGACGCTCATCGCGAAGGCCGGTCAGGACCACGAGACGCAGGTCAAGCGGATCTGCGCGCTCATCGGCAACGTCTCGGCCGAGTGCGTCGCCGAGAAGCGCGACGACATGATCGTCGAAGGCCGCCGCATCGCGGCGTGGCACAAGAACGTCATCGTGAAGGTGCCGCTCACGACCGATGGCCTCGGCGCCGCGAAGATCCTCGCCGGTGAGGGCATCCGCATCAACGTCACGCTGTGCTTCTCCGTGAATCAGGCGCTGCTCGCGGCCGCCGTCGGGGCATACATCGTGAGTCCGTTCGCGGGCCGTCTCGACGACATCAACGAGGACGGCATGCGCTGCGTGGCCGACATCGTCTCCGCATACCGTCAGCAGGAGATCAAGACGAAGGTGCTCGCCGCGTCCATCCGCAACCCTATGCACGTGACGCAGGCCGCGCTCGCAGGCGCCGACATCGGGACAATGCCGTTCGCCGTGCTGAAGATGCTTTTCGATCACCCGCTCACCGAGGCCGGGCAGAAGAGATTCCTCGAGGATTACCGGAAAACGCAGGAAGCGAAGTCCGCTTCACCGGCCGGAAAAGTCGTGGCGTCCGAGGCAGCGACGAACCGCTAGCCCCGCCGGGGTGACTCGGTCAACAGCAGATCGCGCAGGTCGGCGCCGGCCACCCCGCAGAGATCGAGCACGCAGAGGAGCAGCGCTGCCTCGTCGGATTCCGCGCGGCCGGTCTTGATCGAAACGTCGGTCGCATACAGCGCCTCGTACGCCCGCGTGATGTCCGCCTGGCTCACGCCGCGAGCGTGCTGGACGTAACGGAAGATCGCGCCGGGCGATGAGCGGATCGCTCTCGCGATCTTGTCCGCCTCCTGGCTGCTCGGTGAGCGCGATGCGAAGAGCAGCACGCGGAACTGCCACAGAAGGAGCGCGAGGATCTGCTGCGGCGCGTTCCCCTCGGCGAGGAGCCGCTCGAGGAGCGGCACGGCCTCGCGGTGGCTGCGACGGACGACGGCTTTGGTGAGCTCGAATATGTCCGATTCGATCGCACCGCTGACGAGCGCGCGCACGTCGGCCGCGGTCACCTCCGCACCACCCGCGTAGGCCCCGAGCTTCTGGACCTCGTTCTCGATGCGCTCGGTGTCGGGTCCGAGGGCATACGTGAGCGCGTCCATCGCATCCGGCTGGAGCGTGACCTGGTGCAGCCGCGCGCGCGCGCCGATCCAAGCTTTCACCTCGAACGGCGCGAGGCGCTCGATCCGCTGCGCGCGTCCGCCGATGTCCTGCACCGCATCGGGTAGCGACAGATCCGCCGGAGCAGCCGCCTTCGCGCGTCCCCGCGCGCGACCGCGCCCCGCTTTCAGGGCCTCGACCGACACCAGGACGAGCGCGGACTCGGCCGGGAACGACGCGAGGAACTCGGAGCCGGAGAGCGCCTCGGTATGCTCGACGAGGACGACCTGCCGCTCGTCCACCGCGGCGAACAGGCCCTGCGACTGCCCGGCCATCGTGATGGTGTCCACCGGGTCGGAGCGGGCGTCGATGCGGGTCAGCCCGAGCGCACCACCGAGCTGCGGGGATCGGCGTCCGGAGAGATCGCCAGGCTCGCCGGCGCCGCCCGCGAGCAGGGACTCGACGAGCTCACCGAGACGCAGGCGCGTACGGAATGGATCCTCGCCGTGGAGGAGGAAGACCATTCGCGTGGGCGCGGACCACGAGGCCTGGGCCATCGAGCGAGACCTCCACCGTCCCGTCGCGATCGGTCCGGAACGTCGTGATCCCAGTCAGGGTCGCGAGCGTCTCCGGTGTGGGATGACCATACCGGTTCCCGGCGCCGACCGATAAGAGCGCGACCTCAGGCCGTACCGCGTTCACGAGCGTGGCCGCGTGGGGTGTCGCGGCGCCGTGATTTGATGCGACTCGCATCGCATGCTGCAGAGCCCAACATGTCTGCGCAGGATGGCCATCGGCTGTGGTCCCGAGCAATGGTCCGTCAGACCGTTGTGCCGGCAGGTTGGCCTCCTCGGAACAACACCCGAAGTCTTGAGATCGGGCTTCCTCACGGCTGTATCTTTCTCGGCAGTGCGAATCGCCTCAAGCAGCACCGTACGCGTAAGCCTTTCAAGAAACTCCAGCGACGGCAGATCGGCGCCTTGCGCTGGCGGCTCTGCTTCGGCTGACAGTTGAACCTCGGGAAAGCCTAGTAGGGCCGATCCGCTCACGACTTCGCCCTCGTGTGCGTAACCCGAACGGGCTTAATACACGCGTCGAAGGAGCGCTGGGAGCTGAGCCGTGCGCGCCGTCGTCAAGCACGATGACCGGACCGGGCGCTGCTCGCGCTACGTCCACGACGACCTGCACCGCGCGCCGGCGCCACGGCTCGTACGGCGCGAGCACGCGGTAGTCCGTGCACGCCGATGAGTGCTCGATGCCCGCTCCGTCACGTAATCGCGTACCACTTGGTGGCTGGTATACGGGATACCGAGCCAATCGATCTGAGTCGGACAGCGCCGAGACGGACGAGCGCTCGGCCTGGGCGGCGTGATTGGTGAGCTGATGCTGCACGAGGACAGAGTGCAGCCGGCGAGCGACGTGGCGTGCGCGGGAAGCGACCGGGGCGTCCAGCAGCTCGGTGAGTGACCTCGGACTCGACGCGCTCGAGTCCCGCGCGATCCGGGCGCCGCTCGCTCACACCCGCGGCCGGGTTGTTTCCTCGTGCCCAGGGCGTCGGGCGATAGCCTCCATTCTCATCACGCAAGTTCATCATCTTGCGGCCGTCGTACTTGCTGGTCGAGTTTGCGCGAGAGCACGACGCATTCTTGTGTCGTGCGTTAGGAGCATCGATACTTCGCACGTGCTGGCGCGGTTCGCCGAGCTGAGGAAAGCGTCGGGTTCCGTGTTCGTAGACCTTCGATCCCGCGGCCGCAGCGCGGTGTCCCCATGCGTCGCGAGCTTCAGCTGCGCTGGGCCTCGAGGATGAACCAGGGGTTTGCGTCCCAGCATCGACTAGCGCCTGCTCGTCTTGGAAGAGCCTCATTTGTCGCGAATTGGGAAGGGGTTCCACTGCTGCGGCATCTCCGCCGGGCGAGGCCCGAACTCGTGCTCGGCTTCGCTTCGGCTCTTCTCTACGCGGTTATTTCACTCGTCCGCCACCTGCGCTTTCAGTCCGGGGTGGACTTGGCCATCTTTGATCAAGCCGTGGCCGGGTACGCGGCTGGGACGATGCCCTACTCAGACATCAAGGCACTGCAGCCATTCAACCTGCTCGGCGATCACTTCTCGCCGATCATCGCAGTACTTGCGCCGATCTATCGGATCTGGCCGCACGTGGAGCTGCTCCTCCTTGCTCAAGCAGCCTTGTTCGGTTTGAGCGTTGGTCTGGTCACGCGAATCGCCCGAAGGTCGCATGCCGCATTTGCAAGTGCCTTGGTCGGCTCGGCATTCATGCTCTCGCGCGGCCTCATGGACGCCGTCACCTTCGACTTCCATGAAGTCGCCTTCGCGGTGCCGCTGCTCATCTGGGCCATCGATTCGCTCAGTCGGCAACAGATAGGTCAGGCGGCCGTCGCTTCAGGCTTGTTGATGTTGGTCAAGGAAGACAGCGCCTTTCTGCTGGTCGGCATCGGCCTCTGGCTACTCTTTGAGCGTCGTTGGCGACTTGGCGTCGCCTGGACCCTGGGCGGGGTGGCGAGCTTCGGCCTAGTGATCCTGGTGATCATCCCCATCTTCAGCTTCTACGGCCGCTACACCTACCTCGACCAGGGCTCCATCCATGCCGAAGGGCTGGTCGACTCGCTCACCGCTTTCATCGTCAACGCGGGACATGGATTGGCGACGTGGACATTCGTCGTCATGGTGGTCGCGCTCGTGGCACCGACGCTCGGCCGAGCCGTGCTGTCGCCGATCCTCCTCGTCGGCGTGCCCGGAATCGCCGCCCGGCTTGCGCTGCCGCAGGACGCCTATATCTCGCTGGGCGCGCACTACAACGCGACCCTCAGCGTAATCGTCTTCCTGGCCGCGCTCGACGCGGGGAGGCGAGCCTCCCGTCCGCTCGGGCCGGGGGCGGCACGGTCGAGCGCGCCAGGGCGGCGTGCGCTTGCGTGGCCGGCGATGTGCGTGGCCATCGCGATTGCGGCGCTCTTCCTTCCGCCCGCAAGTCCCTTGGTGTCATCTGAAGCCTGGTCCTGCGATGCGTGCGCTGCCGCGGCCGCGGCGATCGATGTCGTGCCGGACGGAGCTGAAGTGGCAGCCGACCCTTATCTCACGTCGCACTTGACAGGCCGCGCTCGCGTACGGCTGTTGGTCCCGTCCTTCACCGATTCGGTCGGCGCCTGTCTTGCTCCAGAGTATGTGCTTGCGGACCTCAGGTCCGCGTCCATCGATGAGTTGATGCAGCGCCTTACCGCCAGCGGCGCGTACACGACGGTCTTACGAGCGACGCCATATATGGTGCTGAGGGCCATAGGCCCCCCGAAGGTGCCAGCAGCGGTCTGCTCGTAGCGAGTCCCCAAGTGGAGGACTCGAGGTGGGGTGGCATCGCCCAGGGCGGTGCCACCCTCGACCTTTGCCGCGACGCGCGCTAGATGGGGCGCGAGCGAGGGCCACGTCCAGGCGCGTGGTGTATCGGCTATGAAAGCCGTCAAGCCGCTGCACCGATAGGCTCGCGCTCATCGGGACAGGGTGAAACGGGGACACTGAGGTCGGGCAGGCCGTCTCTCGTATGGGCCACGAGTCCGTTGGTGTATCTGGCCGCCCTTGCGACTGACCCGATTGCGCTCTGAGCGCGCATCCGTAAGTGCCGTGTTGCCCGCCTCGTCCCCAAAAGGGAGGGTAGCGATTGAGCGAGATCTCCGGGCTCACCGGTGCCGCCGGCGAGCAGCGAACCAACGAGCTCACCGACCTGCAGGCGCGTACGGAACGAATCCTCGCCGTGGAGGAGGAAGACCATTCGCGTGGGCGCGGACCACGAGGCCTGGGCCATCGAGCGAGACCTCCACCGTCCCGTCGCGATCCGTCCGGAACGTCGTGATCCCGCGCAGCGCCGCGAGCGTGTCCGGCGTTGGATGACCATACCGGTTCCCGGCCCCGACCGAGATAAGGGCGACCTCGGGGCGGACCGCGCTGGCAAGCGTCACGGCGTGCGGCGTTGCCGCGCCGTGATGCGGCGGCACGTACACGCGCGAGCGCAGGCCTTCCGGGTGCAGCAAGAGATCCGCGAGCGCCTCGTCGGTCGCGTCACCCATGAAGAGGGCCGAGAAGGAGCCGCGCTCGACACGCAGGACGAGCGACGGCGTATCGACACGTGGGTCGGCCTCGGGCGAGAGCACCGTGATCACCGCATCGCCCACGCGTATGCGCTGCCCCGCGCGGACCGCGTGCCGCACGGCGTGCGCTCTTGCGATACCGGCGGCCCACAGATCCGCCAGCGCACCCGGGTTGAGGCCGACCGGCTCCAGCGTCATCCCCACCTCGTAGCGATCGAGCGCCGCGATGAGACCCGCGCCGTGATCCAGGTGTGCGTGGGTAAGGACCATCACGTCGATGCGACGCCTCCAGGGCGGCAGGCTCGCGCCGAGCTGCTCCATGAGGCGCGCGGGATCGGGACCACCGTCGATGAGCACGGTCGCGGCGCCGAGCTCGACCAGATAGGCATCGCCCTGACCAACGTCGAGCGCTCGCACGCGCACTTCCGGGTCCGCAGTGGGCCACGCCAGCACGCCTGCGACGACGAGCGCGGGAACGGCGAGCAGCGCTGCGCGCGGCGCGATGAGCAGCGCTGCGCGTGGCGCGGCGAGCGACGGCCACGCGATCCGCGGGGAACGAAGGGGCCAACGGACCACCGGCGCGCCACGCGCCACGGCGATCAGCCCGAGCGCGAGGACGGCGCCTGTCAGCGGACCTGACGGCACGCTCACCGCCGCGATGGGAAGCGCGGCGAACGTTTCGACCACGACGCGTAGTGCGAAGGCGAACCCATACGCCACGAGTGCGACAGGTCGCGCGAGATCGATCCACACCGCCCCGAGGGCGCTCGTTGCCGCGCCGGCGAGCATCAAGGGCGGGAACAGCGGGACGGCGATGAGATTGGCGATCGGGGATACCAGCGACACGCGACCGAATGCCGCCGCGACGATCGGAAGCGTCGGCGCGCTTGCGGCCAGCGTCGTCGCGAGACCTTCGCGCAGCGCGCCAGGCAGACGTTCGAAGCGTGTCGCGAGCGGTGCCTGCCACAGCACGAGTCCACCCGTCGCGGCGGCCGACAGAAGGAAACCCAGATCGGCGATCGCCTCCGGATCCGCGAACAGCATCGCCGTCACCGCGACGCAGAGCGCGTTGGCCGTCGCCGCGCGCCGGCCGGACGCGAGACCGCACGACGCGACCGACGCCATGAGCGCGGCGCGCATCACGCTGGGCCCAAGGCCGACGAGCAGGCTGTACGCCACGATCGCCGCCACCGTCACGGCTGCGCGCAGGACGGGGCGCACCCGACCGCGGAGGCCGAACGCGACGGCGGTGCCGACCAGGGTCATGTTGAAGCCCGAAATGGCGAGCAGGTGCGTGGTGCCGCTGACCGCGAAGGCCTGGGCGAGCTCGCGCGAGACGCCGGCGCGCTCACCGAGCACGATCCCGAGCAGGATGCCGCTCTCCGGTTCCGGCACGAGCGCGCGGAGCGGACGCGCAAGATCCGCGCGGAGTCCGTCAAGGGACAAGAGTTGCGCGAGGTCAAAGCCAGGCACCGGACCGAGCACCAGCCGCAGCGAGACTCCGACCGCCGCGGCCGAGGCGCAGGCCCACAGCGATCGGCGGGCACGATCGGCACTCGCGAGCGCAAGCGCCGCGCACACTGCCGCGCTCACCGCTCCGACCGCGAACGCGAGCGTTACGGCGGCCTGCGCCGCGAGGGCGACGCTCGCTGCGAGGAGCGCGGCGGGCAGCAGGGGTGCGACCAGAAATGTGCTCACCGGTGGGCTACCGCGTAACGACGAGGTCGCGGATGTCGGAGAAGACACGCGCCGTGACCAGCCCGCGCGTCTGGAGCTCCTCGACCTTGGTGAAGGCGCGTTGCTCGCGCGCCCGGATGATGCGCGCGGCGGTGCTCGGTCCGATCCCGGGAAGCGACTCGAGCTCGGCGGTGGTGGCGCGGTTGACGTCGACTTTGCGCTCCGAGTCGCTCCCAAAGCTGCCGGCCGGCGGCGTTTCACCGTGGCGCGGGACGTAGACGCGCGACCCGTCGCGCAGCGTGGCGGCCTTGTTGAGCGCAGCGGGATCCGCGTCCGGCGTCGTGCCACCCGCCGCCGCCAGCGCATCCGCGACACGCGCGTCAGCGGCGAGCCGAACAACGCCCGGGCGCGCCACCGCGCCCTCGACATCCACCACGATGAGCGGCGGCCGCGTTGGCTCGGGCGCGGCCTCGACGACCTCGACCGGGACGGGCGCGGGCGTTCGTGCGCGCGCCACCATGACCAGGGCGCTGGCGGCGACGGCAAGAGCGGCGGCGATCACGACGGCGCGGGGCATGACCGGAGCGTGGCTGGATCGCGGCGCCGTGGGAAGCCGTGTTGACCTCGCGGACGTCACACGTTCATGTGACGAGGCCGACTAATTCGCGTGACGGCGCCATCCAGCGCCTCAGCGCACTAGACGACCCCGCGCGCCGCCCAGGCGAAGCTTACGAGCTCGAATGGCGCGGGCGGAAGAAGCTCTTGGCACCGCTCGCGCACTCGGGCCCTGTGGAGCGGGTCCAGCGCCACGAAGCACGCGCCGGCTGGCCCCACGCCGAATGCGAACGGCTCCCACCAGTCGTCGAAGCTCGAGTACTCGACGCGCGCTACCAGCACTGTGTCCTCGACGTGACGCAGACCGGAAGCCTCGAAGAGCTCGACGAGATGGCCTCGGCGCGCGCCGGGCAAACCAGACTCGTCGCGCGTTCCGAGGTCGAGCTCGCGTACCGCACGCCAGAAGAAGGCCAACGGCGACCGGTCGCCGGCGTGGTCCCAAACGCATGCTGCGACGACCCCACCGCCTCGAGTCACTCGCGCCATCTCCCGTAAGCCCGCCACAGGATCGGGCATGAAGTGAACAACGAGTTGCGCAAGCGCTGCGCCGAAGACGCCGCTCGGGTACGGCAGCTCCTCCGCCGTAGCGCGTCGGACGTCGATCCCGGGATGACGCTCACGCGCGGCAGCGACGAAGGTTTCGGACGGATCGACAGCCGCCACCGACGCAGCTCCAAGCCGCATGACCAACTCCGTCGTGAGGGCGCCAGGACCGCAGCCGACGTCCAGCACGCGGTCGTCCGACGTAAGCCGCGCGAAGTCGACGAGCTGAGGGGAGAGCTGCCGAGAATGCACACCCATGAAACGGTCGTAGGCCTCGGCAGGAACGTCGAAGCTCACGCGACCACTTTGGCGAGGCCGTGGGTCCGGCTAATTCGCGCGGCGGCGCTCCCCGGGAGCCTGCATCTGCACGATCGAGACGGGAAGGCTGCCGACCGCCTCGCCGTCCACAGTCAGCTCGAAGCGGTGCGTCCCGTACGTCGTGAAGCTCATGTTGTTCAGCTCGACGATGACGTTCACGTCCTGTCCTGCGACGGCATGAACGGAGATCTCCGGGGGATTCGGCATCGACTGCTGCCCATCCGGCCGGAGCAGACGCACGATGACGTTGTGCGCTCCTACGTCAAGGCCGAGGATCGCTACGAGGAACATCCGCGGGTGCTGAGCGGGCAGTCCGCTCACGCTGATGTTGCGGAAGATGCCGAGCAGGCTCACCTTGCCGTCCTGCCCGACCAGCGCGTGATCGCAGAGCGCGCCAAGCCTGATCTCCCCGCTCACGCCGTCACGATACTCACAATGCGGTCCGGCACGACGACCACCTTCGCCGGCTTCGCGCCACTGAGCGCCGCCTGCACCTTTGGGCTCGCGAGCGCCATGCGCTCGAGCTCGGCGACGGGCAGGCCTGCGCGCGCGGGTATGCGATCACGCACCTTGCCGTTCACCTGAACGACGATCGTGACCTCACGCGGTGCCGCGACGGCCTCGTCATACTCTGGCCAGCGCTGCCTGTGGACCGAGCCCGAGCCGCCGCGGCGGTGCCACAGCTCCTCAGTGAGGTGCGGTGCGAACGGGGCCAGCAGCAGGATCAGCGTCGCGACCCCCTCGTTGCGGCTCGTGCCCGTCGCGTGCTGCAGCGTGTTGACGAGCTCCATCATCGCGGCGACCGCGGTGTTGAAGTGCTCGCCGCCCAGGTCCTCGGTCACCTTCTTGATCGTGCGCTGTACGGCGCCGTCGACGTCCGCGTCGCGCGGACCCGCAGGCTCGGGGTCGGTCAGAGCCAGCTCCCACACGCGTCGCAGGAAGCGGTGGACGCCCTCGATGCCCGCGGCATCCCAATCGGCACCGTCGACCCATGGACCCATGAACATCATGAACAGGCGCAGCGTGTCCGCGCCGTAGCGCGTCACGTACTCGTCCGGCGTCTGCACGTTGCCGCGCGACTTCGACATCTTGCGGCCCTTGAAGACGATCGTGCCCTGATAGCGGAAACGTTCCACCGGCTCACCGAAGGGCAGCTCACCCAGATCGCGCAGTGCCTTGGTCACGAAGCGCATGTAGAGCAGGTGCAGGATCGCGTGCTCGACGCCCCCGGTGTACTGCTTCACCGGCAGCCACTTCCGGCCGATGCCCTTGTTCATGAACGCCGTGTCGATCTTCGGGTCGACGTAGCGGTACATGTACCAGGACGAGTCGACGAACGTGTCCATCGTGTCGGTGTCGCGGCGGGCGGGCTTGCCGCATTTCGGGCACGTCGTACTCACGAACTCCGGCACGCGCGCCAGCGGCGAGCCGCCACGTCCGGTGAACTCGACGTTCCGTGGCAGCTCGACGGGCAGCTGGTCGTACGGCACCGGGACGGCGCCACAGCTTTCGCAGTGCACGATCGGGATCGGCGTGCCCCAGTAGCGCTGGCGTGAGATCAGCCAGTCGCGCAGGCGATACGTGACAGACGGTCCACCGATGCCCCGCTTCTTGGCATCAGCCGCGACGGCGCTCTTCCCCACCTCGCTGCGAGTCCCGGTGAACGGACCGCTGCGCACCATCACGCCCTCGCCGATGTACGGGGCGTCCAGCGCGGCGTTCTCGCTCCCATCGGGGCTGATGACCTCCCGGATCTCGAGGCCGTACTTCTTGGCGAAGTCAAAATCCCGCTCGTCGTGTCCGGGCACGGCCATGATTGCGCCAGTCCCGTACGTCGCCAGGACGTAGTCGGCGACATAGACCGGAACGCGCTCGCCGGTGAACACGTTGCGCGCGAACGCGCCCGTGTCCACGCCGGTCTTCTCGCGTTCCGCTCTGGTGCGCTCGATCTCGGCCATGTTGCGGGCCTGCTCCACGTATTTCTCGACCTCGGCGCGGCGCGAAGAGGCGGTGATCTTCGCGACCAAAGGATGCTCGGGCGCCAGGACCAAGAACGTCGCGCCAAAGATCGTGTCCGGTCGCGTGGTGAAGAACCGGATCTCATCCCCCGACTGGCCATCGACGGGGAACGCCATCTCCGCGCCCTCCGAGCGCCCGATCCAGTTCGTCTGCAGCACGCGGACGCGCTCCGGCCAGTCGAGGCCGTCGAACTTCAGCAGCTCGTCCGCGTACTGCGTGATCTTGTAGAACCACTGCGTCATCTGGCGCTTCACGACGGGCGTGTCGCAGCGCTCGCACCGGCCGGCGATGACCTGCTCGTTGGCCAGCACGGTCTCGTCGCGCGGGCACCAGTTCACCGGCGCGTCGCCGCGGTAGGCCAGGCCCTTCTCGAAGAACTTCAGGAACATCCACTGGTTCCAGCGGTAGTACTCGGGGTAGCAGGTGATGACCTCACGGCGCCAATCGATCGCGGTCCCCATGCGGCGGAACTGCTCGCGCATGTGGGCCATGTTCTTTTCGGTCCATACCGCGGGGTGGATCTTGCGATCGATGGCGGCGTTCTCCGCGTTGATCCCGAAAGCGTCGAAGCCCATCGGGAACAGCACGTTGTTGCCGCGCATGCGCAGGAAGCGCGCGGCGGCGTCCGGTGGCGCGAACGCGTACCAGTGGCCCACGTGGATGTCGCCCGACGGGTACGGGAACATCGTCAGGAAATAGAAATTCGGCTTGTCGCTGTCATCCGGCGTGTCGTGGAGGCCGGAGCGCACCCACTCTTCCTGCCACTTCGGTTCGATGCTCGCCGGCTCGTACCGATCGACCCGCTGCTTCGTGACCGCCATCTCGCGCCTCCTCTCGCCGAAATGCAAAACGCCCTCCGCCCCGCCGGACTCTGCCGGAGACGGGGACGGAAGGCGACTTCCGTGGTACCACCCCTCGTTGAGAACGACCTGTACACCGCTTCGCGGTGTACCGTCGTCGCTCGTCGTCATCAGGAAGCTTGCGGCTCCCTGCCTTCTCCTCGCTAGACGGTGGAGCTGGCGGGATTCGAACCCGCGACCCCCACACTGCCAGTGTGATGCGCTCCCGCTGCGCCACAGCCCCGATCGCTCTCCGCTCGAGCACGCTGATAACGGACGTGACTCCGGCGAGCGCTAGATCTTGCGATTCACGCTCGCGGCTCCCGGGTGAGTTCGGCGTTCCCGGACACCGGCTCGCACCAACCGCCGGCTCTCTTCGTCAGGGGTCCCGCGTACTGCTCCCGATCGCGGCCTTTCGGACCAAAGTATAGGCGGATGTATCCGCTCATCCGCATCGACAAACGCATCCCCGACGGCTCGGTCTGGCAGACCCGATGGGGCTATCTGCTGCCGCCGGTCGCCGGTTGGACGCGGATCTACCAGCCCACGGGAACGCGCTGGTCCAATCCCCTCGGCGGCTGGACCGCGAAAACGGACGGCATCTCCATCTTCGATCCGGAGCGTCCCTTCACGATCGCGTGCCACGGGCCCGACGATCAGAAGCGCTTCTATATCGACATGGCACACGGCGTTCGCACCCAGGGCGAGGTCCTCGAGTTCGAGAGACGAGGTGCGACGCCTGATCGGCGCTGGTGATCCGCTCTTCGATCCGCGTGGGCCGTATTTCGCATTACCGAAGGGCGCCGCGGACCTCCCGCCGTCCACGCTGACGACCGAGGTGCGCTAGCCGAACTCCGGTCCGGCGCGCCGCATCGAAACGGATTGCAGCACGCCGAGCGCGAAGCAGATCGACACGAGCGAACTGCCGCCGTGCGAGATGAACGGGAGTGGGATGCCGGTCACGGGCATGAGCGAGATCGCCATCCCGACGTTGACCATGATCTGGAACACCAGCATCGCGACGACACCGGACGCGATGAGCATCCCGAATGGATCCCGCGCGCGGAACGCGACGCGCAGCGCCGCCACGAGCAGCAGGATGTACAGAGCGAAGAGGATCACCGCGCCGACGAATCCAAGATCCTCCGCGAGGCCGGCGAACACGAAGTCCGACTCCGCGATCGGAAGGTACCCGAGCGGCGACTGCGTCCCGGCGGTGAGACCCTTCCCCGTAGGCCCACCCGAGCCGACCGCGATGAGTGACTGGATGATGTTCCAGCCGGCGCCCTGAGGGTCCGCGTACGGATCGATGAACGCCGTGAGACGGGCCTGCTGGTACGGCTTGAGCAGGCCCCAGATGAGCGGGAACGACGCGCCGGCCCCTGCGAGCATCGACACGAGCTGCCACACCCGCGCGCCGGCCATGAATGCCATGCCGAAGAAGATCGCGACGAACACCAGGCTCGTCCCGAGGTCGGGCTGGCGGTACACCAGGGCGAACGCCGGCGCCAGGATCGCGAGACCCAGGCCGATGGTGATCGGCGAGCCGATCTTGTCACTGCGGTCGGCAAAGAACTTCGCGAGCACGACGATCATGAGGATCTTCGCGACCTCGCTGAACTGGAACGACATCCCGGCGAAGTTGACCGAGCGCTGCGCACCCAGGGACGACGTCCCGATCATGAGGACGATCCCGAGCAGGCCGAGCGTGAGCAGGTACAGCAGCGGCGCGAACGTGCCGAGCCACGCGTAGTCGAACATCGCGACCGTCACCATGACCGCGACCCCGATCGCGGCCCACAGCGCACCTCGGATGACGAACTGCATCGGGTCGCCGGTCAGAGTGCGCGACTCCACCGTGACGGCGTATGTCATCACGAGCCCGTACGCGATGAGGAGCGCCGTCGCGATGAGCAGGTAGGGATCCACCTGATCGAAGCGGCGCTCGTGCGGCCGGTCGTGCAGCGGCGAGGACGTCCGCCGGACCGAGATCGCTGTGGCGCTCACGGCGTTCCCGCCACATACGCCTCGAGGACGCGCTGCGTGATGCCGACCGCGGGATTGAAGCAGTTGTTGCAGAGCGAGCGGCTCGAGTCGAAAGTGAAGATGACCATCGCGATCTCCGCGGTGGGGTCGGTGTTGTCGGCCTTCGGGAGGAACGACACGAACCAGTTGTGGAAGCCGAGCTTGTTGCGCCCGACGCTGTCCTTGCCGGCGGACACGCCGAATTCGGCGGTGCCGGTCTTTCCCGCGATCGGCAGCTTCGCGTTCGGCATGTAGGCGTGGCCGATGGTCACGACGCGGCGCGACGACTCGCGGAGCAGCGTGAGGTTGTCCTTCGAGATGCTCACCTCGCGCACGACCTTCGGCTTCTGCGTGAAGACGACCTGACCCTTGGGGTCGACGACCTCTTTCAACAGATGCGGTTGGTAGAAGGTGCCGCCGTTGGCGACGATGGCGTACGCGTTCAGGAGCTGCAGCGGCGTGACCGCGACGAAGCCCTGGCCGATCGCCTCGTGGTACGTGTTGCCAATCGTCCACGCCTCGTCGAACGTGCGCTGCTTCCATTCCGGACTCGGCATGATGCCGGCGGCCTCGCCGGGGAGATCGATGCCCGTCTTGCTCCCGAAGCCGAGGTCGCTCCCGTACTTATAGATGGCCTCGGGGCCGACGCCTCCCTGCCCGGTGTTCGGATTGCCCCCGCCCAGCGTGTAGAAGTAGATGTCGCTCGAGTGCGCGAAGCCGTTCACGAAGTCGAGCCGGCCGTGTGCGAGCCAGTCGTAGAAGAGGAACCCGCCGACGTTCAGCACCGTCGAGTTGACGTTCACGGTGGTGCCGCGGTTCGCCACGCCTTCGTTGAGAGCGGACAGCCCGGTGACCAGCTTGAACGTCGAGCCGGGCGGGTAGATGTCGCCGATCGCCTTGTTGACGAGCGGGCGGCGGTCGTCGCCGTTGAGCTGCCGCATCTGAGCCGGGGTGATGCCGTTGATGAACCAGTTGTTGTCGTAGCCGGGGTTCGAGTACATCGCGAGGATCTCGCCGTTCTGCGGATTCATCGCGATGACGACCGCCTGGGTGAACAGGTCCGCGTCGACTCCCTTTTTGAGTTCGCCCTCGATCAGCTTCTGCAGGCGGTCGTCGATCGTGAGCACGACGCTGTTGCCGGTCGTCGGCGGCGAGTACGCGAGCTGCTTGATCTCGCGCTGCGCCGCGTCGCGCTCGATCTCGCGCCATCCATACCCGCCGCGCAGGTATTGCTCGTAAACCGACTCGATCCCGGTGCGGCCGATGAGATCCGTCTGCAGATAGCCGTGCTCGCGCAGCGTTTCGAACTCCTCCTCGGTTACCGGCCCGACGTAGCCGAGCAGCGGCGAGTAGAGGACCGCGTTCTCGTACCACCGGATCGACTCTGCCTCGACGCGTACGCCCGGGAACATCTCGGCGCGCTCGGAGAGCAACAGCGCGACGTCGCGCGCGACCGGCTTCAGTGAGATCTTCACCGGCTCGTACGGGTTGCGCGCGCGCTGGACGTCGATCGCCTTGGAGACTTCGCTCGCGTCGCGCGCGACGAGCGGGCCGAGGCGCCGAGCGAGCTCCTGCTGTTTTGGGCAGGGAACGACTTTCGCGCATGGAACGTCAGCGGGAATGACGGTGACGGCGAATCCGGGGAGATTCCGCGCGAGGATGCGACCGTTGCGGTCGACGATGACCCCTCGCTCCGCTTCGACCGGTAGCCGCAGCACCCGGTTCTGCTCCGCGAGATCGCGGTAGTGGCCGCCCTTCACGACCTGCAGATCCCAAAGACGCACGGTGAGGCCGGTGAAGACGATCAGGATCGCCATCCCCATCGCGATAAAGCGGTTCGGTCGGACGAAGTCTCGCGACGCGCTTCTCATAGTCCGAAGGATGCCTGCTTCTCGGTCGCGTGGCGCACCCATCTCGCGATCGGATAGGTAGCGATCGCGAGGATGCCGTTGTAGACGCCTCCCGCGGCAGCGCCGCCCGCCAGGAGGACGGGATCAGCGAGAGGCTGTCCGACCACCAGGAGGATCAGGAGGTACAGGAGTCCGGCGGCGAGAGTGGCGACCCCGACGAGCACCGCGCCTCCAAGCACCGATCGCGGACGGAGGGCGCTCTCCCCCAGCCCGACCGCGGCGACCGGGAGCAACGACGCGAGGGCCAGCGCCCCCAGCGGACCGCCCGAGAGCAGATCGGCCGCGAGTCCGCCGACGAACGCCCACCAGACGGCCTCCCGCGCCCCTGCCGCGACCGACCAGGACGCAGCGGCGAGCACCGGAAGGTTGGGACGCGCGCCGGCGATCGACACGAACGGCACCACCGATCCTTGGAGGAGCGCCGCCGCGAGCGGGATGACGATGGCAAGCGCGAAGCGCACGGCGCCCTCCTCTCGTGGCGGAACGCTGACGCCGCCACGACGCTACGCGAAGCCGACCTAGAGCCGGGCTTGCCCCGGCACGTGCGTTGGCTCGACGGTCTCGCCACCGCCCTCGATCGCTTCCGCAAGCTCGACCTCCAGCTGTGGGAAAGGATCCTCGTCCCGAAGCTTGGCGCCGACGTAGATCAGGACCAAGCGAAGCGTGGCCGCGAAGGGCACGGCCAGGATGATCCCGAGGAGGCCGAACACGGCGCCGCCGGTCAGCAGCGAGAAGATGACGAGCGCCGGATGCAGCCGGACGGCCCGTCCGATGACGGCCGGGATCACCAGGTAGTCCTCGGCATGGCGGAGGATCGTGTACATGATCGCGACGACGGCGACGTACACGAGCTGTGACCAGCCGAACGGATTCGGATGCCCGAGGGCCACGAGGCACGCGATCGCGCCGGCGGTGATGGGCCCGACGAACGGGACGATCTCGAGCAGTCCGGTCAGCACGCCGAGCAGGACGCTGTATGGCACACCCAGCAGCGTCAGCCCGATGGTCGTGACGGTCGACATCAGCAGCACAAGGAAGAGCTGCCCGCGGATGTAGCGGCCGAGCATCACGTTCGTTTCGGCGACCACGTGCACAATCTCGCGTCGCTGACGGCTCGGCAGGTTGCGCCGAACGAATTCATACAGGCGCGGCGCGTCACGCAGGAGCAGGAACGTGGCGATCAGAAAGATGAGGAACTCGAGCACGAAGTGACCGAGTGCCACGGCGACCGGCAGGGCCGTGCGCGCGGCCATGGTCGGAGCTGACCTTCGATCTCGGCGACGTTCGGTCCGATGATCACGTCGTCCAGGTCGCCGAGCCCGATCTGGTCGAACGTGGACGCGATCGTCTCCTGAGCGTTGGCGAGCAGGGCGGGCCAGTTCCGCTGCAGATCCCCGGCGTTCTCGGCGATCCGCGGGATCACGAGCCGACTGCCTCCAAAAATGATCGCAAGAAGGAGGACGAACACGCCGACCGCGGCAAGTGTCCGCGGGAGCGCGAACCGCCGCTGGGCCGCAGCCACAACTGGTAGCAAGATGTAGGCGACGATCAGACCCCAGATGAAGGGCTGGACGACATCCCCAGCGCGCCACAGGAGGAGGATCGCGAGCGCGGCAAACGTCGCCACCACGGCGCGTTTTGTCGCTGCGCTCCAGCGTGCTCGCATGTGCTGCGCGATTATCTGCCAGCGCTCACCCA
>JANNHF010000141.1:0-50907 GCA_031404235.1 Chloroflexota bacterium
GTACGCGAGCCCGAGCAGATGCCGACCCAGCTGACCCCGCGGGACGAGCAACGACCGATCGCCGGTCATCCAGAGATACGACATGAACGCCGCCACGGCGAAGAGGACGATCGCCGCGCCGATGTAGTGGACACGGTAGAAGAGGTAGATCGGGATCGGCAGATTCACGTCGAGGATGCCGCCGAGGTACTGCCACATGCCGGTCGGCAGCGCCAGCACGAAGCCGAGCGTCAGGACGGCGTGGCCGAACACCGTGCCGGGACTCCACCGGCGGATCGCTCCATCGGAGCGCACCTTCGGCCCGTAGGTCCTCGCCATGAGCAGGCCGACCGCGACGCCGAGGCCGAGAACGAACGGCAGCGCCTTGATGAATACGAAGTTGTCCGAGAGCTCGTTGCTCCACGGCTGCGCGCCCGAGCCTGCCTGGCCGAGCACGGTGACCACGCCGAACGCAGCGAGCACCAGGCCCGCCGCGACGACAAGCCAGGTGACGATCCTCACGTGCTCTCCGGTGCCGCGATTACGCCTTGCCCTGAGCCGGACTGCCCTCGAATGTTTGGAACGCGCGCAGCTTGTTCCAGGTCTCCTTGTCGGCCTCCGGCGCCGCGAGGCAGAGCCGCCCGGGATCGGTCTTGATGATGCCCTCGCGGATGCGGATGTTGATCGGGCAGCGCTCGACGCACGCGGGTCCACCTTCACGCCAGAAGCAGAGATCGCACTTCGTGAACGTGTCCGCTACCACGTCGTAGGTGATGCGCGAAGTCTGGGGCGGCGACTGGCCCTGGTTCGTCGCGATCGCCATGTCGCTGGTGGGGAAGATGCACGCCTCGTTGCAGCGGCCGCACGACACGCAGGTGTCCTCGCGGATGAACCGCGCGCCCGTTCGGGGCTCGATCTGCACCGCGTCCACCGGACAGACGTAGAGGCATTCGGCGGTGGGGCATTGGAGGCAGGGCTCCTGATGGAACGACCCGCGGTCGGGGTACGCGGCCTGGATCACCGGGTCGACCATCACCTGTGGGTCGTTGAAGATCCGGATGCGCGGTATGTCCGACAGACCCACGCGCTTGTGCTCCTGCGAGCAGATGACCTCGCAGGTGAGGCAGCCGATGCACAGCGTCGGGTCGGGGAAGATCACGCCCTCGGCGAATCTGGTCGCCCGCGGCGTCGCCGCGCTCGCCACGGCCGCGCCGCCGAGCGCCTCGAGGGCCACGAACGCGACGATCGGTGCCGCTCCCCGCAGGAAGTCCCGACGCGAGACGTCCGCCCCGTCTGCCTGTCCGCTCTGCCTGTCCGGGCCTGAACTCACCGCAGTGCACCTCAATAGTGGAATGGCGCCGCGGGCTACTCGATCCTGATCGGAAGTTAGACGGCTCGCCAGCCTTCGTCAACGCGACCGAGAGCCCCTTCCGATCAGGTGATCGGGCGCTCCAGGTCAGCCGGTGTATCCACGTCGCGGATCACGCCCGGGTCGTCGACGTCGAGGTCGACGCGTTCGTCTTGATGATGGTGGATCACGTCGTGCAGGTTCTTCGTCGCGGCCGTCGCGGCGATCTCGTCGCGCAGAGAGAGCGGCATCACGACCGGGTGCCCGCGCTTGCCTTTGTAGCGCGGCGACACGATCGCGGGCTGCTCGCGGTACTTCGCGATGACGGCCCGCACGGTCTCGGGCCGCACGTACGGCATGTCACCGGGAAGGATGACGAGCGCGTCGCCGTTGGCGTTCGCGACGCCGGCCTGGATCGACGAGAACATGCCTCGTGACGGATCGGGGTTCTCGACCGGTCGCACCCGCGGGTCGCTCAGCGCGTTCACGTCGCGCTCGAGCTCGCCTCGCGCGTCTGTGCCCACCACGACGATCACCTCGGTGACGCCACCATCCAGCAGGCTGCGGATGGTGTGGTCGAGCAGCGGCTCGCCGGCGACGGGTGCCAGGAGCTTCTTGCCACCGAATCGTTCCGCGGATCCCGCCGCCGTGACGACGGCGACGGCGCGGAAGGTGTCAGGCATCGCGCAGCGATCGTAGAGCGCGCTCGGTGAGAACGCGCGACGCCCGCTTGCGCTGCGAGATCGTCCCTGAGGTGTTGTCCATCGGCCGGGCGGTCTTGTGCGCCGCGTCGGCCGCGGCCGCGATCGCGTCGTCGTCGAGCTTGGTCCCGACGAGCATCGACGCGTCGACGGCGACAGGGCGTGACGCCAGGGCGGTGATCGCGATACGCGCCGCGGCGACCGTGTGGCCGTCGAGACGGACCGCGACGGCGACGCCGGCGATCGGGAAGTCGAACGAGTTGCGGTCGCGCAGCTTGAGATACGCGCTCCGCCACCCCGTCGCGTCCGGCAGGGTGACCGAGACGACGACATCGTCGCGACCGATCGCCATGTACCGGATCCCATCTTCCCGGTACAGCTCGGCGAGATCGACCTCGCGACGACCGCTGGCGTTCTCGACCGTGACCGTTGCGCCGAGCGCGATGAGCGCCGGCACCGTGTCCGCGCTCGCGACGGCGAGGCAGCGCGCGCTCGACGGTGCGACGCGGCATACGACCGACGGATGCGTCTTCATGCAGTAGCCCTCGGCGGTCCGCCAGAACAGCGACTGGTCGTACCAGTTGCACCGCGTGTCGAGGCAGAGATTCCCGCCGATCGTGCCCATGTTGCGCAGCTGAGGCGTCGAGACCGCGCCGGCCGCCTGCGCGAGCGCCGTGTACTTCGCCACGACGGTCGGATGCGCGGCGATCTCGGTCAGCGTCGCGCCGGCGGCGATCCGCATGCCCAGGGGGAGGGACCCCTGGGCGCGTAGCGACCCGTTGCTGATCTCGCGCGCGCCCTTGACGCGCCCGAGCGAGACGAGGACCTGCGGGGTGAACTGCCGGCGCTTCATGTTCGGGAACAGATCGGTGCCGCCCGCGACGAGCATGACCGGAACGTTCGGCGTTCCGCGCGTCGGATCGGACGCAGCGGCGCCGTGCTCGCGCAGCAGCATCGCGGCCTCGGTCCATGTGGCCGGTTCCAACAGGTCGAACCGCGGCAGTCGCAGCATCTTTTAGTCCGCCGGAGTTCCGGTGTTCTTGCGCTCGCGCGCGTCGGTCGACGCCGCGAGGCGGCGGACCGCTCGTCCGCGGTCGTTCTTGGGATCGCCAAGCCCGTCCGGACCGATGCGGTCCTTCGTCACGCCGCGGTTGTCGCGCTTGCCGAGCGCGTCCAGGATCTTGTCCGCGGTGATCGGGGTCTCGTCGAAGCGCACGCCGATGGCGTCATACACCGCGTTCGCGATCGCGGGGATGACCGAGTTGAGCGGTCCTTCGCCCGCCTCTTTCGCGCCGAAGGGACCTTCGCTGTCGTTCGTCTCGACGATGATGGCCTCGAGCTCGGGAGTGTCGCGTGACGTCGGCAGCTTGTAATCGAGGAGCGACGGCTTCTTGTGCAGGCCGCCGCGGAAGATCTGCTCCTCGGCGATGATCTCGCCGTACCCCATATACGCGGAACCCTCGATCTGACCTTCGACGTTCGCGGGATTCAGCGCGCGTCCGCAGTCGTGAGCGGTCGTGATCTTGTTTACGGTGAGCGTCCCCATCTCGAGGTCGACGGACACCTCGGCCACCGAGGCCTGGTACGAGTACGCCGGCGTGGGACCAACGCCGGCGCCTTTGTAACTCCCACCGATGCCGGCCGGCGGCTTGTAGCTTCCGGCGGCGACGAGCGTGCCGTGCTTGCCTTCGGCGAGGTTGGCCGCCTCGATGAAGGAGAGGTGCTTCTCCGGATCGCGCAGGTCGTATATGCGACCGTACGCCGTCGCGAGCCGTTCAACGCCTACGCCGAGCTTTTCCGAGGCCGCCTCGAACAGCAGCGCGCGCAGCTTCATCCCGGCTTCCTTGACCGCGTTGCCCGCCATCATCGTGACGCGGCTGGAGTACGAGCCCAGGTCCACCGGCGCGAGCGACGTATCGCCCGAGACGACGTGCACGTCTTCGGGAAGCACGCCCAGCGTCTCCGCCGCGACGGACGCGAGCATGTTGTCGGAGCCCTGCCCGATCTCGGCCGTGCCGCACATCACCGTCACGCCGCCGCCACGATCGATGCGGATCTCCGCGCCGGAGTGCGGCAGCGGGTTCCAGTAGATCGGGAGCCCTGCGCCCGAGATGTACGCGCTGCCGGCGACGCCGATGCCCTTTCCCTTCGGCAGGCTCTCGCGCTTCGCGTCCCAGCCGGTCGCCTGGCGCACCGCCCTCAGGCAGTCGCCCAGACCCATGGTGGTGATGCGCAGGTCGTTGACCGTGCGCGTGTTGGCCGGCTGCAGCACGCGCAGCCGGTACTCGATGGGATCGAAGCCGAGCTCGGTCGCGATCTTGTCGAGCTGGCATTCGAATGCGTAGCGGGGCTGCGTCGTGCCGTGCCCGCGCTTTGGTCCGCATGGCGGCTTGTTCGTGTACACGCGCACGCCGTCGAACTTGTACGCGGGGATCCGGTACGTGACCGTCATGAGCGCGCCGGTGTAATAGGTGGTCGCGATGCCATACGACGCGTACGCGCCGCCGTCGAGGTAGCTCTGGAAGTGCACAGCGGTGATCTCGCCGTCCTTCTTGACCCCGGTCCGCAGGTGCATCTTCACCGGGTGGCGACCGCGGTGCGCGTAGAAGACCTCCTCGCGGTCGAGCGTGAACTTCACCGGCCGCTTCGTGCGCATCGAGAGGAGCGCCGCCGAGAACTCGTGGCCGAACGCGTCGCTCTTGCCGCCGAAGGCACCGCCGTTCGGCGTCGCGATTACGCGGATGCGTGAGCGCGGCAGCTTGAGAACCTTCTCGAGCTCGCGGTGCACGTAGTGGGGGACCTGGGTCGCGGTCCAGAGGGTGAGCTTCCCGTCGCCGTCGTATGAGGCGACGCACGAGTGCGTCTCGATGGGCGCGTGCGTGTTGCCCTCGAAGAAGGACCAGTCGTCGCGGACGAGGTCGGCGGCGGCGAATCCGGCGTCGAGATCGCCGAACGCGAGATGGACTTCCTTGAAGACGTTCGCGCGACGCGAGTCCTCGTGGATCTTGACGTCGTCCCGCTCGAGCGCGTCCTGGATGGTGAAGATCGGCTCCAGAGGCTCGTAGTCGACGTCGATCAGAGAGAGCGCCTCGAACGCGGTGTCCTCGTCGAGCGCCGCAACGGCCGCGACCGGCTCGCCGATGTAACGCACCTTGTCGACAGCCAGCGCCGTCTCGTCCTGCGTCGACGGCATGATCCCCATCTTCTCCGGCATATCCGCGCCGGTGACGATGGCGACGACGCCGGGGTGCGCGAGCGCGCGGGAGACGTCGAGACGCTTGATGCGTGCGTGAGGCTGGGTCGAACGCAGCAGGCGCCCGTACAGCATGCGCGGCAGGCGGATGTCGTCGGCGTAGAGCGCCGTCCCGGTCAGGTGCGCCCAGGCATTCACCTTCGGGAGGCGCCGGCCGACGATCGAGAATTCGCTCATGTCCTGCTCAATCTCTCGCCTTCGGCGAGGAGACACGCTCAAGGCTGGTGGACTCGCTCCTCGCGGATGAACCGCTCGTCGCTCGATCCGTTCTTGCCGCCGCCCTATCGATCGCCTCGTAGATCGAGGTGTAGCCGGTGCAGCGGCACAGATTGCCGCTGATCGCCTCCGCCATCTGCTCGCGGGTCGGACGCGGATGGGCGTCGAGCAGGGCCTTCGCCGAAAGCAGCATGCCGGGCGTGCAGTACCCGCACTGCGCGGCGCCCTCCTCGGCGAACGCCGTCTGGAGCGGATGGAGCTCCGGGCCCGTCGCGAGGCCTTCGACGGTGGTCACCTCGGCCGTGCCGATCTGCTGCGGGAGCACGAGGCAGGAGAGCACCTGCCGGCCGTCGACGAGGACCGTGCAGGCCCCACACTCGCCAAGCTCGCATCCGTGCTTCGTCCCGGTGAGGCCCAGCTCCTCGCGCAGCACCTCGAGCAGCGTGTGGTGCGGCTCCGCGGCGACGGTGTGCGCCTCACCGTTCACGTGGAGTGTGACGAGCGACTTCGTCATGCGCCCACGACCCCGTCGCGCTCGGGCGCGCCGTTGCGACGCGAGATCGCCGCGGCCGCGCTCGCGCAGCGCTCACCGATGCGGCGCAACGTCCGAAGATCCAGACGTTCCCTGAAGCCGACCACCATGACCGCCGCGACCCGACGTCCGCGCGCATCGGTCACCGGAGCGGCGACGGCGCGCACGCCAGGGAAGAGCTCCTGATCGTCGTATCCGATCGCCTCGCGATGCGAGAGCACCTTCCCGTGCGCTCCTGCGTCGAGGGGCAGCCGCCGTCCGAGCGGCGCGCTCATGTGCAGCCCTGCCTGTGGCTCGGCGCGCGCGGCGATCTCGTGTTTGCCGTCGTGGACGATGCCGAGGATCGCGGTCTCCCCGAACGTCTCCATCAGGCTCACAAGGTGTGGCTGCGCGAGCGAGCGCAGATCGGGAGAGCTCGCATCAGCGAGCGCGCGCAGCTGCGGGCCGAGGCGGAAGCGGGTGTCGGCGTCGCGGACGACGAAGCCGTGCGCGTCGAGGGTGAGCAGGATGTCGCGCAGCGTCCCTTTGGAGACGTTGAGCGCCCGGGCGAGTTCGGAGATGCCCTGTGGCCGCTGGCCGTCCGCAAGCGCGCGCAAGACACGCGCGGTCTTCTCGACCGCCGGGACCGGCCGCAGGCCCGCCGTACTCTCCACCATACGCGTACGAAGGATAGTACGGACGTCCTACTAAGGCCGCGTGGTCCGCGGGTGCGCCGGCCCTAGACTCGGCCACGCCACGCGCGCCGAGGAGGGATCGCCATGCCGACGATCAAGCTGCCCGAACCGTCCGAGCACAACGACATGGTCAAGAAGGTCGACGCGATGATCCGCGAGATCTCAAAAGCTTCGACCATGACGGCATCGACCCGGGCGCTCGGGCTGCGGCCATCGCTCCTCATCGGAGAGCACGAGGAGCTCGCTCACATCATGGCCAAGCGCGGACTCTTGAACCTCCAGAACCACATGATCGGGCTCGCTGTCGCGGCCGCAAGATCCGCCCCGTACGAGCTGTACGTGCACACGCGCAGTCTTCAGCTCGAGTACGGACTGGATAACGGGCAGATCGTCGAGCTCGCTGCGACCGTCGCGCACGTCTCGAGCATCAACGCGTTCGAGAGAGCGATCGCCGCGTTCAACGACAACGCGCCAATGCGCGCGCAGGAACCCTCGGCGCCCGCATTGGTGGAGGTGCGGAAGAAGCTGGGAAGCGTGCCGCGCTACTTCCTGTACATGGCGAGCGATCCGAAGTACACGAAGATCGTGCTCGACCGCGAAGTCGCCACTATCCACGAGGGCGAGGTCTCCCGTCTCAACAAGGAGCTCGTCGCCTACGCCACGAGCGTCGTGAACGACGGAAAGCTGTCGATGCTCTACCGCGCCGAGGTGCTCCGCGGCCTCGGGCTGACGAACGAGCAGCTCTTCGAGGTGACGATGGTCGTGAGCATCTTCGTCAAGAACGCTTCCTTCACCACGGCGCTGCAGCTGGAGCCCACCGCGCCCTAGACGACCTTCGCTCCGAGCGTCTTCTCGAGCTCCCGAAGCGCGTCGCGGTGCGCCTCCTCGTCGAACGACGTGACGCCATCGCGCACGACCTCGACCGCGTAGCCGAGATTGCGCGCGTCCGCGGCGGTGTAAAGGACGCAGATGTTGGTGCAGTCGCCCACCAGCCGCAGCGTGTCGACTCCTCGCTCGCGCAGCGTGATGTCGAGATCCGTTCCGAAGAAACCGGAGTAGCGGCGCTTCGGGATCACGTCGTCGGCGTCCTCAGGAGCGACCTCGGGGATGATCTCGGCGCCTTTCGTGCCGACAATGGCGTGGGGCGGGAAGACCTTGAACTCGGCGTCGTCCGGCAGGTGGTTGTCGGTCAGATAGATGACCTGTTCGCCGGCGGCGCGCGCACGTTCGAGCTCGCGCTGGATGACGGGAATGACCTGGGCCATCGACGGGCCGCAGTACAGGGCGCCGCCCTCGTGCGCGAAGTCTTCGATCATGTCGATCACGACCAGCGCCCGCTTCACGACCAGACCTTAGCGCGAAAAAGAGAGGACGGCAGATGCCGTCCTCTCTTTGGTGTCAGGTGCGAGTGCGGTTAGTGGTGACAGGCCTTCGCGGTACCGCTCTGCTCGGCCGTCTTGAACGATTGCCCGCAGCCGCAGCTCGAAACGGCGTTCGGGTTGCGAAGCGCGAAGCCGCCGCCCATGAGGGCGTCGACGAAGTCGATCTCCGAGCCCTTGAGGTACATCGCGCTCATCGGGTCCACGACGATGCGAACACCGTCGGTCTCGACGAGCGTGTCGTCCTGCTCGCGGCCTTCCGCGAAGGTCATACCGTAGGAGAAGCCGGAGCAGCCGCCCGGCGTGACATAGACACGAAGCGCAAGGTCGGCGCGGCCCTGCTTCGCAATGACTTCCTTGAGCTTGTCGGTCGCGCGTGCGGTCATCGTCACGACCGGCTGGTCGGTCTGGATGCCGGCCTCCTGTTGCTCGATGGCCATAATTCGTGCGTCCCCTTTTGCGGTTCGGTCTGAGCCACATGATAGCCGACCTACTGCGGCGTTGAAGCGATTTACGCCAGCAGCTGAGCGCCGCAGGGCTGCGCTCATACACTCGATTTCGTGCCCATTTCCCTTCATCACGCCCAGGTCTGCTACCCGCCTAGCGAGGAGGCGCAGGCACGCGATTTCTACGGAAATTCGCTTGGTCTGGAGGAGATCCGACGCCCCGACTCGTTGTCGGATGGTCTCCACCCCCGACGGTACTTCGCGCTGCGCGTCGACGACCTGGACGAAATACCGGCTTGAGCGAATTCCGTTTCTCGCCGCGTCCGAACCGCGCGAGCGAGATCAACTGGCGCACCTGGGGTGACGCCGCCTTCGCCGAGGCCCGCGAGCTGAACAGACCGGTGATGAACGCGATCAGCGCGGAGAGGTGCCACTGGTGTCACGTGATGGACGAGAACACCTACAGCGTCCCCGACATCATCGAGGTCATCAACGATCGCTACGTTCCCGTCCGGGTGGACAACGACGAGCGGCCCGACGTGAACCGCCGGTACAACATGGGCGGCTGGCCCAGCACGGTGTTCCTCACACCGGAAGGCGAGATCATCCACGGCGCCACCTACATCCCGCCCGAACAGTTCTGGCAGGCGCTGAACTCCGTCCATGAGGTGTGGACCACCAACCGCGAGGAGATAGGAGAGCGCGTGGCCGAGCTCCGCGAGAAGGAGGCGGAGGCGCGGAAGCCGAAGAGCGGTGAGTTGTCGGCCGACATCGTCGACACCGTCGGTGCTCTCGTTCGCGGGCAGTACGACCCGCAGTTCGGCGGATTCGGCCGCGCGCCGAAGTTCCCGCAGGTCAGACTCCTGCGCTTCCTGATCGACGAGTACCGCCGCCACGGCTACCCCGACGTCGCGCACATGCTGCACAAGACGCTCGGCGCGATGGCCGCGAGCGGGATGCACGACAAGATCGAGGGCGGCTTCTTCCGCTACGCGACGACGCGTGAGTGGGGGATCCCGCACTACGAGAAGATGCTCGAGGACAACGCCGAGCTTCTCGCGGCGTACGCGGAAGCGCATCGCACGTTCCCTGAGGCGGGGTACGACCGCGTCGTGCGCGACGTCGTTCGTTGGATGGACACGGTCCTGTGGCGCGACGACGTAAAGGCATTCGCCGGTTCGCAGGACGCCGACGAGGTCTATTACGAGCTCGACGGGGCGGGCCGCGAGAAGCACGGGGCGCCGTTCGTCGACAAGACGCTGTATACGGGTTGGAACGCGCTGGCGGCGTCCGCGTACGTCGCGGCAGCCGCGGCGCTGGATGATGACGCGATCGAGGCGCGCGCACATGAGGTGATGCGCACGATCGCCACGCGGATGGTCGTCGGACCGGAGCGCCGGCTCATGCACTTCGACCGCGGCGACGGTCCGCGGGTCGCGGATCTGCTCAGCGACTGGGCCGCGTACCTGCAGGCGGCGCTCGATGAGTACGAGACCGGCAAGCATCCCGGTGCGCTCGGCGGTGCCGTGCGGGCCGCGACCGTGATGGGCGAGCGGCTCGAGGATGCCGAAGCCGGCGGATTCTTTGACGCGCCGGCGCGTCCGGAAACGGGGCGCGTCGCGCTGCGCGAGAAGCCGATCGAGGAAAACGCCATGGCCGCCGAGGCGCTGCTCCGACTCGCGGCGCTCACCGGCGACGAGCGGTGGCGTGACACGGCGGTGCGAACGCTGCGGTCGTTCGTCGGCACGTATCGCGGCTGGGGGCAATTCGCATCGTCGTACGCGAACGCCATGGCGCGGGCGCTGGCGGAGCCGCTCGCGATCACGGTCGTCGGTCCGAAGGACGATCAGACGGCGACGGCGCTCTGGAGCACGGCGCGGTCGGTCGATGACCCGGCTCGCAGCGTCCAGCGCATCGTTCCTGGCGAAGATGGCGCCGACCTCGAGCGGCTTGGATTCCCGCGCGACCGCACCGCGGCGTACGTCTGCATCGGCACCAGTTGCTCCGCGCCGCTGACGGACGAGGCCTCGCTTCGCCGCGAGCTGGAGCGAGCGCGCACGCGGCTGGAGACCGTCTAACGCCGTCCCTCTAGGGCGCGACCGGCACTCCGCGCACCCAGACCGCTTTCGGCTGCAGCAGCACCTCGAGATCCCGCAGCGGATCGCCGTCCACGAAGACGAGGTCAGCCCACGACCCTGCCCCGATGCGCCCCGCCTTCGGCCGGCCGACCACGTCGGCGGCCACGCTGGTGGCGGCGACGAGCGCCTCGGCGCTCGAAAGTCCGGCCTCGGTGAGATAGACGAGCTCGAGCGCGAAGCGCTCGTGCGTGTTGAACGGCGTGCCCGCGTCCGTGCCGGCAGCGACCCGCACGCCGGCCTTGTGCGCTGCGCGGACGCCCTCTTGATGCTTCGCAGCGACAATGCGCGCGCGCTCCATGACGCGCGCGGGCAGCGCGGCGCCGTTCTCGATGATGCGACGGAGCGCGGAGAACGTCGGCACGAGCGCGACGTCCTTCTCTTTGATCAGGCGGATCGTCTGCTGATCCAACAGCGTCGCGTGCTCGATCGAGTCGATGCCGGCCTCGGCCGCGATGCGCATGCCCTCGGCGCCATGCGCGTGCGTGGTGATGCGTATTCCGGCGCGGTGGGCCTCCTCGACCGCGGCGCGCGTTTCCTCAGGCGAGTACGCAGCCAGCTCCGGACCCGCGCCCTCGCCGAGCACGCCGCCGGTGGAGAACAGCTTGATGACGCCGGCGCCGACGGCGACCTGCTCGCGCGTGGCGGCGCGGACGGCGTCCGACCCGTCGGCGATGCGGCCGACCTCCATGCCGTGGCCACCGGTGATAGTGATGCCGCGGGCCGACGCGATGATGCGCGGGCCCTCGAGCGTGCCGCGCTCGATCTGCCGTGCGAGCTCGACGACCATCGACCCGTTCGAGCCGAGGTCGCGCACGGTGGTCACGCCGCTCCGCATCGTGATGCGCGCGTTGCGGAACGCTTTCAGCGTCGCCGCCGCTTCGCTCTGCCGCGCTTCCGCGTCGAAGTCGGCGCCGCCGTCGAACGTGAGGTGAGCGTGACAGTTGATGAGTCCCGGAACCGCGAAACGGCCTCCGGCCTGAAGGGACCGCGATCGTTCGCCCTTCGGTGTCTTCGGCGCGCGCGAACGCTTTCCTGCCCACGTGATCTCGCCGTCCTCGATCACGACAGCGGCATCGGAGATCGCGCTCATGCCGTCGAAGAGACCGTCGATCTCGAGGATCGTTCGCATCGCGAGGCAGTATCGTCCACCGATGCCGCACCCGCTGATAGAGCGTCTTGGCGCGCGCGGTTTCGTGATGCCGGATTACGGCGGCGGAGGGTTGCTGAACGTACCCGCGACCGTCCTCGACGTGCTCGGCGCGCGCGAGGCCGGCGACGCGCCGCCGCTGACCGGGCTCGATCCGGCGCTGCGTGAGGGCGTGCGCCAGGTCGTCGTGATCCTCGCCGACGGCCTGGGCTGGTGGCAGCTAGAGATGTTCTGCGAACGGGGTGACACGCCGTTCCTGGCCGAGCTGCGCGAGCGGGCGCGCCGGCGCGACCGGGCGCAGCTCCTGGAGGCGACGACCGTCTTCCCGTCCACCACCGCGGCCGCGATCACCACGCTGAACACCGCGCGCACCCCACTGGAGCACGGCAACATCGCGTATTTCCTATGGCTCGAGGAATTCGCGCAGGTGACCGCGATGCTCCGCTGGGGTCCGGCGATCAAGCGGCGGGGCTCGTACTTCGACGATCCCGCCGTCGACCCGCGCCGGTTCGTGCTGGTGCCTTCGATCCACGCGCGCCTGCGGGAGCGCGGCATCCCCTCCCACGTCATCGAGCCCGAGATGTTCCGGTCCGAAGCGATGACGCGCATGCACGCCGCCGAGGCCAGCTACGTCGGCTACGTCCTGCCGTCGTCGATGGGCGTGCGCCTCCGCAGCTTGATCGAGGGCGCACCGCGTCCCTCCTACGTGTACGCGTACTGGTCCGGCATCGACACGGTGTCGCATCTGTACGGCCCCCGCAGCGCGGAGGCGGCGATGGAGGCCGCGTTGCTCGACCTCGACCTCCGGCGCGCGCTCGGCGATCGCAGCGCCGGCGAGACGCTGGTCCTTCTCACCGCCGACCACGGGCACGCGACGACGGACCCCGACAAGATGCTCGACATCGTCGGCGACGAAGAGCTGCGCGCGCTCCTGCGCAACCCGCCAGCCGGCGAGCCGCGTCTGGTGTTCCTGCACACCGATCGGCCCGAGGCGGTGCGCCGGCATATCGACCAACGCTGGCCGGGCCAGGTCACGCTCCTCGATCGTGACGAGCTCATCGACGCCGGGCTCTTCGGGCGCGGCGACCCGACCACGGCGCGCCGCCGCATCGGCGAGGTCGTCGCGCTCCTCGACCGCGACCTCTCCGCCTCGATCGTGAAGGTGGAAGGGCAGACGATCCGGCACCGCGGATCGCACGGCGGGATGAGCGCAGACGAGATGCGCATCCCGATCCTCGCGTGGCGAGCCTGAGCGCGCTCACCTAGGATTCTTCGCATGGCCACGACGTCGTATCTCGAAGCGGTCTCCGGCGGCATGGTCGCAGCGGCGGCGTTCAGCGACGATGACGCGGCGGTGCAGGCCGTGACGCTCATGAGTGGATCGGGCGTCCGCGAGCAGGATATCTGCGTGCTCGCCCGAAACTCGCACCGTGCCGAGCTCGCCGCCGGTGGTCGTGCGTGGCTCGCGGGCAAGGGTTGGGGCGGTCTGCGTTACCGCCTTCGACAGCGGCTGCCGGGCGGGATCATCCCGCGCGAGGTTCGTCGGCGCTACGCGAGTGCGCTGAGCGAGGGAAAGATCGTCGTCGTCGCCGCGGCGGGTGGGCAGCCACCCGACACGCTCGCCGCGCTGCTGCATCAGGCGCGGGGCGAAGCGGTCGAGCAGTGGTGGCAGACGCCGACGTACCTCTTCGCGCCCCCGGAGCTCGCTGGACCGTTCTAGCGCCGGCGCGCGAGCCGTCTAGCGCCGATCCCTTCCCGCGACCGGTCTAGCGCCGGGCACCCCTCTCACTCACTACTCGCCTGCCGCGCCACCTCGCTGCTCGTTGGTCCTGTCGGCAGGCTCAACGTTCGTTCGAGGGGTGCCCGACGCTCCCCGGTCGCTCCGTGCACCCGCCGTCCGCGTCTTGTCTCTACTCGTACCGCAGCGCGCTGAGTGCGGACATGCGCATAGCGCGGCGCGACGGCAGGAATCCGGCCACGAGGCTGACGAGGAGCGCGAGTCCGACCGCGCCGAGCGCCAGCGGCACATCGACGATGAAGATCGGCGCGGGGCTCGCCTGCGGATTCAGGGTCCGGATCACGAGCTCGATGGCCTGGCCCCCGAGGACGCCCAGCGCGAGCCCGATGATGCCGCCGAACGCGCCGACGAGCGCGGCCTCCGCGAGGAAGAGCGAGCGTATGTCGCGTGGTGACGCGCCAACGGCTTTCATGATGCCGATCTCTCGCGTGCGCTCGAGCACCGCCATGACCATCGTGTTCGCGATGCCGATCGCCGCGACGAGGAGGGCGACTCCGCCGATGCCCGCAAGGATGCCGCGGAACACGCCGAAGCCTTTGTCGATCTGCTCGATGACCTGTTTGAGCGAGAACGCGCTGAAGCCTAGCTCCTGTACGGATCTCACGACGTCCGCGACGTACTGCGAGTCATCGGACTCGATGGCGACGCCGCTGTACCCGGTGCCCAGCCGCAGCGCGTCTGCGGTCAGCCCGCGATTCTCGGCGCCCGCGAGCAGGGCGTCCTCCAGGGGGATGCGGACCGACGTCTGGGACGCTTGCTCGTCGAAAACGCCCACGACCGTGACGACGTAGTCGCGCGGCGTGCCGCTCCCACTGATGCGCGTGGCACCGAGCTTCACCGCGCCGCCAAGCCGGAGCGTCACCTTCCTTCCGAGCGCGGCTGCAGGCGACGCGGCGACGAGGCGCGCGAGATTCCCTGGGATCACGGCCACGCCACGCTCGCTCGGCCCCAGGTGGCGACCCGCGAGCAGGTCGCCGCGGTCCACGGGTGCGCCCGCTTCGATGCCCTGCGGGCGGATAGCCGCGTCCTCGCCCCCCTCGAGCAGCATCCCCAGTGGCGCGTCGTATTGCCGGTAGACGGACTGCGCGTGCGGTATCGCCTTGAACTTCGCGACATGGTCGTCGCCGATCGTGCGCGGCACCGCCGAGAGTCCGGTCGCGCCGGGCTGGAACGGCTGCACCGTCACGAGTCGTAGATCGCCGATCGAGAAAATGGAGCGCTTCACGTTGTCTTCCGCGCCGGTCGCGAGCGCGATGAGGAGCACGACGAGCGCAGTTCCGATCGCCACGCCGAGCGTCGTCAGCGTCGAACGCAGCCGCGAGCGCGAGTAATTGCCGAAGGCGAGCGCGAAGAGGTCTGACGACCTCAATTCACGATCCGCCCGTCGCGCATCCGGACCGTGCGCTCCGCCCGCGACGCGATGCTCGCGTCGTGCGTGACGAGCACGACTGTTTGCCCGCGCGCGTGCAGCTCCGCGATCAACACGAGCAGGGCCTCGCCGTTCGCTGAATCCAGGTTCCCGGTCGGCTCGTCGGCGAGGAGCAGCGCCGGATCGGTCACCAGCGCGCGGGCGATCGCCGTGCGCTGCATCTCGCCACCGGACAGCTGGCTCGGTCGGTGGTCGGCGCGCGGCCCCATCCCGAGGCGGTCGAGGACGCTCCGTGCGCGCGCAAGGCGGGCTTCGGGTGCGACGCCCGCGAACACGAGTGGCAGG
This sequence comes from Chloroflexota bacterium, assembly GCA_031404235.1. Lineage (GTDB taxonomy): Bacteria > Chloroflexota > Limnocylindria > P2-11E > P2-11E > CF-39. The sequence continues at coordinate 15,326 of JANNHF010000141.1, forward strand.
GCGACGTTCTCGACGACGCGGTAGCGGGGAAGCAGGTTGAAGGCTTGGAAGATCATGCCCACCTTCTCGCGCCGATACCCCGCGAGGGCCACCTCGTCCATCGTGGACAGGTCGACGCCGTCGACGACGACCGTGCCGCGCGTCGGACGTTCGAGGCCGCCCAGGACGTTCAGCAGCGTCGACTTGCCCGATCCGGACGGCCCCATCACCGCGAGGAACTCGCCACGCCGCACCTCGAGCGTCACGCCGTCGAGGGCGGCCACCGCGGTGGCGCCGGTCGGATACACGCGCGCGACATCCGTCGCGCGCACGATCACGCCGTCCGTCGTAGCCATGCGCGCAGCGCCGCCTCGAACGCGGTGGGCGCTTCGAGATTCGCGATGTGTCCGGCGCTGGGGATGATGCTCAGCGTGGCGCGTGGGATCTCATCGCTCATCGCCTGAGACATCGCCAGCGGCGTGATCGTGTCTTCCTCGCCGACGACGACCGCTGTCGGAACGTCGATCGTCGGCAGATCGGGGCGGCTGTCCCGGCGATGGGCCATCGCGATGCTGCCTTGCGCGACCGCCTCGGCCGCCTGGCCGCGGATCATCTTCAGGAGGATGTCCCAACGCGGCGAGTCCTTTCGCAGCCAGGGCGGTGGTGTCTTCAGCAGCGCCTCGACCCCGTGTTCGCGTATGACAGCGGCGAGCCGCAATCGTTTCTCACGCGCGTCGTCGGTGTCGGCCTCGGCGCGCGTATCCGCGAGAAAGAGACGCTCGATGCGCCGGCGATGACGACGCCACAACGCGAGCGCGACATAGCCGCCCATCGACAGGCCGGCGACCGCCGCGCGCTCGATCTTCGCCGCGTCCATCGCCGAAGCGACGCTGTCCGCGTAATCGTCGATCGACGGATCGCCGCGCGGCACGGCGGTCCCCCCGAAACCCGGGAGCGAGGGAGCGATGATCGGGTCGGCGGCATCGCGCAGCACGCGTCGCTCGTGCTCCCACATGGCTCCGCTGAGCGGGTAGGCGTGGATGAGCACGAGAGCGGTCACTGCGCTCCAGTTTGGGCCAGAATCAACGCGTGCGGGTGATCCGGGTCACCAAGGCCGGACGCGAGCGGTCCGACAACCCCATCTTCGTCGGCGCGGTCGATTATCAGACCGCCGTCGGCGAGGAAAGCCGCGACCTCCGCCTCTCGGAAGTGCATTTCAACCAGGGTGCGGTCAACAAGCCCCACGTCCACTCGACGGACCAGATCCTCGTCGTGACCGAGGGCGCTGGCGTGGTCGCGACCGACGACGAGCGGCACGACCTGTCGGCCGGCGACGTCGCGTTCATTCCCGCGAACACGAAGCATTGGCACGGGGCGCGTCCAGGAAAGGACATGACGCACTGGTCGATCCTCGGGAACGCGAAGACGACGATCGTGGAAGGGTAGGCCGCGACCGCTCCTTAGAACTGCGCCGGCAGCTCCGCGCCTGCCATCCTCTCGAGCCGCGCGACGCGCTCAGCGATCGGAGGGTGCGTCGCGAAGAGTCCGCCCAGCCTGCCAGGCAATAGCGGCTGCACGATGAACAGCGGCGCGACCGACGGATTCACCGGAAGAGGGATCTTCTTGCCGTACGCGTCGAGCTTGCGCAGCGCCGACGCCAGCGCGAGCGGATCGCGCGAAAGCTCAGCGCCCTGATCGTCGGCGCCGTATTCGCGCGAGCGGCTGACCGCGAGCTGGACGAGCATCGCCGCGATCGGAAGCAGGATGATCCCGAGGATCATGCCGATCATGCCCAGCGATCCGGAGTCGCGGTCATCGCGATCTCCACCGCCGAACCACATCGACCACTGTGCCATCTGCGCCATGTAGCTGATCGCCCCGGCGACCGACGCGACGACCGCCATCACGAAGGTGTCGCGGTTGCGAACGTGTCCTATCTCATGCGCCAGGACGCCGGTGAGCTCGCGCTCCGTGACGATGTCGAGGATGCCCCTCGTTACGGCCACGACCGCGTGCTGGGGGTCGCGGCCGGTCGCGAACGCGTTCGGCGCGGGTTGGTCGATGACGAAGATGCGCGGCGTGGGCAGACCGGCGGTCTCCGCGACGCGGCCGACGATCCGATACAGCTCCGGCGCCTCCGCCTCTGTGACCGGCTTCGCTCCCGCGAACGAAAGCGCGATGCGGTCGCTGAACCACCAAGCCCCGAAGTTCATGACCAGCGAGATCAGCAGGGCGGGCAGGACCGCCGACGGGCCGAAGAAGAGCCGCGCCGCGGCGATCAGGATCAGGGTCAGCAGCGTCAGGAGTCCGACGATCTTCAGGGTGTTCACTGTCGAAAGTCTAGAACCAGGCGACGGCCGATGGTGTCACCGAAGACCGTGCGCGGTATCGCACGACCATGTCGTCGCCGAGGCGATACAGCGCGTTGTCTGTGCCAGAGGATCGGACCCGTTCGATGGGGAGGTTTGCCAACAGACGGGTACGCGACGTTCCTCTAGTTGATGGAAATCGTCACGCTAGGGGGACGCGTCCACGTCCGTTGAGAATGCCTTCCCGTCGGCGGTGACGAAGAACGCGAGGAACTTCGCGGGCGTCGTGCCCTTGTTCCAGACCTGAAGCGCCGTGTCGGCTTGGACCATTGCTCCTTCGCCCTTCTTGAGCGTCCGCACCGCGGCGCCCTGAACACGGATGTCGACGCTGCCGTCGAGCACGACGATCGACTCGAGCCCGCCGTGTTTGTGCGCGGCGGTCCGTCCGTTCGGCTGCACGGTCACGGCGCGCAGACCCAAGGTGTATGCGCCGTCAGGGAGCGCGGGGAGGTCCGGCGTTGCGAACACTTCCTTCTGCCCGGGGAACGTCGGCGCCGCGGTGCGGCCCGTGTTCGGACGGATGCCGATGAAGTACCAGAGGTTCCCCGTCGTGCCCGGATTGCTGTGCGTGTGGCCCGCGTCGGCAGGCACGAACGCGGCCTCGGTCGGCTTCATGTCTTTGGTCTCGCCGCCGACGACCGCGAGCCGGGTCGTTCCCTCGATGCCGTACACGAAGCCGGCGATGTGCGCGTGCGCGAGGACCCCCGCCGCGGGCTGGGGGATCTCGAGGTAATTGACGTACAACGTGCCCTTCGGCAGCGCGGCGATCTTGCCGTCGCCCAGACTTACGGTCACAGCGCCCTCGGCCTTCGCGGTCGCGACGGCGGCAGCGGTGCTCGTGGCTGTCGGTGTGGGCGCTGCGGTGCCGCCACCACAACCGGCGAACACGATCGTCGCTGCGGCGACAACTGCAAGGAAGGGGGCTGGTCTCATTTGGGGGAACTCCTCTTATCGCGCGGGCCGCTCGTCGCATAGTACGCGAACGCCAGCCACATCAGAGCTCTTTCCGCGAGAAGCTCCACACCGCGAGCGCGAGCACGCCGGCGATCCAAATGACGCACCACGCCACGTATGCGGCCGGTGGCGGATCCGCTGCGAAGAACGGGTTCGCGGCCGCGGCGGGACCGGACGCGCGCGCGACGGCGATGAGCGATGCCGGCTCCAGGCTCCATACCGCGCCCCGCCACAGGCCGTCGGTCGGCAGGATGAGCTTCGAGGCGGTCCCGACGTGCGTGAGTGTCGCGTTCTCGAACACCAGCCCGACGCCACCGACGATGCCGCCCATCCACGCGAGTCCCCACAGGATGAGTCCGCTCACGCCGCCGACCATGCCGGCGAACCGCGTGGAGAGGACGAGCGACAGCGTGAGGAGAACGATCGCCTCGCCGACCACGAAGGCGAGGAACTCGAGCGGATGCGGTGGGGAATAGCCAACGACCCACTGCACGAGCAGCATCTGCACGACTGCAGCGGGAATCGCGTAGATGAGCACGGTCGCGACGAGACCGAGCCATTTGCCCACGACGTACTCGAGGCGCGTGATCGGGCGCGCGAGCATCGCGAGCGTGATCCCGGACTCTACCTCGGCGGAAATGGCTGGCGACGCCGCGAACACGGCCGAGAACGCGAGCACGAAGCTGAACATGAACATCACGAGGATCAGCAGCTGCGAGGAGATCGCGGCGATCTCCGTCGTGGTGATCGGGCGTCCGCGATCGCCACCGAGGCTCGGGATCCGCGAGAACCCCCACGTCGTGAGCGCGATGACCACGATCGTGAGGAACAGGAGCACCAGGAAGAGGCGGCGGCGCAGCAGCTCCTGCAGCTGAAGCCGGGCGATCGTGAGCGCGAGCATCAGTTCGGCTGACCGAGAAGACGCAGGAAGCGGTCCTCGAGCGACTCATGCCGCGGCTCGACCGCGTACACGCGGCCACCGAGCCGCACGATCTGCGCGACGAGCTCGGGTACGCGCTCGGCATCGATCCCGCGCACGATCAGCCAATCGCCCTCGTCGTCGAGCTGGCCGTACCCAGCGAGGCCCGTCCTGGCCGCGCGATCGAGCCCGGTCGCGCGTATCCGGACCGTGTCGCCGCCCAGGAGCTCGTCGAGCGTGCCTTCCGCGACCACGCGGCCGCGATCGACGATGGCGACGCGGTGGCAGACCTGCTCGACTTCGCTGAGCAGGTGCGAGTTGAGGAAGACGGTCGTGCCACGCTCCCCGAGCGTGCGGATGATCTCGCGCACGTCGTGACGGCCGACCGGATCGAGCGCGCTCGTGGGCTCGTCCAGGACGACGAGGTCCGGAGCCCCGAGGAGCGCGACGCCGAGCCCGAGCCGCTGCTGCATCCCTTTTGAGAACGTGCCGACACGGCCCGATCCGCGGTCGGAGAGCCCGACGATCGCGAGCGCGTCCGCGATCTCGCGCTGCCAGGCGCTGCGGTCGATGCCCGCGAGCTCGCAGTGCAGCGCGAGCACCTCGCGCGCGGTGAGCCAGGACTGATAGCGAAAGAGCTCAGGCAGGTAACCGACCCGGCGCAGGGCGTCGCGATCGCCGATCGCCGCGCCGAGGACCTCGGCGTGACCCGATGTCGGCGGCGTGAGGCCGAGGAGCAGCTTCACCGCCGTCGTCTTGCCCGCGCCGTTCGGTCCGAGGAACCCGAAGATGTCGCCGCGCGGGATGGTCATCGTCAGTCCTGCGAGCGCGGTGATGCTCCCGTACCGCTTGGCAAGGTCCGCCGTGCGTATCGCGGGCGCGTCGATCAATGGAGCGAGTTTGCCACCGCCAGGACCTGCTGTTCCGTCAGGGTGCCGGCCACGCCGTACACGATGCCGTCCTTCTGCCAGATCACCCCGCTGCCGAGGCCGGTCGAGTCGCCGACGAAGATGCCCTCTACGCCCTGCACCGTGACCTTCTTCGACGTCGCCATGTCCACCGGGATCGGTATCGGTAGCGTGCTCGACGGATCCTTGATCGCGCGGATCTGCGCCGCGAGCTGCGGCGAGATGCCGGGCTGCGCGAGGAGATAGCTCTGCAGTTGCTCGACGGTCACGCCGTCGGACTGCACGACCGGCGGTCTGCCCTGCGCGACGATGAGCTTCGGCATCCCGGTGAATGGGCTGGCGCCAGTGGCACCCGTCGCGCCGGTCGGCCGCGCGCCGTCGTCGTAGAACGTGACGACCGCGGGTCCGCCGGTGATGAAGAGCTTGCTGCCATCGATGTTCGCGGGCATCGGCGGCGGTGTGCGCTTCTGCGCTGCCGCGGCCTGCCTCGTCTTGTCGGCGCTGAAGGTGAAGGTCGCGGTCGTCTTCGGCATGACGCCGTAACGCGGTGCACCGACGCCCGCGGGGAGGTTGCCCGGGATCAGCACGGTCATGCCGCTGTCCCGCGCCGCGGTGCGGAGATCGGGAACGTCATACGGTTTCGGCTGCTCGGTCCAGGTCAGCGTCCCGTAGGCCTCGAAGCTCGGGGCGCCGCTGAGATCGGTGGTCGTTATCGGCACCGCGACGAGCTGCCTCGGCTCGAAGATGGTGAGGATCGTCTCCGCTAGGCCGCTCACTGTGAGCAGCGTGGCGACGAGCACGACCGTCGCCGCCGCCGCGAGCCCCCGGAGCCAGATGTTCACCACGAAGGGACGTGGGGTCGACGTGCCGTGACCTACCGGCGCGATGCGCTCGGCTTCGACGCGTGCGCGCAGTCGCGCGAGCGCGCGCTCCGTATCCACCTTGGGCTCCGGCCCCGAAAGCATGTCCTCTATGTCACTCATTTCGCGATCTCCTTCCGAAACGCGTCTTCCGCCCGGCGGAGCAGCGTTCCGATGCTGGATAGCCGAAGCCCGAGCGCAGCGGCGATCTCCTCGTAGCTGAGTCCGCCGTAGCGAAGCGCGAGAAGCGCGGCGCTACGTTCCGGCAGGCGCGCGAGCGCCGCGCGGACCTCGGATCTCGTCTCGGCCGTCTCGGCGGCCTGAGCGGGATCCGGCGCCTGAGCGTCGCGGCGGAGCGCCTCGACCGCGTCCCGCTTTCCACGTCGCTCGCGCGAGCGGAGGACATTGAGCGCGGTGTGCGCGGCCGCGGCGCAGAGCCAGGGAGCGGCGTAGCTCGCGTCAGCCGGGTGCCTTCGATAGAACGAGACGAATACGTCCTGCGCGACATCCTCGGCCTCGTCGCTGTCTGCCACGACGCGGTGAGCGATAGCGACCACCCGTGGGTACTCCCTCCGGAAAAGCTCTTCGAAGGCTGGCGGCATGCCTCGCCCCGGGACGGTCCCCAGGCGCAGACGCTCCGCCACTTCCATGTCTTCCTTCAAAGCACCGCCAAGCCGCCGAATGTGACGGTCACCGCCGATTGTCACCCACTGGCCTGGCGCCGAGTCTTAGCGGACGATCACCAGGGCGCGCGCCCTGCCCTGCACGGGATACGACATCGCCACCGGTCCGTCGAACCAGACCTCGACCGTCAGGCCGGGAACGATCTCGCGGATCGCCGCGGCGACCTCACCGCCCTGAGCACGCCGCGTGATGCGCGTCGCGCTCGTCACGGCGACGGACGCTTTGGCGCCGCTCGAAGGCGTCGACGGGTCCGACTCGACGAGCACGGTCAGTCCGTCGGCGCGCCCGCTGACGCTCGTCACGATGCCGGCGATGTCGGCGGCGCCGCTCGGCGCACTTCCGCAGCCGGAAGCGACCAGGAACACGAGTGCGAGGAGCGTCGGGCGCATGCCCAAAGGACGACCGGGCTGGCCTACCGGTTCCATGGCGTGCCACGCTACAGCGGTGCTCATCCGCGAACAGCCGGCGACCGAGCTGACCGTCGCCACCCGGATCCTCGCTCGCGCGGACGCTCTGGCACCGGAGGGTCGCATCACGGTGCGCCTGAATGAGGTCCTCTATGTCGGGGGCCGCGGCGTCTCGAACCACACCATGACGCCGTACGACGTCGCTTCGATCCTCGTCGTTGACGGTTCGCCCCTTCTCGGCGAACCGCCGGACGATGCGGCTGACTACCTCGCGGCGCATCGAGCCGAGCGGGAGGCCGGGAGCGTCGGACGCGGCGTGGACGGTGTCATCGTGACGGCTTCATCGCTCCGCGCATGCGCGGTCGCGTTGCTCGCGCGCCGCAGCGGCGAACCGTGGCCGCATGGTGCGAGCCTCGAGCGGGTGTGGGAAGAGCTCGTCGCCCAGGCGCGCGTCGCAGGCGCGCTCATCGGCGCGTTCCCGACCGAGGATGCGACGCTCGGCTGACGGCGGGCGCGGGGTGCTCGGTCGCCGGGCGACCGAGCGCGCTCCGGTGTGGCGTCGGATGTGCAGTCGAGAGTCGCGTGGACTGGATCGGAGCCATCTTGGAGCGCATCCGCACGATGGAGTGCCCATCCTGTGGCGCGCGACTCGCCGGCTGTGCGGTACATGGGATCACCCCAGAGCCGCAGGCGCTGGTCGTGAAGCTCGCGTGCAGCGTGTGCGGCGAGTCGAGCGTCGCCGTCGTCGAGCGCGATGACGAGAAGACGCCGGCCTTCACAAAGGACGACGTTCTGGACGCGCATGACTTCCTCCAGACATGGCACGGTCCGGTCGCCCAGCTCATCAACAGCGCGTAAAAGGAGATAGCCATGGCGAAAATCGAGAAGAACATCGTCGTCGATGTCCCGGTCAGCGTTGCGTACGACCAGTGGACCCAGTTCGAGTCCTTCCCCGAGTTCATGGAGGGCGTGAAGGAAGTCGTCCAGCTCGATGAGAAGCGGCTCCGTTGGAGCGCCGAGATCGCCGGCAAGGACGAGGAGTGGGACGCTGAGATCACCGACCAGGTCCGCGACCGTCACATCGCATGGCGCAGCGTCACCGGCGCGATGAACGCGGGGTCCGTGATCTTCCAGCCCGGCGGCGACGGTCAGACCAAGGTCGTGCTCGAGCTCACCTACGAGCCGCGCGACGCGGTCGAGAAGGTCGGCGACGCCCTCGGCTTCTTGGAGCGCCGCGTCAGCGGCGACCTCGATCGCTTCAAGCGCTTCGTCGAATCGCGCGGCACGCCGACCGGCGCGTGGCGCGGCGAGATCCACGGCGGCCAGGTCGACAAGGCGAACTAGGAACACGCGGAGCGGCGGTCGCTAGGTCCTCAGGCAGCGATCGCCGCTTCGCGCTAGCTCGCTTGGCCGCGCTGCTATCGTGCGGCCGAGGGTGTTGACCGTTCTTGTTGCCGACGACTCGAACCACATGCGTGAGCTCGTGCGGATCACGCTGTCCAGCCAGGGTTGGCGTGTCGTCGAGACCGGAGACCCCGGCGCGGTGTTGGAGCTGGTGAAGACGGCCAAGCCGGACGTGGTGTTGCTTGACGTGACGTTCGAAGGTTTCAAGCACGATGGCTTCGATGTCTGCCGCACGCTGAAGGGCGACGCCGCCACCCGCGACGTTCCCGTCGTGATGCTCAGCGCGCACGACAAGGCCGCCGACAAAGCCGAGGGCCGGGCGGTCGGCGCTTCTGATTACCTGCTGAAGCCGTTCGGCCCGATCGAGCTCATCGACGCGATCAAGAAGGTGCTCGACCTCAAATAAGCCCGCTCCGGCCGCCGGTGCCATGATGCTTCCGGTCATGGATCAGCGTTTCCTCGTTGCGCTCCGCGAGCAGATCGCCTCGATCCGCGACGGCGGCCTTTACAAGACGGAGCGCGTCATCAGCTCGCCGCAGGGCGCGGAGATCGCGGTCCGGCCCGACCTCGAGGTCATCAACTTCTGCGCGAACAACTACCTCGGGCTCTCCGACGACCCAAGGGTCCTCGCGGCCGCGCACGCCGCGCTCGACCGCTGGGGCTACGGCATGTCGTCGGTCCGCTTCATCTGCGGCACGCAGGACGTCCATAAGGAGCTCGAGGACCGGATCACGCGATTTCTCGGCACCGAGGATACGATCCTGTACGGCTCCTGCTTCGACGCGAACGGCGGTCTGTTCGAAACGCTGCTCGCGGAAGAGGATGCGGTCATCAGCGACGCGCTCAACCATGCGAGCATCATCGACGGCGTCCGTCTGTCCAAGGCGAAGCGCTTCCGTTATGCGAACAACGACATGGCCGATCTCGAGCGCCAGCTGAAGGACGCGGCCTCCTGCCGTTTCAAGCTCATCGCCACCGACGGCGTGTTCTCGATGGACGGGATCGTCGCGGACCTCGGCGCGATCTGCGCTCTCGCCGAGCGCTACACAGCGCTCGTGATGGTCGACGACTCGCATGCCGTCGGGTTCATGGGCGCGCATGGCCGCGGCTCGCACGAAGCGCGCGGGGTCGTCGGGCGCGTCGATGTGCTCACCGGCACACTCGGCAAGGCGCTTGGCGGCGCGTCCGGCGGCTACACCAGCGGCCGCAGAGAGATCGTCGAGCTGCTGCGGCAGCGCAGCCGGCCGTACCTCTTCTCCAACACGCTGGCGCCCGTCATCGCCGCCACGTCGATCGCCGTCCTCGACCTCATCGAATCCGCCGGCGACCTGCGCGAGCAGCTGTTCGCGAACGCTGCGCGCTTCCGGAGGGGCATGACTGCGAACGGCTTCCGGCTCGTCCCCGGCGAGCACCCGATCGTTCCGGTGATGCTCGGCGACGCGAAGCTCGCGACGGAGGTGGCCGACCGGCTGCTCGCCGAGGGCATCTACGTCATCGCCTTCTCGTTCCCGGTCGTGCCGAAGGGTCAGGCGCGCATCCGCGTGCAGCTCTCGGCGGCGCACACGTTCGAGCATGTCGATAGCGCGGTCGCGGCGTTCGCGAAGGTCGGTCGCGCCCTCGGTGTGATCAGATGACAGGTCGAGCGACGAGCGGCTTTGCTGCGAGGAGCGAGTCCACCAGCCTTGAGCGTGTCTCCTCGGCCGTAGCCGAGAGATTGAGCTGATGCGCGCGCTCGTCAAAAGCCGGCCCGAGCCGGGGATCTGGCTCGAGGACGTCGCTCGTCCGACGATCGGCCCGAACGATCTGCTCGTGCGGGTCCACTACACGTCGATCTGCGGGACCGACCTCCACATCTGGAACTGGGACGCCTGGGCGCAAAAGACGATCCCCGTGCCGCTCGTCATCGGCCACGAGTTCGAGGGATCGGTCGCGGAGATCGGCAGCGAGGTAAGCGGCTTCTCGACCGGCCAGCGCGTTGCCGTGGAGGGTCACGTGACGTGCGGCCACTGCCGGAACTGCAGGGCCGGTCGCCGTCATCTCTGCCGCAACGCGGTCGGCATCGGCGTGCAGCGGCCAGGCGCGTTCGCCGAGTACGTCGCGGTGCCAGCGGCGAACGCCTACGTTCTGCCGCCGGGGATGCCCGACGAGATCGGCGCGTGCCTCGACCCACTCGGCAACGCCGTGCACAGCGCGCTGTCGTTCGAGCTCGCCGGCGAGGACGTGCTCATCACCGGCGCCGGACCGATCGGGGTCATGGCCGCGGCCGTCTGCCAGTTCGTCGGCGCGCGCTATGTCGTCGTGACTGACCGCAACCCCTACCGCCTCGCGCTCGCACGCCGGCTGGGAGCGACGCTGGCGGTCGACTACACGGCGACGACGCTTGATGCGGTGATGAAAGAGCTGGGGATGCTCGAGGGATTCGATGTCGGGCTCGAGATGTCCGGCAGTCCTGACGCTCTCCGTTCGATGCTCGCCTTCATGAACCACGGCGGTCGCGTCGCGTTGCTCGGCATCCCGGACAGGGAGATCCCGATCGACTGGAACCAGGTCATCTTCCGCGGACTGACGCTGAAGGGCATCTACGGGCGCGAGATGTTCGAGACGTGGTACCGCATGGGCTCGATGCTGCAGAGCGGCCTCGACATCACCGCGGTGATCACGCACCGTTTCCCAGCAAAGGAATTCGCCCAGGCGTTCGAGGTCGTGCGCTCGGGACAGTGCGGCAAGGTCGTGCTTGATTGGACCGCCTGAGGCGCGTCGCAGAGCGGAAGCGTCTCCGAGCGCAGCGAGCCGAGTACGCCGAGCGCCGACCGAGCTGACCCGCCCAGCACGCCTACCATCGTCCGGCCATGACCCGTGTCGTCCTCCACGACGCCGCGCTCGCCGATGGGACCTCCGGCTCGCTCCGTACCGGCGTCAGCCTGGCGATCGAGAACGGGCAGATCGCCTGGATCCGGCCCAACGACTCCGCGGACACGACTGGCGCGGTGGTCGTCGACGCCGGTGGCGCAACGATCGTTCCCGCGATGGTCGACTGTCACAGCCACCTCACGATGCAGGGCGGCAGCCACTGGATCGTGCGCGGCGACGATCCTGCCGCCGTGCTGCAGGAGGTCGCGCGCGACAACGCGAGGCGCCTCGCGCATGCCGGGATCCTATGGGCGCGCGACGTCGGCGCACCGCTGAGCGAGGGGAGGCCGCTGTCGATCGGCGTGCGCGACGAGCTCAAGGGCAAGCCAGGCGCGCCGTACATACGTGTGGCCGGAACGTGGATCGGGAGGACGGGCTATCCCGCGATGTGGGTCACGGTCGACGGCCCGCAGCTGAAGGACGCGGCACTCGCCCAGCTCGATCTCGGCACCGATCTCGTCAAGCTGTACATGGACGCGCCCGGCGGCGTGAAGGACGCGCCGTTCGCCCTCGCTGACGTTCGCGAGATGGTCTCCGCGGTGCATGCGCGCGGCGCGCGTGTCGCCGCGCACTCCGGCTATCTCGCCGGAGCTCGGGTTGCCGCGGAAGCCGGCGTCGATTCGATCGAACACGGGATGGAGCTCGATGACGACACCTGCCGCACCATGAAGCGCAACGGCGTGACGCTCGTCTCGACGCTGTCCGTGTTCGCCTCATGGGAGACGTTCGCTCGCACGACCACCATCGACCGCTTCACCGCGCCGGAAGGCCGCGAGCGCATCGCGAAGCGCAAGGAAGGCGCCTATGCGTCGATCGCGGCGGCCAAGCGCGCCGGCGTCGTCATCGCGACCGGCTCCGACTTCGGCGGCGGCTCGGTGCGTGCCGGTCATCTCGCCTGGGAGGTAGAGCTGCTCGTAGAGGCGGGGCTCGAGCCGCATGAGGCGCTCGCGGCGGCGACGCGCAACGGCGGCGCGCTGTACGGCGTCGAGCACGCTGGACATCTCGACGAAGGCCAGCCGGCCGATCTCGTGCTCGTGCACGGCGATCCGCTCTCCGACCCCCGCGCGCTGTGGCGCGTGTGGGCGGTGTACCAGCGTGGCGAGCGGGTCGCCTGATGCAAGAGAGACAGGCCGTCGAGAAGCACCTCATCGCGCAGACCGGCAGCGCGACCAGGGTCGGCGTCGTCTTCGTCCATGGCATCGGCCAGCAGTCAGAGAGCTACACCGTGCGCGAGTTCGGCGGCCCGCTCCTCCACTGGCTGCAGGAGTGGCACAAGCGGCGCGAGCGCGACCTGTGCGTGACGTCGTCCGACCTGACCTACGGTGAGCTCGCGCAGCGGCCCGCGCGTTTCACGCTGGACCTGGGGGAGGTCGACGGGCACGCCGCGCAGACGTGGATCTTCGCGGAGGCATGGTGGGCCGCACGCGTCAGCGCGCCGAACCTCGACGAGATGACGTGGTGGGGACTCAAGTCGGCCGTCGTGCGAAGCCTGCGTCTCGCCCAAGTCGTCGTCGATACGTTCCGCAAGCTGCCGGGATCGCCAAAGGCGATCATCGAGCTGCTTTCGTCGATCCTGCTCTTCTTCGGCTATGTCGCGGCCGCGATCCTGTCGGTCCCGCTCATCCTCACGCTCTACCTGCTCGCGCAGATCCCGGGGCCCGTGGAGCGCGCGGTGATGGGCCTGCGGAACTTCGTCCAGGACCAGATCGGCGACTTCTATGCGTTCATGTGGGACGACATCCAGGCCGTGCATATCCGCGGGAGCGTCGCGGCGGCGATCAACTTCCTCGTCGAGAAGCGCGGATGCGAGCGGATCGCCGTGGTCGCGCACTCGCAGGGCACGGTCGTCGCGTACGACGCGCTTTGCTCCAGCGCCGTGCTCCCGGCCGATCTTGCGCGCGTGAAGACGTTCATAACGTTCGGGTCCGCGCTCAACAATGCCTGGGACAAGCGCCTCGTGCCCGCGCGCACCTGCCGACTGCGCGATGGGCTTCCGGCGAGCATCAACTGGATCAACGTCTGGTCCGCCTACGACCCGGTGTCGGGCGGCCGTCTCCGCACGCCCGACCACATCCGCCGACCGGACGAGGATCTCGAGGTCACGAACTGGATGAACGTCATCCTCGACCACGGCGGGTACTTCACGAACCGCGAGGAGTTCCTGTCGCGTTTAGCGCAGGAACTGGAGTCCCCCGGCGACCGGCGAAGCTCGCGCTTCTTCCCAGAGCATGGCGAGGAAGGATGGCGCGACCGTCGTCGCGACCGCGTGCTCACGCTCGTCACCTGGCGCGTCGTGGCGATGCTGGCGTTCGCCGTCGGCGTGATCGCGCGTGTTCGCGCGTCCGATCGGCTGCGCGCGGACGGCGAGGCGGTCTGGGCGTGGCTGATGACATTCCCGATCGTCGGGGGCGCGGTCACCTTCATCGATCAGCACGCGCTGTGGCTCGCATGGGGCGAGCGGCTTGGGGCGAGGATGCTGGGGATCGGCCTGTGGCTCGCGATCCTCGGGGCGGCGTACATAGGCGTCAGCTGGCTCGCGTTCGTGCCGTGGCACGACAACGCCGGGCGGCGATCGGCCGGCCGGAGCGGGCCGCCGAGGAGCCAGCTCGCGGTCATCATCGTCTCTTCCATCGCGATGTTCTTCGCGATCGCGCTCGGCGTCGCGCTCATGATCCAGGCGCCGGCGGTGCGGCGACCATGACAGGAGGTTCGCGCATGGCGGGTTACGTGATCGCGATCGTCGAGGTGACCAACGCCGAGGGCTATCAGGAGTATTCGCGGCAGGTGCCCGCGACGATCGCGAAGTACGGCGGCCGTTACCTCGTGCGTGGCGGCAAGATGGAGCTCCGCGAAGGCGAGTGGCCTGGTCCACGCACCGTCATCCTCGAGTTCCCATCGCTCGCGCTCGCGCTCGAGTGGTACGACTCGCCCGAGTACCAGCCGCTGCGGCCGATCCGCCAGGCGAACTCGCGAGCTCGGTTCGCGTTCTGCGAAAGGGTCGCGAAGGGGGCGGGCTAGGAGCCGCCAACGCTCAGCGATCCAGGAGTTCGCGTCGGCGTTCGCGGGCGCGTCGCGCGCGTGGCCGGCCACGGGCGTCCCGCGGAGTACGCGACCGGTCGCCGTGTCCACCGGGTCACAGGTCACCCGAGCCTACGACTTCGGATAGGTTTTCACTCGTGTTCGCGGGGCGGCGCTGGGATCTCACGTTCGATGCGCGCTTCGAAGGCCGGATCGTTCTCATCGCAGCCCTGCTGGCCGGGATCCTGTTCGGTGCGCTGGCGCTGGTCAGGCACTGGTCGTTCCACTCGACCGCATCCGACCTCGCCGTGTTCGACCAGGTGCTGTGGAACACGGTCCACGGACGTTTCATGGAGTCGACGCTGAGTCTCGCGCGCTGTGAGCCGCATTCGTTCTTCGGCGACCATTTCTCGCCGGCGCTGCTGCTGATCCTGCCGCTGTACCTCGCATTCCCGCATCCCGAGACGTTGATCGTCCTCCAGACGGCGGCCCTCGCGCTCGGCGTGTGGCCGGTCTACCTGCTCGCGCGCCGCTTTCTTCCCTCCGGCGGGCAGCGCCTGGTATGGGTGGCCGCGTACCTCCTCAGCGCGCCTCTGTCGTTCATCGCTCTGTACGACTTCCACGAGATCACGCTCGCCGTCGCGCCGCTCGGATTCGCGACGTACTTCCTCGCGACTCGCCGGACGGTCCCGATGGTCCTCTGGCTTCTTGCCGCGCTGCTCGCCAAAGAGGAGGTCGCGGTGATCGGCGTCGGCTTCGGCGTCGCGCTCGCGTTCCAGCGTCGGTGGTGGCCAAGCGCGCTCGTGATCGTTGGAAGCGTCGCCCTGTTCGTCGTGACGCTGAAGTTCATCATCCCAGCGTTCGCCGCGGGCGCTCCCTACCAGTACCTCGGCCGCTACGCCAGTCTCGGCCGCGACGAGGCCGAGATCGCGCGGACGCTGCTCTTGGATCCGCTGCGCGCGCTGGCGGTGCTTGGAAAGGGCGAGGTCGGCTCGAAGGTGGTCTTCGTCCTCAGTCTCTTTGGACCCGGGCTTGGCCTCGCCTTGCGATCGAAGTGGGCGCTCGTCACCTCATTGCCGACGCTCGGTTATCTGATGCTCTCCGACTACGGCGGACTGCACACGCTCCACAACCAGTACGGCGCCCCGCTCATCCCACTCGCTCTCGGCGCGTCGATCCTCGGTGTCGCGTCGCTGGGCGACCCGTGGCGCCGGCGCGTCACGCGCGGCGTCGTTCTCAGCACACTCTTCTTCGCGTTCTTCTTCGGGGGTCTGCCCTGGTCCATCAATTTTGCGGACGCGTTCCTGCGCGGCGAGCCGGACCGCGCGCCGTCCGGGCAACCGATCCTCGCGCGCGAGCCGCGCTACGAGCCCTTCCTCGCCGCGGTCCGTGCGATCCCAGCGGACGCAGCCGTGTCGTCACGCGACTTCTTCACGACGCAGATCACGCAGCGACGCTTCAACTACAACCTCGTTGGACTCGATCCCTGTGACGCGGAGTACGTGATCCTCGACTACGCGGCTCCCGGCGTGAACCGCGACGTTGCGGAGCATCTTGCCGAGGTGGACGCGGTCAAGGCCCTCGGTTTCGACGAGATCGCGAGCGGCGAAGGTCTGTCCCTGCTCCGCCGGCGGTGATCGCCGGCCCCGCGCGCCCCGGTCGATCGCGCGATACGATCGCGCGATCACGCCCCGGCAGCGGCTCCTGACGATCGCCGCGTACGTCACCGTCGCGCTGTGCTGGAGTGGCAGCTGGACCGCGGGCAAGCTCGGCGTCGCCGCGATCCCACCCATCGAGCTTTCCACCGTCCGTTTCGCGCTGGCCGGCCTGCTCATGCTCGCCATCGCGCGGGCAACGGGAGCGTCGCTCGGTCTGGCGAAGCTCCCACTCGTGATCCTGGCGGCCGCGTTCGGTATCTTCGGCTACAACGCGCTCGTCTTCGTCGCGCTCACCTTCACGCCCGCGTCCGACGGCGCGCTCATCGTGCCGACCATCAATCCCGTTCTCACGGTCCTCTTCGCATCGTTCATCGGGGAGCGCCTCACCGCGAACAAGCTGATCGGCCTCGCCATCGCGACGGTGGGCGCAGTGGTCGTCGTCGCTGGCGCCACGGGCCTCACCTTCACGGGCACCAGACTCGTCGGCGACCTGCTGATGCTCGGCGGCGCCGCGTGCTGGAGCGTGTACGCGATCCTTGGGACGATCACCACGCGACACGGGTCACCCCTTGGCGTGACGGCGGTGGCCTGCCTCGCCGGCGCCGCCATGCTCTTTCCGTTCGGCTTCCTCGAACACGGTTACACCGACGTGCCGTCGTGGCCTCTCGGCGCGTGGCTCGACATCGCGTATCTCACCGTGTTCGCCACGACGATCGGGTTCGTGCTCTTCTACTGGGCGGTGCGTCGCTTCGGTGCGGGGCTCGCATCGATGGCGAGCTATCTCGTGCCGGTCTTCGCGCTCGTCCAAGCCGTCACGATCCTGGGGGAGCAGCCCGGGCCACTTCAGATCGCCGGCGGAGCGATCATCCTGGTCGGCGTGCGGGTCGCGACCATACGCTTCACGCCGGAGACGCCGCTCGAGGAGACGGCTCCCGCGTAGGGCCCAGGGACGCCGTAGATTGACGGCGATGGCTCAGGACAGCCGCGAGCACGGGCGGGCCCTCCTCTTCTACGCCGACGGGTACAAATTCCCCGACGTGTACCACGTCACGCGCTTCCTCGCGCCCGACCCGATCATCGCTCTCGAGCAGGACGGCGAGGTCGTCATCGTCGCCAACTCGCTCGAGGTGGGCCGCGCGCGCAAGGAATCGCGCGCTCGCGAGGTCTTCAACATCGATGACTTCGGCGGGAAGGAGCTCTCCGCAAAGGACATCACGCGCGAGGAGCTGGACGCGGAGATCACCAAGCGTTTTCTTGATTCGCGCGGCCTGCGTCGTGTATCGGTCGCGCCATACTTCCCGCTCGGCATGGCCGAGCGCCTCCAACGGCTCGGCATAGAGATCGAGATCGATCGCGAGCTCAGCGAGCGCCGCCGCGCGAAGCGCCCCGACGAGATCGCCGCGCTCGAGGTGACGCAGCGGGCGACCGAGGACGCTTGGGTGAAGGGCGTAGACGCGCTGAAGCGGGCGACGGTCCGCAAGGACGGAACGCTCGAGCTCGACGGCGAGCCGTTCACGGCCGAGCGGCTGCGCGCGATCGTTGAGTCACGTTTGCTGGAGCTGGGCTGTGTCTCTGAGGGTGCGATCATCGCGCCGGGCAAGCAGGCCGCTGATCCGCACATGATCGGCTCGGGGCCGCTGCGCGCGGGCGAGGCGATCGTCATGGACATCTTCCCGCAGCACAAGACGACCCGGTACTTCGCCGACATGACGCGCACGGTCTCCAAGGGCGAGCCGCCGGCGGAGATCGCGAAGATGTACGAGATCACGAAGCGCGCGCAGGACGCCGGCATCCGGGCGCTGCGCCCCGGGATAACCGGCCGCGAGGTGCACGAGCTCGTCGAGGACATCATCTGGGAGGCCGGATACGACACACTGCGGCCTGGGCAGCAGCGCGAGAAGAACGGCGGCCCGCCGCGCGGATTCATCCATGGCACCGGACACGGCGTGGGGTTGGAGATCCACGAGCCGCCGAATGTCGGCCGGTCTGGCAGCAGTCCGCTCGCTCCAGGCGACGTGGTGACGGTGGAGCCCGGCATCTACCTGCCGGAGCTCGGCGGCGTGCGCCTCGAGGACATGCTCGTGATCACCGAGTCCGGATCCCGCAACCTCACTCGCGCGCCACGACAGCTAGTGGTCTAAGAGATGGCGGGGTTGCCCCGCGCTGTAGGGGGGTTGCAGGGGGTTCTCCCCCTGCGATAAACGGCCATCGAAGCTCTTCTCTACGGCGTTGGCGCGGCGATCGCGTTCGGGTTCGGTGACTACGCCGCCGCGATGGCGACGCGGCGCGTGGGGGTCATTCGGACGTCGCTCGGCATGCAGGTCATCGGTCTCGCTGCCTACGTGGTGGCGCTCGCCGCGCTCGGCCGCTGGCCGACCTTCGAGTGGCAGCAGGTGCCGTATGCGCTCGCGCTCTCCATGATCGGCATCGTCTCGCTCGCTGCGCTCTATCGCGCGTTCGCGATCGGCCCGATCGCCGTGGTCAGCCCGGTCGTCGCGAGCTACGCAGCGCTCACCGTCGTGCTGATCGTCATCTTTCTCGGCGAACGTCTGACGACCGGGCAGACCATCGCGATCGGCGTCACGTTCATCGGTGTCGCGGTGGCGTCGACGGATATACGAGAGCTCCGGCGGACGCTCGGCCGTCCGACCGAGGGCGTGAAGATCGGTTTTTTCGCGACGCTCGGCTTCGCGGTGTGGAGCGTGATCTTCGCCGCCGGTATCCGCGCCAGCGACGGCCTCGCTCTCATCGTCGTGCAGCGCTCGTTCAGCGTCGTCCTTCTCACGATGTTCGTGATCGCGCGCGGGATCTCGCTCCGACCGCTGGGCGATCGTCGCGCGTTCGCGCTGGTCGCGGCCACGGGTGTCCTCGATACGGGAGCGAACGTGCTCCTCGCGATCGGCATCGCCCTGGGCTACGCGTCCTTCGTTATGACGGGGAGCGGGGCCTACCCGCTCATCCCCGCGCTGCTCGCGATCCTGGTCCTGCGCGAGCGCCTCGCGCCGAACCAGTACCTGGGGGTCGGGGTGCTCGTCGCGGGGCTCGTCGCGCTGGGCCTGCAGAGCTAGGCGCGGCCCCGCAGGAACGCGATCGCGGCCTGGAGCTGCTGGTCGGCAGGGTCCGTGACGATCCTGTCCGGCACGACGCCCTTGCCAGGCCCGTTGAGGTCGGCGCCCGTCTTGGCGTCCTGCATCTTCGTCAGCGTCACCAGGAGCAGACCGCCATCGGGGAGCTCGCGTGGCTGTCCGGTCCCCACACAGCCGGCCGTTTGGGTCCCCATGACCGTGCCCGCGCCGTTGGCGCGGAGCCCGGCGGCGATGATCTCGGAGCCTGACGCGGAGTTCTTGTTCACCAGCACGACGAGCGGCTTGGTGAGGCCCAGGAACTTGCCCGGGTTCGTATCCACCGCGGTGCGCTGTCCGTCTCGGCCGACCTGGTAGACGAGCGTGCCGCGCTGGACGAACAAGCTGGCGACGTTCACCGCGACCGAGAGCTCACCACCTGGATCGTCCCGCAGGTCGAGGATCCACGCCGTCGCACCCTGCGCTGAAAGGCTGCGAGCCGCGGCGCCGACCTCATCGGCGACGCTCGAGATGAGCTGCGGGATCCGGATGTAGCCGATGGAGGTGTCCTCGAGCCGGCTCACGAACAGCGGGCTCTGGAAACGCGCTCGTGTGATCGTGAACTCGACCTCGCCCGACCCCCGCTGGAATGTGACCGTCACCTGCGTGCCCTCGGGTCCCTTCACCCTCGTCGCGACCTCTTCGGTCGTGAACGTGGAGACGTCCTCGCCGTTCACGCGGATGATCTTGTCGCCCTTCTTCACGCCAGCTCGTTCAGCTGGGGTGTTCGCGATGACGTCGATGACCTCGATCGGCTGCCCGGGCTCCGGCTGCGAGATCGTCACGCCGATGCCCGACACCGGCGCGGGCCGCTGGTTGAATCCCTTGGCGCGGTCGGGGTTCAGGTAATAGGTGTGGCACTCGTTCATCGCGCGCGCCATCCCGTCGACGGCGGCTCGCTCCATCAGCGTCCGGTCGGCTGCGGGATAACGCTGCGCCACCGCGTCGAGCGAGGCCGCGAATTTGGCGAAATCGGACCAAACGCTGCCGGTCAGGGCAGGTCGGTCGACCGTGGGGGCTGCGTCGATCTTGCTGTCCGTCAGGTACTTCGCGACCCCGTCCAGGGCGCCCGGGATCAGCTGCTCCGGGGTGGGTTTGTCGACGTGACGCTCGACCAGGACCGAGTACGCGGCCTCAGCGGTCTTGTACTGGGTCTGCGAGGGCAGCAGCTCGTGCTGCAGATCCGCCGGAAGCAGACCGCACGCGGAGGCGACGAACGCCACCGCAAGGAGCAGGGGGAGGGCGCGAGGCCGCATCTGTTTGAGTCTATGTCCGCCGAATCCGCGGAGTTTCAGGCGGTCAGGCGACCTCGCTCGTCATGAGCTTGCGCAAACGGCCGAGTGCGCGGAACTGCAGCGCCCGGATCGCGCCTTCGTTCTTGCCGAGCATGTTCGCGACTTGGCGACTCGACATGTTCTCCACGAAACGAAGAACGAGGACTTCCTGCTGTTCTGTCGTGAGGTGCTTCACCGCGCCACGCAGCGCATCGACTTCCTCACCACGGACGGCGTGGTCGTGCGCGGTCGGGCCGTCCTCGGCGAGGCCGAACGCGTTGTCGAGGTCGACGGTCGGACGCTGACGGCGACGGCGGTCCGTGACCGCGTTGCGCGCGATCGTGTACAGCCACGCCAGAAATGACTTCCCCTGCCAGCGGTAGCGGTGGATGTTCGCGAACGCGCGTGTGAACACGTCGCTCGTGAGGTCCTCGGCGTCGCTGGGCTCACGGACGCGGTACAGGATGTAGCGGTAGACCGCGTCTACGTGTGTGTCGTAGAGATCCGCGAATGCCGAGCGGTCGCCGCTGCGAGCCCGCTCTATGACATCCGGTACCGGACCCATCTGCTCGAAGGAAGGAAGCGAGTCAACCCTTGCTGCTGCGGCAACTGTCACGACGTGATGGCCCCCCAATCCCGTCCTCAGTGGTCTGTGCGCACCATATCGACCGGAAGGCGAGCCGCCAACCCATTACGGGTACCAAAAGCGTGACAGCGAAACCCGATTCGGGCGCGAGGCGTACGAAGGGGACCCTCGTACTGGTACCTATGGGGCAGTTTCTGCGGCGACCGACCGTGTCCTCGGCCAAGTCGAAAGCCGGTCAGATCTTTTGCTTGAGGATCTCGATCGCTTTGTCGACCGCTGTCGCGTCATCCGCCTGGACGTCCGGCTGGACGCCGATGTTGTTGTAGATCGTGCCGGTCTGGGCACCGACGAATTCCTGGATCACGACCGCCAGTTTCGAGCCGTCGGTCATGTTCGTAAACGTGATGCTGCCCATGCAGCCGATGCTCTTCTGGCCGACGATCGTGGCTCGCTTGTTCTCCTTGAGTGAGGCCGCTATGACCTCGGGGCCCGAGCCGCCGCGGTCGTTCAGGATGACGACCATCGGCAGCTGATAAGCGTCGGGGAGCCGCCACTGCGTCCGCGCGCTGTTTGTCACGGTGGAGCCTCCGCCCCGGTAAATGATGTTGAGCATCTTCTCGCCGTTGAGGAAGAACGAGGAGACGTGGTCGACCGCGCCTGCATCACCGCCGAGGTTGCCGCGCAGGTCGAAGAGCCAGGCCTTGCCGCCGGCCGCCAGTCCCTTGTCCAACATCTTGCGGACCTCGTCGAAGATCTTGTAGTTCGCGGTCAGGAGGAAATCGCGGAACGTGATGTAGACGATGCCGCCCGGGAGCATGCGGCCGGTGAGGCCCGCTTCGTCGGGTCCCCCGAGCGCTGTCCCTGTGGAAGGGACGCGCGCGGTCTGGCCCCTAGCCGGTTCGGGGCGCGAGCGGTGTACGCCGCCCCTGTTGTCGACGTAGTAGGTGTGGCAGTCCGGGCTCGCGTTGATCATCCCCTCGATCGCGACGTCGGCGTAGCGATCGGCGGTGATCTGCGGATTGAGCGATTTCGCGACGGCGGCCGCTTCAGCGAACTTCTTGAAATCGGCAAAGACCTGCTCGGTGAGGTCCTGGAACTCGATCGCGGCGATCTCGCCTTTGCCGCCGGTCTTATTAATCTCGGCGTTGATCGCGGCGATCGCGCCCTCGAGGAACTTCTTGCTGGACACCTTGTGGACATCCTGGTCGCTGAGTGACGAGTAGGTGATGTCCAGCTTCGCGCGCTTGATGTCCACCGATGCGGTGGGCGTGGGAGACGTCGTTGCCGGCGGCGTGCCGGTGCACGTGACGACGAAGAGGGCGAGGAGGGCGAGAAGCCAAAGCGACCGCATCTACACAGGATATGGGAGGGAAACGGCTACTCGGCGGGGGTGCTCACCTTTGGCGCGTGCTGCGCCTGCCACTCGGACGGTGAGGCGCAGAAGCCCTCGTAGTCGATGTACTCGGTGATCGTGGGGTTCTCCCCGCAGACCGGGCACTTGGGATCGCGGCGCAGCCGGACCTCGCGGAACGAGCCCTCGAGCGCGTCGAACAGCAGGTAGCGTCCGACGAGCGGCTCCCCGATGCCGAGGAGCAGCTTGATGACCTCGTTGGCCTGGATCGTTCCGATCACCCCCGGCAGCACGCCGAGCACGCCGGCCTCCGCGCACGACGGCGCGAGCTCCGGCGGTGGCGGGGTCGGGAAGAGGCAGCGGTAGCACGGACCCGCGTGCGGTTTGAAGACGGTCACCTGACCTTCGAAGCGGTAGATGCTCCCGTGCACGACCGGCTTGTTCCACTTCACCGACGCGTCGCTCAGGAGATAACGAGTGGGGAAGTTGTCGGCGCCATCCACGACGACGTCGTACTCGGAGATGATGCGGTCGATGTTGTCGCTGGTGAGGCGCTCCTGATAGCCGACGATCTTCACGTCGGGGTTGAGCGCTTCGAGCGTCTGGCGCGCGGACTCGGTCTTCGGCTCGCCGATGCGCTCGGTCGTATGGAGGATCTGGCGCTGCAGGTTCGTCGCGTCGACGACGTCGGAGTCCACGATGCCGAGCGTGCCGACGCCTGCGGCCGCGAGGTAAAGCGCCGCAGGCGACCCGAGCCCGCCGGCTCCGATGAGCAGCACCTTGCTCCGCAGCAGCTGCAGCTGGCCGGATTCGCCGACCTCGGGAATGAGCAGGTGGCGGCTGTAGCGCTGAGCCTGTTCCTGCGTCAGTCCGGCGTCGGGCTTCTTCCAGGGCAGGCCGGAGTCCTTCCAGCGGTTGAACCCGCCGGACATGGAGATGACGTGTCCGTAGCCGAGCTTTGCGAGGGTGTCGGCGGCCATGGCCGACCGCACGCCGCCCGCGCAGTAAAGGATCGTCGTCTTGTCCTTGTCGGGAAGACGGTCCTCCGCCCACTGCTCGACGTAGCTCTTCGGGAGGTGCACGGCGTCGGGCAGATGCCCCTCGTCCCACTCGTTCTTCTCGCGTACGTCCGCGAGCTGGACCTCGCCGGCCCGAAGCAGGTCAGCGACCTGCTGCGGAGTCGCTTCCTTGACCCGCTTTTTGATATCGGCGAAGTAGTCCCGGTAGGTCGGCATTCGTGCTCCCTTGTGCGTGAGTCTAAACCGACCGCTCCGGTCGGAAATTCCTTTCGCTCGCTCCGCTCGCTGAACGGGGCCCCTTCCCCGGCCATGATGCACGCATGGAGACGCTCTATTTCGACGCGCTGCAGTTCGTCTATCACCTCGCGCTCGCGATCCTCGTCGCTGGCGCGCTCGTCCTGGGAGCGGCGGCGGCGCCGGCGATCTTCGCGTCGATCCGCTCGCGCGGCGAGGCGGGCGCGATCTTCGGCGCCGTCCTGGCCCGCTACGACGGGCTCGCGATCCTCTCCGTGGTCCTCATCGTCGTGACGAGCGTGCTCAAAGCCACTGCGTTCGAAGTGACCGGCGCGCCCGAGACGCGTCTTGTCATCCGCTGGCTCGCGCTCGTTGTCCTCTGTGGTGCGACGCTCTACTCGAGCGCGTGGGCCAGTCCGGTAGCGCGCTCGATCCGTGCGCAAACGCCGGGCTGGGATGACCTTCGCGACGATGCGCCGATGCGGCGGGAGTTCCAGGCGCTGCATCGAAGTGCGCGTCGGGCGATGACCGTCGCGATCGTCGCCGGCATCGTCGCGATGTTCCTCAGCTAGCGACGGCGACGGCACCGCCGACCTCGGCGGAGCGGTACGCCGCGTCCATGACCTCCTGCACGCGGAGACCGTCGGCGAACGTGGGATGCGGCGCATCCGCCTTCCCGGTCGGGCCGGCCTCGATGTGCTCCCGCACCCGTCTGGCGAGATCGGGGAACGCGTTGTCGCTCGTGCCCGCGGGGAGGATCTCCTCGAGCGCGCCCGATCCGCGCGCGAGAAGAACACGGCCGTCGCCACCCAGCACGATCGTGCCGTCGCTGCCGTAGAGGATCACGCGGCGCGACGGATGGTGGACCGCGCTCGACAGCTGGATCGTCGCGATCGCGCCACTGCTCATGCGCAGCAGCAGCTGCGCCGTGTCGTCGGCGGTCACGCTCACCGACCCGCCGTCCGTCGTTGGCCGTGTCTGCGCGGAGATCCCGAGCTCGGACGACACGCGCTCGACGGAGCCGAGCCACCAGATGAGCGAATCGATCCAGTGCGACCCTAGCGCGCCCAGGAGGCCGCCGGCACGGTCGCGCCGCAGCCACCATTCCTGACGCGGCCGCGTCGGGTCGACGAGCATGCCGGTCATCTCCATCACGAGCGCGAGCCGCATCTCTCCGATCGAACCTGCGTCAAGGAGCTCCTTCACTTTCGAACGCGCGGGCGTGTAGCGGAACTCGTGGTCGATCGCGTGCACCACGCCGGCACGCTCGGCGGCTGCGAGCATCTCGCGCGCCTCGCGGGTGTCGCTCGCCATCGGCTTCTCGCAGATGACGTGCTTTCCTGCGGCAAGCGCGGCGAGCGTGTGTTCGCGGTGCAGCGCCGGCGGCGATGCGACGCACACGACATCGACGTCGTCGCGGCTGACGAGCTCATCCACGGTGTCGACGGCGGCGGGGATGCGGGCCTGCTCAGCGACGGTGCGAGCGCGACTCGGATGGGCGGAGCAGATCGCCGTCACAGCGAACCCCGCGGCGCGGAAACCGGGGACCTGCACGCGCGCGCCGAACCCGGTCCCCACGATCCCCACCCTCAGCGCCATTGCTGCACAGTATGAGCACCGATGGCCGTGGTACGTGAGCTCCGTCAGTCGCCACACCGCAAGGCGTCGCAGCTCGCCGACATCCTCGAAGCGCACCGCGCGAAGGTCAATCGCATGCATCGCGTGCGGAACGCTGAAGGGCTCGTGGCGATGGTCGACGCCTTCGGCTTCTGCTTCGCCTTCACGCTGCGCACTGGCGACGCGCCCATCCCGGCGTGCTTTGACCATCTGTCGACGAGCAGCGAGGACCGCAAATGGGGCTGGATGTGGGGCTGGAAGGACGAGCTTCCCGAGCAGAGGCGCCTCTATTACGGGAAGCTTCTCGTCCGCAAGCCGACGTTCGTGTCGATGAAGATGCTGCCCACGTTCTATGCGACCTTCGGTCGCGCCGGTGAGGACGACGATCATCTCGACGACGTGCGGGCGGGCAGACTCTCGGACATCGCGCGTCGGGTCATCGACTATCTCGCGCAACGCGGCGAGACACAGACGAAGCGAATGCGGGCAGACCTCGGCATCACCTCACAGGAGGGCAAGGCCGACTACGCGAAAGCCGTGGAGGAGCTGCAGCGTCTCATGTACGTCGCGCGTGTGAAGGCCGTCGGCGAAGGTCGCGAGGACTACAATTACACGTACGACCTGTTCGTCCGTCGCTACGCCGACACCGTGAAGAGCGCGGAGCGGACCTCGTCGAGCGACGCGATGACGACCCTGCTGCGCCGGCTCCTCGAGCTCGCGGGTGGCGTCACCGCGAAGCAGGTGAGGCGCCTCTTCGACTGGGACGATGAGCAGACTGAGCGCACGACGTCGCGTCTCGAAGCGAAGCGCAAGTTGGCGCGCGTCGACGGAACGCTCGTGCTGCCTGAACTAGTACGATAGCCCGCGCCCTTCATGGATATCCAGCAGCTCCGTTCGTGGATCTTCGAGCTGTACGCGCCGCTCGATGACGAGCGCCAGTACATCGTTTTCGACGCCGCGCGAGGCAATCTCCTCATCGACATCCCACCGTTCAGTGAGCGCGCGCTGCGCCTCATCCTGGGCGCCGGCCGAGCGTCGCTCCTGATCGCGACGAACGCCGCGCGCGCGCGGCGGAGGCGCATCGCTATCGCGAGACCCTCGGCGTGCAGATCGCGGTGCACGAGGACGATGCAGCGGCCGTGACCGGCGGCGCTGACCTCGTGCTGAGACCCGACGACCTCGTGCGCCCGGACACGCGTGTCGTGCGGGTCAGGGGCGAGGGGCAGGGCGCGACCGTCGTCCTGGTGGCCAAGTCCGGCGGCGTCCTGTTCAGTGGCGACCTCGACCTTGCGAGCGAGGGGGCGAGACAGCTCATACCGCTCGCGTTCTCATCAGTCCTGTCATCGAAGCGTTCGCCGATCTGGAACGCCGGCCGCGACATGCTGCTGCAGCTGCAACAAGAGCTCCCGAAGCCGCGCAAGCAGTTCGGCATCCTCTTGCCGCCGCCGTGGGATCGCGAGTACACGGGCCGCCTCGAGGACCAGATGTACCACCACGACGTGATCGTTCCCAAGGAAGGCACGGCGGTGCGCGAGGCGGCGATGGGTCCTGAAACGCTCGTGGTCGCGAGCGCGACGCGCGAGAGTCTCGAGCAGGCGAAGCGCCCGGTGCCTGACCGCGGCACCGTTGCCGGCAACGGTGCCGGCGCCCCACCGATCACGTCCAGTCCGACCGCTCCGCCGTCCCAGTCTCGCGAGCCGAAGCCGCGGCCAAAGCCGTTCGCTGAGGATTGGCGTGCGACGTCGACCGAGCGTCCAGCGACGACCATCGCGAACGCGCCCGCGGACATCGTTCCCGAGGTCTCGGGATTCAAGCCGAGATCCATCGGCGAGCGTTTCCGTCGCGTTCCGGTCGCTGACCTGGTCGGGTCTCCGTACGTCGACTACGTATGGGGCGGCATCGATCTGTCGCCCGACGGCGCCGAGGTCGCATTCGCCTGGAACAAGAGCGGGACCTTCGAGATCTACAGCGCGCCCATCGAGCGCGAGCGGATCTACCAGCTCACCGACGCCAAAGAGCGTTCGGTCTGGCCGCGCTGGTCGCCGGACGCCACGCAGCTCGCGTTCCTCCGCGACCGCGGGGGGAACGAGCGCTTCGACGTTTGGCTCGTCGACCGCGACGGCGAGACGGAGCGCAACCTCACGAGCGAGCCGGACGTCATGCATCGCGAGATCGCGTGGTCGCCGGACGGCTCCCGCATCGCGTACGTCGCGAACGCCGGCGGCAAGGCGTTCGCGGTGCACGTGATCGACGTCGCGACCGGCAGGAAGCGCGCGCTCACGGAAGGCGAATTTGACGACGCCCAGCCGCGTTGGTCGCCGGATGGGAAACGGCTGCTCTTCTCGTCGCGGCGGGACACCGTCCGCACGAACGGCGATCTCTACGTGATCTCCGCAGAGGGCGGCTCGCCGACGAAGCTCGAGACGCGCGACGCGGACGGCGAATCGTTCGAAGGCGACTGGTCCAAGGACGGATCGCGCATCGCGTTCACCACGAACACGCGACGACGCTACGAGATCGCTGTCGCCACGCTCGAAGGCGACCGCGTGAAGCGCGTCGAGCCGCTCACGAAGAGCATCTTCGATGAGTCGGCGCCGGCGTGGCGGCCCGACGGCCGCGCGGCCCTGTACCTGCACAACGAGGACGCGGAGGTGTCGATCCGGCGCGGGTTCGTCGTCTCGCACGCCGACCACGCTGTCGCCGATCGCGCGGGCGTCCACAACTCCATCCGCGTTGGTCCCGATGGCGATCAGGTGGCATATCTATTCAGCGGCGCGCGCGATCCGTGGGACGTGTACGTGACGCGCGAGCGCATGACCGAGCCGCGACGTCTCACACGCTCGCTGCCGGCGACCATCGATCCCGAGACGCTGGTCGAGCCGATCCACGTTCGGTATCCCGGCGCGATGGGCAGCGAGATCCCCGCGCTCCTCTATCTCCCCTACGCCGAGGCCGTCCGCGGCGACGGACCGCCGCCCGCGATCATGCACGTCCACGGCGGACCGACGAGCCAGCACTACCGCTGGTGGGACCGTGCAAGTCAGCACTTCGCGAACAACGGCTACGTCGTGCTCGCACCGAACATCCGCGGATCCACCGGATACGGCCGCGAGTTCCAGGAGGCGAATCGTCACGACTGGGGCGGCAAGGACCTCGAGGACGTCGTGAAGGGCCTCGACTGGCTTGCGAAGCAGCGCATCGCGGACCCGAAGCGTGTCGGCGTGTACGGCGGCAGCTACGGCGGGTACATGACGCTCATGTCGCTCGCGATGTACCCGGACCGCTGGGCGGCCGGCGTCTCGGTAGTCGGCGTCGTGTCGTGGAAGACAATGCACGAGACGACACGCGGCGACCTCCGCGCGATGCTTGTCCGCGAGTTCGGCGATCCGAAGGTCGACGCAGAGCGGTATCGCGACCGCTCGCCCCTGACCCACATCTCCAAGATCGAGGCGCCCCTGATGATCCTCCAGGGTGAGAACGACCCTCGAGTGCCCCTGTCTGAAGCCGAGCAGGTCGTGGCCGCGCTCCGCTCGGCGGGCAAGATGCACGAGTACTACGTGTACAAGGGCGAAGGACACGGCTTCCGCACGCGCGAGAACATGATCGACTCGGTCCGGCGCGCGGGCGAGTGGTTCGACCGCTACCTGCTGCGTGCCTGATGCGGTCGTCGTCGGGGCCGGTCCCAATGGCCTCGCCGCGGCAATCCAGATCGCGCGCGCAGGTCATTCGGTCGCGGTGTACGAGGCGAACGACGAGATCGGTGGAGGGGCGCGCTCCGCGGAGCTGACCCTTCCCGGCTTCGTTCACGACGTCTGCTCCGCGATCCAGCCGCTCGCGGTGATGTCGCCGTTCTTCAACGGACTGCCGCTCGCGAAGCACGGCCTCGAGTGGATCCAGCCCGACGCGCCGCTCGCCCATCCGCTCGATGACGGCACCGCCGTCGTGCTCGAGCGCTCGGTCGACGCGACCGCCGCGCGACTCGATGCGGACGGGGCCGCCTACCGGGGTCTGCTGTCCCCACTCGTCGAACATTGGGAGCAGCTCGCGACCGAAGTGCTGCGGCCGGTGACGCATGTGCCGCGGCACCCGTTGCTCCTCGCGCGCTTCGGTCTCCATGCGATGCGCTCCGCGCGCGGCCTCGCGTCGTCATTTCGCGGTGACGCGGCGCGGGCGCTCGTCGCGGGGTGCGCGGCGCACTCGTTCCTCCCGCTCGAGCACCCCTTCACCGCCGCGTTCGCGCTGATGTTCCTCATCACCGGGAACGCGGTGGGGTGGCCCCTCCCGCGCGGCGGCTCGGGGCGGATCGCGGAGGCGCTCGGCTCGTATCTGCACGAGCTCGGTGGCACCATCACGACGGGTCATCCCGTGCAAGAGCTGTCCGACGTGCCGACCGCGCGCGCGTATCTCTTCGACACATCACCGTGGCACCTTGCGAGCATCGCTGCCGGCCGGCTGCCCTCCGGATATCGGCGCGCGCTCCGCCGTTATCGCCGCGGACCGGGCGTCTTCAAGATCGACTACGCCCTCGACGGTCCCGTCCCGTGGCGGGCGACGGAGTGCCTGCGGGCCGGCACGGTCCATCTGGGCGGCACGTTCGAGGACATCGCGGCCTCAGAGAGCGCGGTCTGGCGGGGCCAGCACCCGGAGCGGCCGTTCGTGCTGGTCGCGCAGCAGAGCCTGTTCGATCCGTCGCGCGCGCCAGCCGGCAAGCACACGCTCTGGGCGTATTGCCACGTGCCGAACGGATCGACGGTGGACATGACCGATCGCATCGAGGCGCAGCTCGAGCGTTTCGCACCGGGGTTCCGAGAGCGCGTCCTTGCTCGCAGCGTCATGAACACGCGCGACATCGAGCACCGCAACGCGAACAACGCCGGCGGCGACATCTCGTGCGGCTCGCACTCTGGGCTGCAGCTGTTCATGCGGCCGAGGATCGCGCTGGATCCGTATGCGACCCCGTCGCCCGACATCTACCTCTGCTCGTCCGCGACGCCGCCCGGCGGCGGAGTGCACGGAATGTGCGGTTACAACGCGGCGCGGAGCGCGATCGCGCGCAGGCTCAGCTAGATCCTCGCGCGGAGTCTGGGCTAGACGCGGACGGTCAAGTTCTCCGCGGCGACGCGCAGCGCCGTCGCGCCGAGCCGCTCGGCGATCGCTTTGGCCTCGTCGCACTGCGCCTGCGCCTGATCCTCGCGGCCGGGCACGCCGCGCAGCGCCCGCGCGAGATCAGCGAGCGCGACGGCGCGCTCGTAATCAAGCTTCAGCGTCGCGAACGCCTGCACCGCGTCGAACATCAGCTTCGCCGCCTTCGTGTGCTCGCCGGCGTGATACGCGCGGATCGCCTCCGCGTGTGTCAGGAGCGCGCGGCCCCGGGCGTGCCCCGTGCGCTCGACGACGGCCGCGACGCGGTCCTCGAAGGCTTCGTCCGGCACGCGCCAGCGTGCCCCCGCGAGGACCAGGAGCGGACCCAGCAGCGTGAGGTCGACGATCGACTTCGGCTGGCCGGCGCTGCGGATGGCGTGGTACGAGCTTTCGCTCTCGCGCAGGCCGTAGTACGCCGCGAGGAAATCCGCGAGCGCGAGCTCGGATGGCGACGCCTCCTGCTCGATGAGCAGATCGCGGTAGACCTTCTCCTCCGGTGAGGCCATCGCGGCCGCCGCGCCGATCGCGACGCCCAGCGTCGACGGCCACTTCGTCAGCGTGGCGAACCGCTCGCGGCGCGCGGCGGCGGCGATCGTGCCCGGGAAGTCGCCGGCGAGAAGATGCGCGAGGGTCTCTGTCCGCAGGGCGTGCGCGCCGAGACGTGGCTTCTCCGTCTCGATCGCGACCTCACGCGCGCTCGCCGCATGGTCCATGGCGTCGTGCATATCGCCCAGCGACAGCGCGCTGAGCGCGACCATCGTGTGCGCGTCGATGAGCTCGTCGCTGTCCTGCAGCGATCGCGCGATCGGCAGTCGATTCTGACTCGCGCTGTATGCCTCGCGGAAATTCCCCAGCTCCCGATAGGCGTAGCCGACCGCGTCGAGGCAGAGCGATCGTTCGCGCAGCAGGCCCAGCTCCTCGGCGATCGCGAGCGCTTCTTTGGCGGTCGCGAGCGACGCCTCCCACTCCATGTCCGTCGCCTTCGGACCCCGGCGCGGCATGAAGGACTTCGCGGCGAGCAGAAGCACACGCTCGCGCGATCTGGCGTCGCCGACGATCGCGAGGCCGCGCTCGATGAGCCCTTCGAGATCTGGATGCTTCGCGTCCCAGCGCGTGCAGAGCTCGGCCATGTGCGCGAGGAGGATCGCGACCTCACCGCTCCTCGGATCGCGCGCTTCGAGCAGAAGCAGCGCCCGCTCGTACGCGGAGAGCGCCGCGTCGTTCTCCCCGCGGTACCGACGTACGCGTGCGATCAGATAGAGGGCCTCGACGGCCGCGTCGATCCGGTTGATCTTCTCGTACAGCTCGAGCGCTTGCTCCGCGAAGCGCAGCGCCTCGATGTACGCGTGGATCGCCGTCGCTCGTTGGGCCGACTTCCACGAGTACTCCGCCGCCTTGTCCGGCACGTCGCCGATGAGGTAGTGGTGGGCGAGCGCCGGATAGAACTCCTTCAGCTCATCGCCGAGCACGACCTCATACGCGGAGGCGACGCGACGATGCAGCTCGATGCGCCGTCGCACCAGGAGCGTGTTGTACGCGACCTCCTGCACGATGGCGTGCTTGAACCGGTAACGGCCTTCGCGCCGCTCACCGGGGGCGGCCTCGAGCACGAGGTCCGCGGCGATGAGCTGGTCGACCGCGTTGGCGATGCGATCGCCGCCCGCTTCCCGCAGCACGCGGTCCCCGAACCGCTGTCCGATGACGGCCGCGAGCTGGATGCATTCGCGCGCCGCGGGCTGGAGCCGGTCGATGCGCGAGGCGACGACCGCGTGCAGGGTGGCCGGCACTTCGAGTGCGCCGGGACGCTCGCGCACGCGCCACTCGCCGGTCTCGTCCTTCTCGACAGCGCCGGACTCCAGCAGCGACCGCAGCGACTCTTCGATGTAGAAGGGATTGCCGCCTGCGCGGGCGACGATGCGGTCGCGCAGCTCGTCGGGGATCCAATCGAGCGTCGCTTCGACGATGCGCGCGGCTTCCTCGTCGGAGAGCGGCTCGAGCACGAGCTGGCTGAAGTTCGTACGCGACGGCTTCGGCTCGGGCGAGCCCGGTCCGAGGCGCTGCGCGAGCAGGAACAGGATCGGCACGCGCGAGGTACGCGAGGTGAGGAACCAGAGCAGATCGAGCGACGCGGCGTCGGCGTAGTGCAGGTCCTCGAGGACGTACAGCAGTGGATGTCGACGCGCGAGCGCGGCGATGACGTCGTACACGACGATGTACATCGAGCGCTTCCACTCCTCCGAGTCGCTGGCCGGTTCGCTCACTCCCGGTAGATGGAGGAACTGCGCGAGCATCGGTGCAACTGTCGAGGGCGTATTCACGAAACCGAGCTCCGCAAGCTTCTCGTTGATCCGCGTCACGCCATCCGCGTCGGACGGCTGGATGTCGAGCTCGACGAGGATCGGCTCGATGAAGCCGGCGTAGCTGCGCTGGTTCACGCGCGAGAACGTCCAGCGCATGACCCGCGGCGCGTCAGCCGCGTTCGCGCCTTCCTCGGCCGCGGTCGCGAGCCCGATGAACTCCGAGGCGAGCCGGCTCTTTCCGATGCCTGGCTCGCCGGCGATGAGCACGACCTCCGTGCGCCCGAGTCGCGCGGACTGGTACGCGAGGTCGAGGCGGGAGAGCTCCATCCAGCGACCGACGAGCGGTGCGGCGATCTCGATCCTCGGCCGTGCGTCGGTGCGCTCGGCGATTAGGGCGTACGCGAGGATCGGTTTGTCCTTGCCCTTGAGCTCGATGGGGCCGACCTCGCGGAAGCTGAACTCACGGTTGGTGAGCCGGAACGTGGTCTGCGTCACGTAGATCTCGCCGGGGCCGGCGGTGGACTGGAGCCGCGACGCGACATTCACCGTGTCGCCCATGACACCGTACTGCGCGACGCTGCGGACCGCGCCGGCGACGACCATGCCGGTATGGATGCCGATGCGCAGACCGAACTCGACGCCGCGCTCCTTCTTGACCCGCGCGGCGTGGTCGGCGAACACGCGCTGCATCGCCAGTGCGGTGCGAAGCGCGCGCTGCGGATCGTCCTCGTGGGCGACGGGCGCTCCGAACACGACGAAGATCGCGTCGCCGATGAACTTCTCGATGGTGCCGTCGTGCCGGATCGCTTCCTCAGCGAGGTCCTCGAAGATGCCCGAGACGAGGACCTGGAGCTCCTCCGGGTCCATCTGGTCTGCGAGCTCGGTGAACCCGGCGAAGTCCGCGAAGAGCACCGTCACAAGACGGCGCTCCTGCGGCTGGTCTAGCACTTGTGCTGCCAGAGTCGGTACTCGTTGAACAGCGGTGGTCCTTCCTCCGGCGCGCGGACGACGCGCTCGATGTAGATCAGCTCGAACGTGTCGAGCGGCATCTGTCCGGGCTGCAGGTGCATGTTGCGCGCGCGGCAAAAGTAGCGCGCGTACTCAAGACGATAATCCCCGTATCCCGCGTTGGCGATGCGCTCATGCACTTTGACCCAGCGCGTATACAGCGGGTCACTGTATCGCTCGCTACGGTCGTCAACGGGACGATCGCTGTACAGATCGAAGGTCGTGCCGTCGGTCAGACGCGCCAGTCCGAGCAGCCAGCCATCGGTACGCGCGGGGTCGGGCGAGAACATGTCCCAGCGCTGATCGAGCGAGAGGAAGCGGACCAAGCTCGCCACGTCGCCACTGGGACGGAGCGCCTCGAACTGCCTCGGTACCGCCGTCGAGAATACGAAGAGCGCGAACACCACCAGCGCGACCGCGGCGATGCGGCGCAGCCCAGTCCGTACACGCCGCGTCACCGTTGCCGATCCGGCCGGGAGCTGCTCGGCCGCGAAGGCGACGGCGCCATCCCACCATTCGAGGAGCGGATCCGGCAGCAGCGTCCGAAGCAGGCGCGAGGTCCATCCGACGAACGCGCGGACCCACGACGGCGGGACGAAGAGCACCAGCGACGACAGCATGATCACCGGGAAGTTCCCAACGTTCATCAATAGGAGGATGCCAAGGTGGAGTCCGGCCGCGGCGACCACCGCGATGAGTCGCGTCACCGTCGATGGGATCATCGCCAGCGGAAGGAATCCCAGCTCGACCGCGAGGGTTCCCCAGCTCATTAGCTGCGCGAGCAGCGGTTGGAGCGCGACGGGTCGGGCCCACCAGCGACCGAAGGTGTGCTCGAGCTGCAGCGCGTAGTACGCCGCGGTGCCGTTCACCCACAGGTTGCCGCCGAGCTTCTCGATCCCGGTCGCGAGATAGATCCACGCGATCTGCAGCTCGAGGATCCGAACCGGTAACGCCCAGCCTTGCCCCGTGGCGGATCGAACGCTGCGCAGAGCGTCGATCGACCAGAGGCCGCCCGCATTCGTGAACATCAACCACAGCGGCACGAAGCGGAAGACCAGGTCGCTGCCGTCGAGGATCAGCGGATTGCGCCACTGGAAGCTCACGAGGAACACGAACGCAAGAAAGCTCATCAGTCGCGTGCGCCACCCGACGGTGAGCGCGAGCGCGACCGCGCATCCGACCGCCCACAGCAGAACGATCTGCCACCACTCGCCGACGGTATTCAGCAACGAGCCGCGATCGGGGTAGAACGCGATCAGCTGGCGCCGCGGAAAGATGCCCTCATCAGTGAAGAACGCGGTCAGGTTCGGATACAGCTGCCAGTACCAGTTGAACAGCTGCAGGCCGTAAAGGATCCGAAATAGGGCGATGGGCGCGAGGTCCGTTTGTCCAAGCCAGAACGAACGAAGGGCGCCCACCCGAACAGTGTGAGTAGAAAAGGAGGGGGCCGACATGGCCCCCTCCCTGCGCAAGGCCAGGCCCGAGTGGGCCTGCGACCTTCGAGTTAAGTGGTGACCGGCTTCCTGCGCATGAGCAGTGCGCCGATCAGCATGAGCACCGCGCCCACTCCGAGAAGTGCCTTCTCGCTTTCGGTGCTCGTCGAAGGCAGGGTCTGTATACCCGCGACCGCGGTCATCTGCGACTGACCCTGCGGAAGAGTTTGGACGCCACCCACCGCGACACCTTGACCCGCCGTGTTGCCGCCGCCGGTGTTGCCGCCGCCGGTGTTGCCGCCGGTGTTCCCGCCGGTGCTCCCGCCGGTGCTCCCGCCGCCGGTGTTGCCGCCGCCGGTGTTGCCGCCGGGGTTCGATCCGCCGGCGGCCGAGACGACGGTGTGCTAGACGCCGCAGTGTGCCAGG
>JANNHF010000142.1:0-12470 GCA_031404235.1 Chloroflexota bacterium
GACGCCGAGGCGCAGGACGTCATGGTCTGCATCCAGAGCGGGAAGACGATCGACACGCAGGATCGCCTGAAGATGATCGATCACCCCGAGCTGTTTCTGAAGAGCGCCGAGCAGATGGCCGAGCTCTTCCCGGACGACCCGGGGGCGCTGGAGAACACGGTCCGCATCGCGGAGATGGTCGACATCAAGCTTCCGCTCGGCCAGCTGCAGCTGCCGGCGTTCGCCGTGCCGGCGGGCATCACGCCAGAGGAGCATCTGCGCGGGATGGCCGAGACCGGCGTGCGCGCGAAATACGGCGAGATCACGCCCGAGCTGCGGGAACGGCTCGACAAGGAGCTCTCGGTCATCGGCAAGCTCGGGTACTCGGGCTACATCCTCATCGTGCAGGACTTCATCCGCTACGCCCGCGAGAACGGGATCCTCACGGCTGTGCGCGGTTCTGCGGGTGGCTCCCTCGTGAACTACGCCATAGACCTCACGGACATCGACCCGATCCGCTACGGGTTGATCTTCGACCGCTTCCTCAACCTCGAGCGCTACACCCTGCCGGACATCGACGTCGACTTCATGGACAACCGCCGCGACGAGGTGATCGCGTACGTCACCGAGAAGTACGGCGCCGATCGCGTCGCACAGATCGGCACGTTCAACACGATGCTCGCGCGCGCGGCCGTGCGTGACGTCGCGCGAGTGCTCGGCATGCCGTACGGCGAAGCGGACCGCGTCGCGAAGACGATCCCGTTCGGCGTCACGCTCGAAGACTCTCGCCGAATGGTGGCCGAGCTGAAGGAGCTGGAACAGGAGCCTCACGTCGAGCGTCTGCTCGACCTGGCCGAGAAGGTGGAGGGCCTGGTCCGCTCGACGGGGACGCACGCGGCCGGCGTGGTGATCACGGCCGAGCCGCTGAGCGCGCTGGTGCCCCTCGAGCGCTCCAAGGGAACGTCCGCGATCCAAACGCAGTACGAGGACAAGTCGCTCGAGAAGCTGGGCCTCCTCAAGTTCGACTTCCTCGGCCTCTCGAACCTGACGATCCTCGACGAGTCGCTGAAGCTGATCAAGACCTCGCGCGGGATCGACATCGACCGCGCGCGCATCCCGCTCGACGACCAGAGGACTTTCGACCTGCTCGGCTCGGGCGAGACGACCGGCATGTTCCAGCTCGAGTCCGCCGGCATGCGCCGACACATCCGTGACCTCAAGCCCGACCGCGTCGAGGACGTCATGGCCATGGTCGCGCTCTTCCGCCCGGGCCCGATGGACTACATCCCCGCGTACATCCGCCGCAAGCACGGCCAGGAAGCTGTGACCTATGCCCACCCGCTGCTCGAGCCGGTGTTGCGCAAGACGTACGGCGTGATGGTGTATCAGGAGGACGTGATGGCGGTGACGCAGGCGCTCGCCGGCTTCACGTTGTCCCAGGCTGACGTCCTGTGCTTCGCGATCCGCAAGAAGATCCGCGAGAAGCTCGACGCGCAGAAGATGAAGTTCGTCGAGGGCTGCCTGCGGAACGGCGTCCACGCCGACGTGATCGAGCAGGTCTGGAAGGACTTCGAGCCGTTCGCGCGCTACGGGTTCAACCGCGCCCACGCCGCGATCTACGGCGTCATCGCGTATCACACCGCGTACCTCAAGGCGAACTACACGCTGGAGTACATGACCGCCGTGCTCTCATCGGACATGGGCAACTCGGAGCGGATCGCCATCGCGGTCGCGGAATGCCGGCGCATGGGCATCGCGGTCCTGCCCCCCGACGTCAACGAGTCCGAGTTCGGATTCGCCATCACGCCTCAGGGCATCCGCTTCGGGCTCGGGGCCGTCAAGAACGTGGGCGAGGGAGCGGTCGAGGGCATCATCGAGGCCCGTCGCGCCGGCGGGCGATTCCGGTCGCTCGACGACTTCTGTGGGCGCATCGACCTCCAGCGCTGCAACAAGCGCGTGCTCGAGTCGCTCATCAAGTGCGGCGCGCTCGACCCCTTCGGTCCGCGCGCTGTGCAGCTCGGCCACCTCGACCTCGCGCTCGCCACCGCCCAGCGCGAGCAGCGCGACCGCGAGAGCGGCCAGGTGGGTCTGTTCGCGAGCATGGGTCTCACCGACGAGATCGTCGCCCAGCCGCTCCCTAGCGGACCGGAGGCGCCGCGAAAGGAGTTGCTCGGCTGGGAGAAGGAGCTGCTCGGGATCTATCTCTCGGAGCATCCGCTGCAGCACTTGTCCGCGAGGATCGGCGACGTGGTGCCGCCGGTGACGTACCTGGCCGCGCTGAAGGAGGTCGACGACGATCTCATCACCGTCGCGTGTGTCGTCACGAGCGCGCGCAAGCACATCACCAAAGAGAAGAAGCTGATGATGTTCGCGCAGATCGAGGACCTCACCGGGATGGTCGAGGTGACCGTCTTCCCGCGCACCTACGAAGCCACGGCCGCGCTGTGGAGCGCCGACGAGATCCTCCTTGTCCTCGCGCGCGTCGAGCAGCGTGACGACGCGCCGAAGCTGCTCTGCGAGCACGCCGTGCGCTTTGACGACGCTGGGATCGCCGAGATCCGACGCGTTGCCGACGAACGTCGCCAGAGCCTCGCGAAACGGGCGAAGTTCGTGCGACCGGCGAATGGGAATGGTCACGACCGCTCGGCGGGTCCTGCCGGCGGGGGGCTCCCTCCTCGTCCGGCCAACTCGGCAGCTCCCCTCGCATCTCCACCGCGCTCCTCTCTGCCGCGGCCCGAGCGGTCGTCCTCGGAGGGAGTCCCCCCGCCGTCACCCGCCTCGCGGCCGTCGTCGGCCTCCCCTTCGTCGTCCTCCACTTCGCCCGCCGCCTCGTCCGATCCGCCTTCGGAGCTTGTCATCCGTTTCCGCGAGGCGCTGGACTACGAGCGGTCGATCTCGATCTTCCAGCGGATCCAGCAGGTGCTCAAATCGCACGACGGGCCGGCGGTCGTGATCCTCGAGCTGCCGCGTGCGACGGGCGGGGTACGGCGGGTGCCGACGTCGTTCCGTGCCCTTCCGTCACGCGAGCTCGCTGACGCCGTGGCCAACGAGGTCGGCGGCGATGTGGTCGAGGTCGTTCTCCCGCGCTGATCGCTCGCTCGCTCTCCTGAGCACGCCATTCGGACCGATACTTCCGGGAGTGACCATGCGTGATCGCCTGCGACGCCTTCAAGAAGTGACGAACGAGATGCTCGGCATCACGGATCTCGATCGGCTCTATTCAACGGTGGCCGATGTCGCGAAGTCGCTGGACACCGCCGATGCCGCAGCGTTGATGGTCGTCGATCAAGAGGAGAGCGCGCTCGTGATCCGCGGCTACAGCGGTCTATCCCCCGAATACGCCAGGTCGCAACGCATTCCGCTCGAGCGAGCGATGCGGCATTACCGGCGTCCCGGCTCGATGGTCGTGCGCGATCTGCGCACCGCACCGCTCGGCGATCCGGCACTCATCCGGGGGGAAGGGCTCGCAAAGGTGCTCGCGCTGTCGATCGCGCGGGAGGGCGAGCTGCTTGGTGCCCTGCACATCTACTCGAGGGACCCGGACCGCGACTTCGATGAGATCGACCGCGACCTTGCCCACATCCTCGCTGCACAGGTGTCGGTCGCGATCACGAACGCACGGCTATTTACGGAGATGAAGGCCATGGACGAAGAGCGCGAGCAGTTCCTGTCGGTCGTGTCGCACGAGCTGCGCACGCCGCTCACACCGCTGAAGGCGCTTGCGCAGCTTCAGCTCGGTCGGCTGCGGCGTTCGCAGGAGCGCGGGACACCCATGGATCTGGACGCTCTGGAGCGCAATCTCGAGTCGATCGAGCGTCAGGTCGATCGCATGAACGGGCTCGTGAACGATCTGCTCTCCGTCTCGCGCGCCGGACGCGGAAAGCTCGAGATGGACCGCGCACCATTCGATCTGGCCGAGGAGGTGCGCGACGTCGTCGGCCGGTACGTTGCGGCGACGCGCGAAGAGGGGCGGCACTCCTTCGCGGTCGACTCACCGGACACGTTCGCCTACGACGGTGATCAGGCGCGCATCGATCAGCTGCTGATGAACCTCGTTGGCAACGCGGTGAAGTACTCGCCGCGCGGTGGTCAGGTCGAGGTGCGGCTGGCGCGAGAGAGCGGCTCGGCCGAGATCGCCATCAGCGATCAGGGCATCGGCATCGGCGCGGCCGACCTGTCGCGGTTGGGCGGCGCGTTCACGCGCGGGATCGGGAAGGCCGCGACCTTCGCCGGGATGGGGATCGGCCTACATGTCGCGAAGCTTGTGGTCGAGGCCCACGGCGGATCGCTCCTGCTCGAGAGCCCCGGTGAGGACAGAGGCACGACCGTGCGGGTGCGGCTGCCGATCTAACGCTGTGCCGGAGGAGGGAGTCGAACCCTCACGGGCCTTGCGACCCAACGGATTTTGAGTCCGTATCGGCTACCGTTACGACACTCCGGCGTATGCGTCGATTCTACGGTCGACGAAGCAGCTTCCACGCTTCAGACGCGAGCTTGGGGTTCGCGATCACGACCTGCTGCTCGTCCCACGCCGCGTCCTCGCCGGTCTTCAGTGACAACACGCTCGCGCCCGCCTCGCGCGCGATGAACGCCGGGGCCGCGACGTCCCACGGCGACAGGAACTCATGCACGAAGAGATCGAACGTGCCCGTCGCGACGTAGCACATCTCGAGCCCGGCGGATCCAAGCACGCGCAGTCGCGCGCAGGTCGAGTTCAGGGCGACGAAGCGCGAATCCTTCCGTTTCGTCACGCCGAACGCCAGACTCGCGACAGCGAATGCATCGGCGAGCCTCGCGACGGAGCCGACGCCGATCGGAACGCCGTTCCGCGTCGCCCCTCGACCTTCCGACGCGGTGAATGTCTCAGCGGTGCGCGGGGCATACACGGCAGCTGCCCGCGTTCGCCCGCCTTCGACGTACGCGATGATCACGCAATAGAAGGGGATCGCCCGACTGAAGTTTAGGGTGCCGTCGATGGGATCGACGACCCAGAGGCGCTCGGCTTTGCGGATCGCCGCCTTGGCGCTCTCTTCCGCGAGCACCGGCACGTCAGGATCCCTGGCCTTGAGACGCTCGATGATCGCCCGCTCCGCGGCGTGGTCCGCTGCCGTCGCGAAGTTGGCGCGGCCCTTCTTCCGGGTGACGATCCGAACGTCCGTCTGCACGATCGCTTGGCCCACCGTCACCGCGGTCTCCGTGGCGAAACGCGCGAGAGTCGCGTACCGAGCCGCACTCGCCGCGCCGAGCGCGCGGCGACCGGTCACGCCGGGCAGAGGCCTGGAGCGCGCTGGCGCAGATCGTTGATGTCGAAGAGCACCGGCATGTCGCGGACGCCCGCATCCTCGCGGACGCGGTCGTACAGCTCGAGACCGCTCAGACCGGGCATCATGATGTCGAGGATGAGGAGGTCGGCGTGGACCTGACGCACGATGTCGATGACGACGACCCTCTTCTTTCTCTTGTCCATACGGTCAGAGCCGGACTTTACCCGATTCGCAACTTCAAGCGCTGCTTCGTGAGGCCACGTTGAGCGCTGCACCAGACAGCGAGATCCAACACCTCATCGAACGCGCCCGGACGGGAGACACGCGGGCCTTCGAGGATCTCGCGCGACGGGAGGAGCGAGCGCTGTACCGGCACGCCCTGCGCATCGTCGGCACAACCACGGATGCCGAGGACGTCGTACAGGACGCACTGTTCTCGGCCTGGCGATCCATCGCTTCGTTCCAAGGGCTGTCGTTCCGTGCGTGGCTGTTTCGCATCGCGACGAATCGCGCCCTGGACCACCTCCGTGCGCGAAAACGCAGACCCGAGCTTCCTCTCGATCCGCCTGACGATGACGATGTCACCTGGGCGGAGCCGGTCGCCCCGGGGCCGGACCTGCCGCAGCTTGCGGGCGATCAGGAGGCGCTCGCGCTCGTGGAGGAAGCGCTCGGAGCGTTGCCTGCCGAGCAACGGACCGCGATCCTGCTTCGCGACGTGGAAGGCTTCCCATATGAGGAGATCGCGATCATCACGTCGGTCGAGATCGGCACCGTGAAGTCGCGCATCCACCGTGGCCGGCTGGCCGTACGGAACGCCCTTATCGCGCGTGGCTGGCGGGGTCCGGACGGATGATGGAACCGGGAGGCGTCGGAGGCGTCAGTAGGGAAGGAGGTCCGTGACGTTGCAGCATCCGCACGCCGAGCTCTCGGCTTACATCGACGGCGCGCTCGTTCCGGCGGCCAAGGCCGCGGTGGACGGGCATCTCGCCGCGTGTGCCCTGTGCCGCGCGCACGTCGCGCAGCTGCGTGGCACCGCCACCCTCCTGCAGGCTTTGCCTGACCCTGTTCCTTCGCGCCGGCTCGTGCCGCGCCTCGCGGGGCCGGCCTGGCTTGCCCCTCTGCGCACCGTGATGACGCTAGCGAGCGGCACGGCCGTGTTCCTCTTCATCGCGAGCTCCCTCGTCAGCAATATCTCCTTCCTCGCGGGGGGGAGCGCGACGTCGGCCCAGAAGGCCGGCCGTGACGCCGCCGCGAACGTCCAGGCGCCCACGGCCGCGGGACCTGCGAGCTCGTCGACGAGCGCACCACCGCCGGCCGTGTCGCCGAACGCGGCACGCGCGCTGGGTCCGACCGCGTCACCGTCTCTGTCACCGGGTGGCGCGGCAGAGAGCGGCGCAGCGGCTGTTGATGCGGCGAAGCGATCCGATCGATCGACCGCCGCACCCGGCGCACCTGGAGCGGGCGCCCCGCAAGAGACCGGGCGATTCGCATCCTCCGAACCACAGCGCTCGCCCGTCTTGAATCCATGGCTGTGGCTCGCGCTCGCCGTGATCTCCGGCGCGATAGCGATCGCGCTGCAACGCCGCTTACGCTCGTCCGTCTGACCAGACGACCGTCGCGCGCGGTCCTCATACTCAATACATGCCCGAACGCATCATCTTGGTCGACTCGAACTCGCTCATCTACCGCGGGTACTTCGCGATACCGCCGCTGACGACGACCAAGGGGGAGCTCTCGAACGCGACCTTCGGCTTCGCCTCGATCCTCCTCAAGGCGATCGAAGAGATCAAGCCGCAGCACATCGCCGCAGCGATGGATCTCCCAGGTAAGACCTTCAGACACGAGCGGGACGCGACGTACAAAGCGACCCGCAAGCCAATGCCCGACGAGCTCCGCCCGCAGTTCGAGCGCTGCAAAGAGCTGCTCGGAAAGCTCGGTGTACCGATCTACGCCCTGCCGGGATTCGAGGCGGACGACGTTATCGGCGCGCTCGCCAAACAGGCGGAGCTGGCCGGGCTGGAGACCATCATCGTGTCGGGCGATCTCGACACGCTGCAGCTCGTGACGCCGAACACGAAGGTGTTCACGACCCGCATGGGCTTCCAGAACACGGTCGTGTACGACGAGGCGCAGATCGCGCAGCGCTACGGGCTGCGACCTGACCAGATGATCGACTTCAAGGCGCTCAAAGGCGACACGACCGACAACATCCCCGGTGTTCCCGGTGTCGGTGACAAGACCGCCGCGAAGCTGATCGCCGAGAACGGATCGATCGAAGGCGTATACGCGGATCTCACGCGCTTCACGCCGAAGCTGCGCGAAGGTCTTGCGGCGCACAAGGACCAGGTGTTCCGCAGCCGCGAAATGGCCAGGATCGTCACCGACTTGCCGGTGACGCTCGACGTCGAGGCAACGCGCTTCCGTGACTACGACCGCGCCGGCGTCCTCGAGCTGTT
The DNA here is from genome assembly GCA_031404235.1 of Chloroflexota bacterium. Taxonomy (GTDB): domain Bacteria; phylum Chloroflexota; class Limnocylindria; order P2-11E; family P2-11E; genus CF-39. The sequence continues at coordinate 7,700 of JANNHF010000142.1, forward strand.
CCGCGATCTCGAGTTCCGCAGCCTCATTCCGCGACTCCCGCCCGCTGACGGGAACCTAGCCCCCGCTGCGGCGCCGGCCGCGCGGCCGGGTCAGCTCGCGCTCGGGCTGGACCCTGCGCCAGCGGTCGCGCCGCCCGTCGCTACGACGCTCGTCGGCGTCACCGATGCGGCGAGCGTCGCGGCGCGGCTGCGCGCGGCATTTGCGGTCGCGGTGCACGCCGATGTCGACGTCGGACGCCATCCGATGCTGCTCGGGCTGGGGCTCGCCGCGGGCGAAGACGCGTGGTATGTCCCGACGACGTCCGGCGTTCCAGCGCCGATCGCGTCGGTGCTCGCCGATGGAACGATCGTGAAGATCGCGCACGACGCGAAGACCGCGCGCCGCGCGCTCCGACGCGCCGGGGCCGAGCTGCGTGGCGTGACCATGGACACGATGCTCGCGTCGTACCTCGTCAACGCGAGCCGCCGCTACCATGCGCTCGAGGATCTCTCCGCGGAGCGACTCAAGCTCGAGGTGCCGGTCCTGCCGGTGGCCGATCGGAAAGACCCGCTCCGTGTCCCGACGCCCGAGGAGCGCCTCGCGCGCGCGGGCGCGGGAGCGGTCGCCGCGGCGCGCCTGGGTGCGCTGTTCGACGCGGACCTCGATCGCCTCGGGATGCGCAAGCTCTTCGCCGAGATCGAGCTTCCGCTGGTCGACGTCCTCGTCGAGATGGAAGAGGCCGGCATCGCGGTGGACCTGCCGTACCTGCAGTCCCTCGGACAGGAGTTCGCGCGGGAGGTCGCGCGCATCGAGCGCGAGGCCTACGAGTCTGTCGGGCACGAGTTCCCGATCAACTCCCCGAAGCAGCTCGGCGCGCTCCTGTTCGAGGAGCTGAAGCTGCCGCGCGGCCGGCGGACTGCCACGGGCTACTCGACCGACGCGGCGGTGCTCGAAGAGCTGCGGAGCGCGCATCCGGTGGTGGAGAAGATCCTCGAGTACCGCGAGATCGAGAAGCTGCGGTCGACGTATGCGGAGGGTCTCGGCCCCCTCGTCGATCCCGACACGCGGCGGCTGCATACGACGTTCGATCAAGCCGTCGCGGCGACAGGACGGCTGTCGAGCAAGAACCCCAATCTCCAGAACATCCCGATCCGCACTCCGCTGGGCCGCCGCATCCGTCGCGCGTTCGTCGCGGGCGGCTCCGATCTGGTACTGCTCGCAGCGGACTATTCGCAGATCGAGCTGCGCGTCCTCGCGCACATGTCCGGCGACCCCGCCCTGACCGCTGCGTTCCGCGAGGGCGCCGACGTACATCGCCGGACCGCGGCGGCGGGCTTCAACGTGACGGAGGAGAACGTGACGCGCGAGCAGCGCGACGTCGCGAAGATGCTCAACTTCGGGATCGTCTACGGCATGAGCGACTTCGGTCTCGCCTGGCGCATGGGGATGCAACGCGAGGAGGCGCAGCGCTTCATCGAGGAGTACTTCAAGCGCTACGCGCAGGTCCGCCGCTACGTCATCGAGACGAAGGCCTTCTGCATGGAGCAGGGCTACGTCGAGACGCTCCTCGGTCGCCGTCGCTACATCGCGGACATGACGAGCCCCAACTCCGCGGTACGCGGCGCCGCCGAGCGGATGGCCATCAACATGCCGATCCAGGGCACCGCCGCTGACATCATGAAGATCGCGATGCGCCGCGTGTACGACCGTCTGGCCCAGACCGAGTCGCGTGCGCGCGTCATGCTGCAGGTGCACGACGAGCTCGTCGTGGAGGTCCCGCGTGGTGCCGTCGACGCCACCGCGCGCATCCTGAGCGAGGAGATGTCGGCCGCCTACTTGCTCGACGTGCCCCTCGTCGTAGACCTGCGCGTCGGCACGAACTGGGATGAGATGACGCGCATCCAGCTGCCCGCCGCCACGCATGCCTGAGCTGCCCGAGGTCGAGACGATCGCGCGGCAGCTACGCGAGCTCGTGATCGGACGGCGTGTCGCGCGGTTCGAATCGTTCTGGCATCGCGTGACCGAACCTGTGCCCGCGACGCATTTCGCGGCGCGGCTTGCGGGTCGCGAGATCACCGGCGTCGGACGGAGGGGGAAGTTCGTCGTACTCGAGCTCGACGGCGGTGAGGCGCTGATCGTCTCGCTGCGCATGACCGGGAAGCTGCTCTTCCGCGAGGCGGGCGCTGCCGAGGACAAATTCGTGCGCGCCGTGATCGGATTCGCCGACGGCACCGTCCTGCGTTTCTCCGACACGCGGAAGTTCGGGCGCATGTCGATCGTCGACCGGGCCGATCTGGCCGAGGACGGGGACCGCCCGCGCGGGCGGGCGGGCGTGCCGCTCCACCGGGTCCTCGGGATCGAGCCGCTGACCCCGCGCTTCACGACGCGGTGGCTGCGCGAGTTCCTGCAGCTGCGCGCCAGGTCCCAGGTCAAGCCGCTCCTCCTCGATCAGCGTGGCATCGCCGGTGTGGGGAACATCTACGACGTCGAGGCGCTCTGGCGCGCGCGCATCCACCCGCTGCGGCCGGCGGGCTCCCTTCGCGCCGACGAGGTCGCGCGGCTTCGCGAAGCGCTTCGCTTCGTGCTTCGGAAGGGCATTCGGCTCGGCGGCGCTTCGCGGCGCGACTACGTCGACGCGCGCGGCGGCCAGGGGCGCATGCAGCACGAGTTCCAGGTCTACGACCGCGCCGGCGAGCCCTGCCCACGCTGCGGCCGCGCTGTGGTGCGCACCGTCGTCGGCGGCCGCGGCACCTTCCACTGCCCGCGTTGCCAGCGGGCGCCCGCCGGGCGTGCCGGGCGGCGCAGGATAGACAGGTGAGCGTTCTCTCGGTCCAGGCCGTCGCGCGGTGGTTCGGCGAGCGCGAGGTCCTGAAGGACGTGTCGTTTCGCATCGCCCACGGCGATCGGGTCGGCCTCGTCGGCCCCAACGGAACGGGGAAGACCTCGCTGCTGCGGATCGCGGCCGGCCTCGACGCGCCCGATGGCGGCGCGGTCGCATACGCGCGCGGCACGCGGGTCGGCTTCCTGCGTCAGGAGCTCCTCGAGGACGCGACCGGTACCGTGATCGATCATGCCCGTGGCGCGGCCGCGCACTTGCGGGAGCTCGAGAACGAGCTGCGCGGACTCGAAGCCGACGTCGCGAGCGGCGAGCCCGAGACCCTGGAGCGCTACGCGGACGCGCAGCACCACTTCGAGCACGCGGGCGGGTACGACTTCGAGGCGACCCTGAGCCGCATCCTCGGCGGGCTTGGACTCGGCGGTCTCGCGGGTCGCGAGGTCGCGACGCTCTCAGGCGGCGAGCGAACGCGTCTCGGTCTCGCGCGCTTGCTGCTCGATGATCCGGACGTCCTGCTCCTTGACGAGCCAACGAACCACCTCGACGTAGCCGCGCTCGAGTGGCTCGAGAACTTCCTCGTCGAGCAGGACGCCACGTCTGTCATCTCGTCGCATGACCGCTGGTTCCTCGATCGCGTCACGTCGCGAACGCTGTCGATCGAGGACCTGACCGTCGTGGAGTACCGCGGCGGCTATTCGCACTACGCGCGCCAGCGCCTGGACCGTGAGACCGCCCAGATGCGAGCCCACGCCCGACAGACCGAGGAGATCGCGCGCACCGAGGAGTTCATCCGGCGCTACGGAGCGGGCCAGCGCTCGAAAGAGGCGCGTGGCCGAGGAAAGAAGCTGGCGCGCGTCGAGCGCATCGAGGCGCCGACGCAGTCCACGCGCCACAGCTGGGGGCTCGAGGCCGCCGACCTTGGCAGCGAGACCGTCCTCGAGACGACCGCGCTCGCGGTCGGTTACGGCGATCCAGTCATGCGCACTGGTCCGCTGCGCGTCCCGCGCGACGCGCGCGTCGCGGTCGTCGGGCCGAACGGCGCCGGGAAGACCACCCTGGTGCGCACGCTCGTAGGCGACCTCGGTCCGCTCGACGGCTATGTCAGCGCGGCTCCGGCCGCGCGCGTGGCCTACCTGGAGCAGGCGCAGGCCGAGCTCACCGGTGACCAGACCGTCCTCGAGGCGATGCGCTCCGCCGGAGCGCTCGACGATCAGGAGGCGCGCAACCTTCTCGCGCGGTTCCTCTTCCGCGGCGACGAGGTCCAACGCGCCGTCTCGGCTCTCTCGGGCGGCGAGCGCAGCCGCCTCGCGCTCGCCCGCCTCTCGCTCCGCCACGCGAACCTGCTGGTGCTCGACGAGCCCACGAATCACCTCGATCTCGCCGCGCGCGAACAACTCGAGAGCGTGCTGCTCGAGTACGAGGGAACACTTGTGTTCGTGAGCCATGACCGCTACTTCATCGACAAGCTGGCCAGCGAGCTCTGGCTGATCAACGGTGGCCTTCTCCGCCGGTTCGAAGGCGGTTGGACCGCCTATCAGCGGGAGAGGGCGGCAGGCCGAGACGCCCCGATCGTCGAATTCGTCGAGACGGCTCGCGCCCGGCCGGGTGGCGGGGCGAGCGGGAGTCTCGCGAGCGAGAGTGGAGGGGCCCCGCCGGCAGCCGGACAGAGAGCGAAGGGTGCAGGCGGGGAGGCCAGCTCGCGAGCGAGACCCCCAAGCCCCGACAGGACCCGGCCGGGCGTGCGAAGCAATTCGAAGTCGTCGCCGGTTCGGCGCGTCGACGGCACGCGCGCCCTCGAAGCGCGGATAGCGGCGATGGAGCTGCAGCTCAAGCAGCTGGCGGAGAAGGTCAGCCAGATCGCGCAGAGCGGCAACTATCTGGAGACCCGCCGCATCGGCGAAGAACACGCCGCCCTCGAGCGCTCGCTCCGCGAGCTGTACGACGAGTGGGCGAAA
>JANNHF010000143.1:0-88057 GCA_031404235.1 Chloroflexota bacterium
GAGGATGCACTCGCGCGCGAAGTCCGCGAGGAGACCGGCCTAACGATCGAGGTCGGGCCGGTCCTCGAGGTGGTCACCGGACACCGCTGGCAGCGCGTCGAGGTCGTGTTCGCCTACCGCGTGACCGGTGGGACGACGGCCCTCACCAGTGAGATCGAGGAGCTGCGCGGATTCGAGCCGGACGCCCTGCCCGAGGTGCGCGCTGATCAACGCGGGCTCATCGAGCGCCACGCTGCGGCCGCGACCCGGTGGGCCGAGCAGCGATGAGGGTCCAGCGCATCGACCATGTCGTCCTCACGGTGGTCGACGTCGACCGGACCATCGCTTTCTATGAGCGCGTGCTCGGCATGACCGCGGTCACGTTCGGCGCGGGACGACGCGCCCTGGCGCTCGGCGATCAGAAGCTCAATCTCCATCAGGCCGGCCGCGAGTTCGAGCCGAAAGCGCTGCGGCCGACGCCCGGCGCGATCGACATCTGCTTCACGACCGATGTTCCGCTCGACCTGGTCGCGGCACATCTGCGGAAATGCTCCGTGCCGCTCGAGCTCGGTCCGGTCGACAAGATCGGCGCGCGGAGGGCCCTGCGCTCGCTGTACTTCCGCGATCCCGACGGCAACCTCGTCGAGGTCGCGAACGAGGTCGGGTCCTAGCTCAGTCGGCCTTCCGCTGCCCCAGCGCGGCGATCGTGATCAGCGGTCCTGCCCGGCGCCGCCTAGAGCGGCAATGATCTCGCTTATGTGGCCGTAGTGCTCGAACTCGTGCTCCAGCAGCCGCCGCATCACTCGCTTCGTGGTCCAACGACGACCGCCGATCGTGTGGTCGCGCCAGTCGTCAGGCTCCATCACGCTGAAGCGCTGCACCGCGATGCGGTGCACCGCCTGATAGGCGCTGAGCGGATCGTCCGGCCATTTCTCGAGACGCGACAGCAGCGCGATGTCGGTGGTCATCATGTGCTCCAGCGCCTGTCGCACGCTCCAGGTCGTCTCGTTGGGGGCCCGCTCGAGCTCATCGGCCGACAGGCGCTTCACCAGCGCGATCACCGCAGCGCGCGACGCCTCGTACTGATGGAGAAAGTCGCGGATCTCGTGCTCCTCGAACGGCTGGTCCTCGCCCGGAGCGAGCGGCGAGTTCTCGAGCTCGCCCACGGGGAGGGCATCAGGATCGATGTCCTTCCAGTGATCGATCGCCACGCCGTGCGCCTCGAGCAGCGCTCGGTATTCCCGGAACGCGCGTCGCGCGTTCGCGATCGCTTCGTCGCGCGTCTTGCCCGATGCGATGCATCCCGGGAGGACAGGGATCATGGCGAGGAAGTAGCCGGGTTGCGCGGGCGGATCCGTGACGTAGATCCTCGCCTCGGTCATACCGCCACCCATACCTTCTGCCCGCAGTCCGGGCGCAGCGAACGTTCCCTGCCGTCCACGCCGACCCGTAGCAGCCCGGGACGCTGTTCGAGCATTTCGAGCGTCACGCCCGGACGCACGCCCTGCGTGTCGAGGTACTCGAGGAAACCCGGCTCGTGCTCGAACTGATCGGGGATCCGTTCGACCGTCGCGCGCTCGCCGGTCGCGAGGCGCTCGAGGGGTCGCGTCGGACGCGCCGTCGTGCCGGGCATGGGGTTGCCGTGCGGACACGTCTGCGGATCCCCCAGGACACGCACGAGGCGCTCCTCCATCTCTGGCGACATCGCGTGCTCGATGCGCTCGGCCTCCTCGTGCGTCTTCCACCACTCATACCCGAGCAGGTCCACGAGCATGCGTTCCGCGAGGCGGTGGCGCCGGACGATCGAGCTGGCAGCGGTGAGCCCGCGTTCGGTCAGGCGGACCTCCTTACGCTCATCGAGCCGGACGAGCCCGTCGCGCTCGAGGCGGTGGACCATCTCGGAAACGGCCGCCGGCGAGATCCGCAGGAACTCCGCGAGGCGCGCGCCAATGACCTGGCCGCCCTCGTCTGCGAGGGTGTACACGGCCTGGAGGTACTCCTCCGTGGCGGGGGATGCGGTGAGTGCCATTGTTGACTTCCCTAGTCGGAAATTGTTAGGCTCGCCTCAGGTCTGTTAGGCGACCCTAATGAGGCGCCTCGACAAGCCGAGTATCGCACTGGAGTCGACGACACCGTGAATGCACTGCGGACCTGGATCGCGCTGATGCTCGTCGCGACGATCGGACTCACAGCGTGCGCGCCACAAGGCGCACCGCAGCCGAAGATCGTTATCGCCGTCCAGCCCACGGCAACGGCCGAGCAGCTCTCCGCCAACGCGAAGGACCTCGGGACGTTCCTCTCGCAGAGGATGGGCCGCGAGGTGGAGCTGGTCTTTCCCACGACCTACGCCGGCGTCGTCGAGTCTCTGCGCTTCGGGCACGCGCAGGCCGCGTTCATGAGCGCCTGGCCGGCCCGACTCGCATGGAAGATCGCAGACGCCGACGTCGGGCTCGCCGAGGTGCGCGAGGTCGTCATCGGTCAGGACAAGAGAGAAGAGACCTTCTACTTCTCCTACTGGGTGGTGCCCAAGAACAGCACGGTCACGAAGCTCGAGGACCTGCGCGGAAAGCGCGCCGTCTTCCCGAGCCAGCTATCGACGTCCGGCTACGTCGCGCCGCTCGCGCGTCTCATCGAGCTTGGTCTCGTCGCGAAGCCGGCCGCCGGCAAGGAGGCCGATCCGAAGGCGTTCTTCGGACAGGTGACCTTCGCGGGCGGCTACCAGCAGGGTTGGGAAGCGTTGAAGGCGGGTCAGGCCGACGTTGCGATCATCGCCGGCGATGTTGCCGAGAAGCTCTATCGCGAGGTACTGGATGCGACGAAGGTCGTCGAGCAGCAGGGCCCGGTCCCGTCGCACTCCGTCGTGTTCGCGAAGCAACTCGATCCACAAACGAAGCAACAGCTGAAGGATGCGCTGCTCGAGCTGGGCAAGCCCGAGCACCGTGACCTCATGCGGAAGTTCATCTCAGGGATCTTCGTTGGCTTCAAGCCGACGACGGCGGAGCAGCATCTGGCGGCGCTCGCGAAGTACCTCGATACGACCCAGCTCGCCTTCGTCGAACCCATGCGCTGACCCACACCACCCCGATGGGTCTCGTGGCCGCGCAGCAGGGTCCTGGCCGTACCGTACGCACGGTGGCGGCACGGGACCCTGCTGCGCTCTCGATCCATGACGCTTGGCTGTCCTACGTGCCTGGCCGAGCCGTTCTTCGCGGCGTGAGCCTCGAGGCGGACGCTGGGGCCGTGACGATGATCCTGGGGATGAGCGGCAGCGGAAAGACCACGCTGCTCAAGCTGTGCAAGGGCTTCCTCTCCCCCCAGCGAGGGGAGGTGCGCGTCCTGGGCGAGCCGGTCGTCGCGGCGCAGCGTCGTGGCCGGCTCGATCGGCGCGTCGCCTACATCCCGCAGCAGCTGGGGCTGGTACGGACGCTCAGCGTGCTCGACAACGCACTCACGGGTGCGCTCTCGCGCGTCGGGAGGGTTCCGAGCCTCCTGAAGCTCATGCCCGAGGACGAAGTGCGGCAGGCCCGCGAGCTCATCACGCGCCTTGGCATCGGCGACAAGGCGGACGAGAAGGTGTACGCGCTCTCGGGTGGGGAGCGACAGCGCGTCGCCATCGCCCGTGCTCTCATGCAGCGGCCGCGCGTTCTCTTGGCGGACGAGTTCATTTCCGACCTCGACCCGCTCACGAGCGCCGAGATCATGGCTATCGTCCGCGACATCGTCGGCTCGGGCGTCGCGGTGGTGATGACGACGCACGAGATGGACGTCGTCCGCGCGCACGCCGACCACGTCATCGTCCTTCGCGAAGGTGAGAAGGCGCTGGACGCGCGCGGGCTGCCGGAGTCCGCGGCGATCACGGCCGCGCTGCGACGATGAGGCTTCGCCACCGCGGCGGGATCCTCTCCGCGCTCCTGCTCGCCCTGCTTGTCGCCGCGCTCGCGGATATCGGCCTGCTCGATCCGGTGCGGATCGCGCGTGGAGTCCGCAACCTGGGCGAGTTCGCGACTGCGCTCTTCCCGCCTGATCCAAGCTCGCTGCCGACGCTCGCTGAGGCGATGCTCGAGACGATCGAGATCGCCTTTGTCGGAACGGCGATCGGGTTCGCGCTCGCGTTGCCCCTCTCGCTCGCGGCGAGCCCGGTCCTCTTCGGACCCTCGCTCACCGGTCCCGTGAAGGTCCTGCTCGCCGCCGTGCGCACGGTGCCGGCGCTGTTCTGGGCCATCGTCTTTGTCGTCGCGGTGGGTCTGGGGCCCGCCGCCGGAGCGCTGGGCGTCGCTCTGTATTCCCTTGGGTACCTTGGCAAGCTCCTCTACGAGACGTTCGATGGCGTCGATCCGGAGGTCATCGAGGCGGTGCGTAGTGTCGGGGCTTCGCGCTCGCAGCTCGCGCGGTACGCGATCATCCCAGAAGCGGCGAACGGGATCCTCGCCCAGCTCCTCTTCATGTTCGAGTACAACGTGCGCGCTTCTTCGATCATGGGCTTCGTCGGCGCGGGTGGCATCGGCTTCTATCTCCTCGGCTACATGCAGCTACTGCGGTACGACCTTCTCCTGACGGCGCTTCTGCTCACGCTTCTCGTCGTAGTCGCGATCGATCGTCTCAGCTCGGTCGTTCGTCGAGTTTTCCTCTATCCGGCGGCGCCGATGCCGCCCCCCGAGTAGGGTCGTCGCCGACGTAACGCCTCGTCTGGTTGGCAGTCGCCGCAACGCGGCGGCGTCCCCTTCGTTCTAGATTGAGCCCAGATGTTCACCAAGCAGATCGGCATCGACCTCGGCACGGCCAACGTGATCATCTACGTGCGCGGCAAGGGCATCGTCCTCACCGAACCATCGGTGGTGGCCCTTGCGCACGACGAGGGATCGCCCCGGCCGCGCATCGTCGCGGTCGGTGAGGAGGCCCGTCTGATGCTCGGCCGGACGCCCGGGAACATCACGGCGCAGAAGCCGATGCGCGACGGCGTCATCGCCGACTACGTCATCACCGAGTACATGCTCAAGTACTTCATCGACAAGGTCTGTGGCCGCGTGCGGATCTTCCAACCTGAGCTCATGATCTGCGTCCCCTCCGGCGTGACGAGCGTCGAGCGTCGCGCGGTGAAGGACGCGGCGGTGCGGGCCGGTGCGCGAGTTGCGCACCTGATCGAGGAGCCACTGGCGGCGGCCATCGGCGCGAACATCCCGATCTCAGGGCCGAGTGGCAACCTCATCATCGACATCGGTGGCGGCACCGCTGAGATCGCGGTGATCTCGCTCGGTGGCATCGTCGTGTCGCGGAGCGTGCGCGCGGCTGGCAACAAGCTGGATGAGGCGATCGCGAACTTCGTGCGCAAGCGGTACAACCTCATGATCGGCGAGCGCACCGCCGAAGACGTGAAGATCCAGATCGGGTCCGCGATGGCGATGGATCAGGAGCTCACGATGGAGGTCCGCGGACGCGATCTCATCGCCGGCCTTCCGCGCACGATCACCATCGGGAGCAACGAGATCACCGAAGCGATGGACCCGGTGCTGCAGCAGATCATCACATCGGTGAAGGCGGTCCTCGAGGAGACGCCGCCGGAGCTGGCGTCCGACGTCATCGACAAGGGAATGGTGCTGTCCGGTGGCGGCGCTCTCCTTCGCAACATGGACAAGCTCCTGACCCAGGTCACCGGCGTCGCCTGCTACGTCGCCGAGAATCCCCTGTACTGCGTCGCGAAGGGCACCGGACTGGCGCTCGAGCACATCGACTTCTTCCGCAGAAGCCTCGTCGCCGTCCGTTAAGTAAGGTCGTGGCCGCGCGAGTCGACGTGCTCGGGGTGGGCTTCGACCGCGTTCACCTCGTCACCGCCGTCGAGCGGATCCTGCGACGCCTCGATGCCGGCGAGCGAACCTTCGTGATCACGGCGAATCCCGAGTTCGTGATGCTCGCGCGTAAGGACGCGGCGGTCGCGGAGATCGCGCGGGATGCGCACCTGGTCGTCGCGGACGGGAGTGGCATCGTGGCCGCCTCGCGCCTTCTCGGCGACGCGTTGCCGCGTGTACCCGGGCGTCTGATGGTCGACGCGCTGGTGCCTCATCTCGCGCAGCGGCGCTCGCCGATCTTCTTTCTCGGCGCGGCGCCGGGTGTCGCCGAGCGCGCCGCAGCCGAGCTGCGCCGCCGGGCACCAGGCCTCGTCGTCGCGGGCGTGCATGCAGGGTCGGCGGAGCCGCAACAGGACGCGGTATCGCTCGCGCGGATCCGCGAGACTGCGGCGCACGTGTTGCTCGTTGCTTACGGCATGCCGAAACAGGAGCAGTGGATCGCGCGCAATCTTCGCTCGCTGCCGGCGGTGCGCCTCGCGATCGGCGTTGGCGGCGTGTTCGATCAGCTCGCCGGCGTTCAGAGGGTCCCGCCGGCCGCCCTGCACGCCATCGGCCTCGAGTGGCTCTGGCGACTCGCGCGCGAGCCGTGGCGCTGGCGCCGGCAGCGCGTCCTGCCGCTGTTCGCGCTGCTCGTGCTGCGCAAACGACTCTTCGGCCGATGAAGCTCGCGCTGGCGCACGAATACTTCGCCGCGCGCGGCGGCGCCGAGCGCGTGGTCGACGTGCTGCACGCGATGTGGCCCGAGGCGCCCGTGTACACGTTCTTCCACGATCGCCGGCGCTACGGCGAACTCGTGGGCTGGGATCTCCGGACGAGCTTCTTGCAGCAGTTCCCGATCGGCGGCGGCCTGCATCGCGTCCTGCTCCCGCTCTATCCGAGCGCCGCGCGGCGCCTTCGTGTCGCCGAAGACACCGACGTTGTGCTCGTGTCCACCAGCGCATTCATGAAGGGACTCCGGCTGGCTGACCGCACGGTCGAGATCGCGTACTGCCACTCGCCTACCAGATATCTCTGGGACTGGAGCGACGAGTACGTGCGCGAAGAGGTCCCCACGCCGCTCCGCGGACCCGTCGGCGAGCTGCTGGCCGGTCTGCGCGAGACCGACCGCGCCTTCGCGACGCGGGTCGATCGCTGGATCGCGAACTCGGCGGTCGTCGCAGGACGCATCCGCCGCTACTACGGACGAGAGAGCGAGGTCGTGCATCCACCGGTCGACGTCGACGCGTTCGTTCCGCAGCGCGAGCGCGGAGACTTCTGGGTCTACGTCGGCCGGCTGTCCGCATACAAGCGCGCCGACATCGCCGTGCGCGCTTTCGCGACCCTCGGCCTGCGTCTGGTGGTCGTGGGCGAGGGACGCGAGCGCGGTTCGCTCGAGGCGATCGCGCGCGACAACGTCGCTTTCGCGGGACACCTCGACGATGCGACGCTGCGTCAGCTGCTGGGCGCCGCGCGCGGCCTCATCTTCCCGGCGGAGGACGACTTCGGGATCGTGTGCGTCGAGGCACTTGCCTCCGGTGCGCCGGTCGTCGCGCTCGCGGCGGGCGGCGCGCCGGAGATCGTGCGTGACGGGATCGACGGCGCGCTCGTCGCCACGCCTGATGCCGACGCGTTCGCCGAGGCGGTGCTGCGCGTCGAGCACCGCGCGTGGGACGTGGAGGAGCTGCGCCGCTCCGCACGCCGTTTCGATGTGTCACGATTCCGGGACCGCATTCGCGCCATCGTCGACGAGGGGTACGCGCGCGGGCGGACGACCCGGGGGACCGCATGAGCAAGCTCAAGGTCGACATGCATACGCACAGCGAGTACTCGCCCGATAGCCGCACGCCCCTCCGGGTCCAGGCCGCGGCGGTCAAGGCCGCCGGCCTCCACGTGGTCTGCGCGACCGATCACAACACCATCGAGGGCGCGCTGCGGTTGCGCGAGCTCGCCGACGGCTTTCGCGTGATCGTGGGCGAGGAGGTGAGCACTCGCGACGGCGAGATCATCGGTCTGTTTCTGGAAAAGGCGATCCCGCGCGGGCTGACGGCGGAAGAGACGATCGCGCACATCCACGATCAGGGCGGCCTGGTCTCGGTCCCGCACCCGTTCAGCCGCAACCGAAGGTTCCATATCCGGCGCTCCGTGCTCGAGCGCGTGTGGAAGGACATCGACTGCATCGAGGTGTTCAACGCGCGCGAAGCGTTCACAAGCGACAACCTGCGCGCCGCCGCGTTCGCGAAGGAGAAGGAGATCCCCGGCGCCGTTGGGAGCGACGCGCACCGCGCGTCGGAGATCGGGCGCGCGTGGGTCGAGGTCGGGGAGTTCGCGGGTCGTGAGGACTTCATCGCCGCGCTGCGAGAGGGCAGTGTGGTGGGAAAGCTGACCGGCAACTACATCCACGTCATGACGCGTCTCGACGTGTTGCGAAAGTGGTGGACCCGGCGGCGCACGAAGACTCGCACGTGACGCGCAGGCTCCCGCGGCCACCGGACGGTCCGACGCACGTCGAAGACCCGACGATCGAGCAGCTCGCCGAGGTCGCGGGCCACACCGACGACTTCGCCGTACGGCGGCAGCTCTTCGGGATGCGCGAGCTCGTATCGACGATCATCCCGCTCGTCCTCATCGCGCTCTTCGCGGGCCGCGTCGATTGGTCTGAGGCCGCTGGGACGATCGCCGGCTCCAACATCCTCCTGGTCGCCTGCGCGCTGGGCATCTACTACGCCACGTTCCCTCTGCGCGCGGTGCGCTGGGCGCTCCTGTTACGCGAAGGTGGCGCGGAGGTCGGATGGCGCGACCTCGTGCGCATCCTGCTTCTCGGCTGGTTCGTCAACAGCCTCGTGCCAGCGAAGCTTGGCGACCTCTATCGCTCCTATCTGGTGAAGCGCCGGTTCGGCATCTCGCTCTCGCGCACCGTCGGCGTCGTGGTCGCTGAGCGGCTGCTCGACCTCGTGGTCGTCTTCGGCCTCCTCGTCATCGGCGGATACGTCGCGTTCGGACGCACCGTGCTCCCCGATCTGTGGATCGTGTACGTGACCGGCGCGGCGCTCGCGCTCGTCATCGCCCTCGCGCTTGTCGCTATCTACCTCGTCGGACCCAAGATCGCTCGCTTCTTCCCGGGCGAGGTGCGCCGCATTGGGCGCTTGTTCCGGGAAGGCGTGCTGCACAGCTTCCGTGCTCTGCCGGTCGCCGGCGCACTGACCCTGATCATCTGGGGCGCAGAGGCGATGCGCCTCATGTTCGTGCTCTGGGCGCTTGGCCTTGAGCTGCCCGCCTCCGGCATCGTCTTCGTCGCGGTCGCGACCTCGCTCCTCACGACCGTGCCGCTGACACCGGCTGGTTTCGGCTTCGTCGAGATCGCGATGGTCTACGTCCTCACCGAGGGGTTCGGTCTGACACAGTCGAGCGCGGTCGCGGTCGCCGTGCTCGACCGCGCGGTCAGCGTCTTTTCGGTCATCGTCGTTGGCGCGATCGTGTACGTCCGCTCGGACCGTTCGGAACGCGTCGGGGGTTAGCGGCGGCAGATCAACCGGTAGACTCGCGGCCATCCGACCCCTTCTCCTTGTGTCGGTCGCGGCACTCATCGTGCGCGTCGCCAGCGCCTTCGTCGTCGCCCAGCCGGGCTACACGGATGCCTATTACTACTCGCTCGTTGCGAGCCGGCTGGCGCACGGGGACGGTCTCAGCGCGGACTTCATCTGGAACTTTCTCGAGGCGCCCGACTTCGCGTCGCTCCCCGTCGCGAGTCATCGCTTCTGGGTGCCGCTCGCGACGACCCTGCAGGCCGGCGGTATCGCTTTGCTCGGGGGTGTGCTCGGCGAGTTCCGCGCTGCGCAGGCCGCGGTGATCGCCGTTGCCGCGTTCCTGCCGGCCGCGACGTACGCCGCGGCGCGTTCCCTCGACGTCTCTGCGCGCTACGCGCTCGGCGCCGCTGCCATGGTCGGGCTCGGCGGTGTGTTTGCGCCGGGCTGGGTCGCCGCCGATTCGTTCGCGCCGGCGGCACTTATCGGCACGCTCTTCTTCCTGGCCTTCGCCCGTGCCGCGCGCGGCTCGCTCGGTGCCGGCGCGCTCGCTGGACTGCTCGTCGGACTCCTCTATCTCGCGCGCGCCGAGGGGGCGCTCTTCGGTCTGGTGCTCCTCGCGCTCGCCGTCCGCACGGGATCGCGCCGCTCTGGCGTAATTGGTAGCGCGGTAGCGCTCGCGATCGGCGGCGCCTGGTTCGCGCGCGATCTCGGCCTCGGCGCAGGCGACCTTCTCGCGCGCTCGATGCTGCTGGTGCGCTACGAGGACTTCTTCCGCATCGCGCCGCCGACGGTCGCGGAGTTCACGGGGGCCTTGCCGGAGGTCCTCGCCGCGAAAGGGAGCGCGCTTCTGACGAACGCGGTCACGGCGCTCTTCGTCCTCTTCGTGCTGCTCGGTCCGCTCGCGGCCACGAGCTCCTGGCGTCTGCGGTCTCGACCAGACGTGCGCGCGTGGTTCGCGTTGCTCGTCCTCGTCTTTTTCGCGCAGTCGCTGCTCTGGACGCTGCATTCGACGCGGGGCTCGTACTTTCACTCGCTCGCGGCGTTCTTCCCGTTCGGCATCGCGCTGGCGGCCGCCGGCGCGGAGCGTGCGCTCGCGCGTCGCGACGCGGCGGTCGGTCGGCTCTGGGTCACCGGCGCGGTCGCGCTCGCGGTGACGCTTTCCGCCGGTTCGCTCGTGCAGTGGGACGCAACATTCAATGCTGGCGCGCGTACGCGCGCTGCGGCGCTCGAGGCGATCCCACCGGGTCCGTTCATGGCGATCGACGCTGCCGCCTGGCGCTACATCAGCGGTCGACCGGTCATCGTCACGCCAGCCGAGCTTGACCTCGGCGTGTGCCTCGCGATGCGGTATGGCGCGCGCTCGATCGTGTTAGAGGGTGCGCACTTCCGACAGTGGGACGCGTTGTATGTCGAGAGCGAGCGTTCGCGCTTGTCGCCGCTCCTCGGCCCGCCAGTCGTGCGCGGCACGATCAAGATCTTCCCGATCGCAGACAACGCCGGCTGCTCCATCGGGATCCGCCCATGAGCCGCGCCTGGCTCGACGGACGCAGAGTCGCACCGCTCTTCGTCGCGCTCGCGGCGTTCGCGCTCGCGGTCGCTATGCCGCCGGGCGACCCCGACACGTACTGGCATCTCGCCTCGGGCAAATGGATGCTCGAACACGGCGCGCTCCTGCGCGCGGATGTGTTCTCCAGCACGGTGAACGGCCAGCCCTACAGCGTCGGCGAGTGGCTCGGCCAGATCGTCCTGTACCTGGCGTATCTCGGGGGCGGATGGACCGGACTCGTGATCCTGCGCGGGCTGCTCATCGGTGTGTGCGCGTTCTTTCTCACACGCGTCGCGCTTCGTGGCGGCGTGGCGGTCATCGTCGCGGTCCCCGTCGCGTGCGCCGCGCTCATCTTGTCCGAGATCGTGTGGACCGATCGGCCGCATCTGTTCACGCTCGCGCTGTTCCCGCTACTGCTCGACCTGCTCCTGATCGCGCGCGCCGGTCGCTTCCGCCTGCTGCTCGCAGTGCCACCGCTCATCCTGCTCTGGACGAACCTGCATGGCGGCTACGCCCTCGGTCTCGCGCTCATCGGTATCTTCACGCTCGATGCGCTGCTCACGCGTCGGAACTTCGCGGCCTTCGCGATCACCGCCGCGACCGCGGTCGCGGCGTCGCTCGTCGATCCGGGCTCGCTCGGACTCGGCGCCGCCGCGGCGCACGCGACGGCGCCGCCGCGCTTCATCGTCGAGGAGTCGCCGCCTGACGTGACGCGTCCGGCGGGATTCTTGTTCGCCGCGTTCGTCATCGGTTCGCTCGCGCTCGCGATGCGCGGCGGCGGGACGCTGCTCGACCTCCTGCTGCTCGTGCCGCTGCTCTGGCTCGGGATGTCGGCCCAGCGGCACATGCCGTACTTCGCGTTCGCGGCCGTGCCGTTCATCTCAGCGGCCCTGCCGCGGGCATGGCCTCCGCTCGAGGCCTGGCTTGCGCGGCGCCGGCCGTACCCGCGCGGCGCCGTCGTTGGTTTCGGTGCCGGCGTCGTCGCGATGGCCATCGCCGGCCTCGCGTTCGTGCCGAGCGCGCCGGACGAGCGGGCCTATCCGACCGCCGCGCTCGAGGCGGTGCGCTCGTCGTCCGGCGTCCTGATGAACGAGTACGACTGGGGCGGGTACCTGATCTGGCGTGCGCCCGAGCGCCCAGTCTTCGTCGACGGCCGGCTCTTTCCGTTCCTCCCGAGCGTCTTCGCGGACTGGCGCGAGGCCGTGGAGCTCGGCCCGCGGTGGAAACAGGTCCTCGACCGATACAACGTCGCTCAGGTGCTGCTGCGGCCGGATCGCGCGCTCGTTTCGGCCCTCCGGGAGCAGGGTTGGCGCGTCGTGACCGAGGATGCACGCGCCGTGCTGCTGGAGCGACCGCGCTGAGACGCGCTGGTCGCCAGAAATGCGGGTGACCGTCCATATACTCGGCGCACGCCTCAACCGACGCGACTCATCAAGGATCCCGACGACCTCGAAGCGCAGTTCGACGCTCTGGTCGACGTGCTGCGGCGCGACGTCCGGCGAACGCGACAGCAGGTCGAGAAGTTCTCGCGCGCCTACCAGCGCATGGCGGAAGCGCAGTCGGGCCGGTCGACGGACGGCGCGCTCGACGAAACGACACAGCGAGCGTATCGCCGCCTCAAGCAGCTCCAGCTCGTCGTGCAGCACATCGAATCAAGCGTCTCGTATCTGCTCGGCTCCGGCATCGAGCCTGAGCCACATGGCGGCGATGAGAGGACGATGGCCGTCGCGCAGCGCGTCTTGGAAAGCCTCGAGGCAGAGCGCGAGCGCCTGTACCGCGACGTGCACGACGGTCCCGCGCAAGTCCTCGCGAACGCGATCTTCGAGGTGGACTACCTCGAGCGCATCGCGGAACGAGCGCCGGCCGAGCTACGGCAGACGCTGCGCAGCGAGCTCGGTACGCTGCGCGGGCAGTTCCGCAACTCACTCGACTCGGTGCGCGCGATGATCTACGACCTGCGACCTCCGGAGCTCACCGAGCTTGGGCTCGCCGACGCGATGCGCAACTACGCGAGCGAATGGGAGACGCGCTGCGGCATCAAGGTCTCGAGCAAGCTCGATACCGGCGAGACGACGATGTCGCCGCAGCAGGAGCTCGCGATCTACCGTGTCCTCCAAGAGGCGTTGCAGAATGTGCACAAGCATGCGCAGGCGGCGGCCGTCGGGATCGTGTGGCAGCGGTCGGCCGGGAACTGGGTCCTGCACGTCACCGACGACGGCGTCGGCTTCGACCTGGTGAAGGCGGCGCGCCGCGCCAAGTCCGTCGGGCTCCTCTCGATGCGCGAGCGAGCGGAGCTGATCGGTGGGACCTTGCAGATCCAATCGAGCCCCGGCAACGGATCCGCAGTTACACTGCAGCTTCCGATCGAGGGCTCCGCTAGCGTGATGTACGGTGAAAGAGGAAGGTCCCTTGGCCGACAAGATTGAAAAGAACACGGATCGAACTATCCGTGTCGTCCTCGCAGACTCCAGCCGCCTGACCACGATGGGCATCAGTCAGGTGCTGCAGAAGGAGGCCGACATCGAGCTCGTGGGCACCGCGGCAGACGGCGAGGAAGCTGCGGCGAAGACGCTCGAGCTCGAGCCGGATGTGCTGGTCATCGAGGCCGATCTGCCGCGCACGTCCGGTATCAAGGTCACCCAGCGTGTGCGACGGGAGCTGCCGGCCATCGGGGTCGTCGTCCTCACCGCGAAGGACGATGAGCAGACGCTCTTCGAAGCGATCCGCGCCGGCGCAGCGGCATACCTGAACAAGGACTGCGATCCGACGGAGCTCGTCGATGCGATCCGCAAGGCCCGCGCGGGTCAGTTCATCATCAACGAAAAGGTCTTCAATAGGCCCGCGGTCGCTTCGAAGGTGCTGGCCGAGTTCCGCGAGCTGTCGGTGTACGGCCCCGGCTCCTCGCACGTCTTCGCCCCGCTGTCGCCGCGTGAGGTCCAGATCCTCGACAACATCGCCCAGGGGATGACCAACAAGGAAGTCGCGTACGCTCTGGCCATCTCGGAGCAGACGGTGAAGAACCACATGTCGAGCATCCTGCGGAAGCTGTCGGTGAACGACCGCACGCAGGCCGTCGTGTACGCCATTCGCCAGGGGTGGATCAAGGGACCGGAGATGGGTAGTTGAGCGTGGCAGCCCCAGACCTCGTCGGCGAGCTCGTGAGCGAGCAGAAGAAGATCACCGCCGAGGTCCGCGAGCTCGACCTGCTGGTCGAATCGACGCTGACGGAGATCAGCAGGCTGAAGGCGCGTGAGGACCAGACACGCGCTCGTGTCGAAGAGATCCGTGGCAGCCCAGGCAACTTCCAACGCGAGGAGATCTTCACCGCTACCGACGACCACGCAGTTGCGCTCTCGCGCCGCATGACGATGGAGGCTCAGCTCGCGTCGCTCGAGTCGAAGCGCAAGCTCCTCGATCGAGCGCGGGCGCTGATCACCGCGGCTCAGGACCACGTCCATACAAACTCTCGGGCGCCGCTGCCGGCCGATACCGCCCCGATCATCGACGAAAGCCGGCTGCTGCAGGCCGTCGTCGACACGCAGGAGGAAGAGCGCAAGCGCATCGCGCGGCAAGTCCACGACGGACCAGCGCAGGCGATGGCGAACGTCGTGCTCCAGTCCGAGATCAGCGAGCGTCTCTTCGAGGTGGACCCGCAGCGTTCGCGCACCGAGCTCGCCGCACTCCGGCAGATGGTGAACAAGACCCTGCAGGAGCTGCGCGGCTTCATCTTCGAGCTGCGGCCGATGATCCTCGACGATCTCGGCCTGGTCCCGACGATGCGCCGGTACGTCCAGACGCTCATCGACAAGCACGGCATCCGCATCGATTTCTCCAGCACCGGCCGCGACCGGCGCCTTCCGTCGGACGACGAGGTCGCGATCTTTCGACTCATCCAGGACTCGCTGGTGGAGCGCATCGAGAAGGCGATCGCAAAAGACCTCGTCCTGGGCATGACCTGGAAGGACGACAAGCTCGAGATCCTGCTGCAGAGCGACGGCAAGGAGCTCCCACCTGACGGCGAGCTCCAGTCGGGCCTGCGCCGGAGCGAGCGCCTTGACCTACTGCACGGCGAGTCGCAACACGAGACGCGGCCCGATGGCACGGTCGTTCTCAACGTCCACGTCCCGATCCGGAGCGCACCTCAGCTCATCACGTGAGCGCCTTTGAAGGGGGCACGGCCGGAGCCGCACGCTCGCTGACAGGGGCCCCTCCCCCTGAGCCAGGGCCTGGCCGTACGAATGCATTGACGCCGACCCAGATCGCCGCCTTGCTCGAATCCACGTGCGCGCTGATCGAAGGCGAGACGAGCGCGCTCGGAGACGACGGAGCTCAGTGGCATCCCGCGCCCAACGAGTGGTGCGTCAACGAATGCGTCGGACATCTCATCGAGGCCGAGCGACGCGGATTCGCCGGACGGATCCGCGACATGATCGCCGGCAAATCGCTCGCCGCATGGGATCAGGCGGCGGTGGCGCGCGAGCGGAAGGATTGCGCCCGCATGAGCCAAAGCCTGTGGATGGAGTTCATGGGCCTCCGGCACGACAGCATCGTGCTGGTGCGGTCGCTGAAGTCCGCGGACCTCGAGCGGAACGGCGAGCACCCGAAGGTCGGAACGCTACGCGTGACGGACCTCCTTCAAGAGTGGGTGCATCACGACCGCAACCACACCAAGCAGTTGCTCGCGGTGGTGCAGGCGCGCGTCTATCCGCATATGGGGAACGCGCAAAAGTTCGTCGGAGAGTGATCGGTCGGGCAGGAGCGCAGAAGTTCGTCGGGGAGTGAGGGCGTAGCGCGCCGTTACGCGCGACGCGGCACGAGTAGGAGCGCGAGGAGCCACAGCGGCACGACCGGGACGCCCGCTTCGTGCACCAGGACCGCGACGAGACCCGTGCCGATCCATGCGATGGTCGCACGCGTCGTGAGCGCCCGGGCCGCGATCGCCGGATACGCGAGCACGGCGTCGTGCAGCAGCACGTGTGGCACGGACAGGAGCGTCGCCGGCGCAGCCGGCTCCATGCGATGCTCGGCACGCGACCGCAGGATGAAGACCGCGGCGCCGAACACCACCACCGCTGAGAGCGCGAGGCTCGCGAGGGCCGGATCGAATGCGCCACTACCGGCACGGCGCACCAGCGCCGCCAGGCCGAGCTCACCGGGTCGAAGCTCAGCCGCGGCTGGTCCGACGAGGTCGAGATAACGCAGGACACCGTCGGTGCCGACCATGAGCATCGAGACCAGGCCGATCACGGCGACGACCAGAAGAAATGGGACGCGTCGTTGTCGGTCCGCAAGCGCGATGAGCGCGAAGAGTGGCAGCAGCTGCGGGCGCAGCGCGAGGAGTCCGAGCAAAGCGCCGCTCAGCGCCGGCGGTGCCCGCAGCGACGCCGCGATGGCGAGCAGCATGAACGGCGTCGTCTGGCCCTGCGCGAGGGCGATCGTTGACGGCGGCGCGAGGAGCGCGAACGGGAAGAGGCGCATGCGCTGGTCAGCATCTGCCAGCGGGGCCAAAAGGAGCGCCGCGGCCGCAAGGGCGGCCACGCTAAGGGTCAGCATGACCGCGTACGCCACGTCGAACGGCAGCGCGCCGATCGGCGCAAGGATCAGCGAGAGCGCCGGCGGGTTCGGGTTGTTCAGGAAGATCGTGCGTTCGGGGAGCGTGGCGCGCTCCATGGCAAAGATCGCCTCACGGTCGGTGACGGCGGCTGGGCTGCCGGTGGCAACGAGCCGCGCCGAGGCGTAAAGAGCGATGAAGTCGAATCCAGCCGGCGCCGAGCGCTGCGTGACCCATCCGATGAGCCACGCCGCTGCGCATATGACGAGGATCGCGAGGACCCGGGATGGTTTCACGCGCCGCCAATATGCGTCAAAGCGATGCCCTGGTAGTAGTGCTTCAGGATCTGCTCGTAATTCGCGCCCTTCAGAGCCATGCCCTGCGCGCCCCACTGCGACATGCCAACGCCGTGGCCGAAGCCGCGCCCCCAGAAGATGAAACGCGGCGGCAGCTTGTACACGTAGCCGGTCACCCGGATGAAGATGAGCTCGCGGTCTTCGTTGAGGCTTCGCTCGTACGTCGTGCCCAGGAGCTCGGACCCGAGGATGCTCATGTCGACCAGGCGTGCCGTGTCGCGCCACGAGACCCACTCGGTCTCTCCGCCTTCCGTGAGCTCGACGGTGAACAGGCTGCTCTTCAGGCCGAAGTAGTAGCGCGTCACGTCCTTTCCGATGTCGCGCGTCCCCGTCGTGCCGACGACGCGCGCGAGCGTCACGCGGCCCGCTTTCGTGACGCGGACGAGGTCGACCTTCTGCGGTACGCCGACGCTCAGGCCGCGCGAGCGCAAATAGTCGCCGAGCTGCGGCGCGGTGAACTCGCGGTTCCATTCCCAGCTCGTCCGGCCGAACCCACTGTCCTTGGCGAGCTCGTCGCCGGGCGATGGAACGCTCCGCAGGTACGGCAGCGCGTTCGCATACACGTTCTCGGAATCCTCAGTGACGCCACCCGCGTTCGCCGAGTAAAGGGCCTCGATCGGCGTGCCGCGGTAGGTCGCGACGATGCCGGCGGTGCGCTCGACGGCACGGATCGTCGAATCTGCCTCGGTCCCGATGCCGGCGTACTCCTGATCGCGGACGTCGCCCTCGAGGTCATAGCTCGCGTGTCGGCGCAGATGCGTGACGAGGTAGGTGCGGGCGGCGATCGCCTGCGACGCGAGCGCCTCCGCGTGCCAGCTCGACGGCGACTCGGCGCCGGTGACCGAAGCGAGATAACGGCCGGTCTCGACCTGGTTGACGACGATCATGTCGCCGGCGTCGTCGGTCGTGACCTCGAGCATTCCGCGGAAGAGCCGGCCACCGAAGTTGAGATACCCGAAGTCGGCCATGAACCGAACGACGCTGATGCGCGATGCAGACAGCACCGGCGTGCCGAGCGCATCGTCCGATCCGGCCAGGAGCGACACCTCGAACGGGACGGTGACGAGCTTGCCGCTCAGTGCGGCCTCGCGCGCGGCGCGCCGGGCCTCGCGCACCAGCTCGAGCCGGCTCGCCCGCTCAGCGCTGGTCAGGCCGGCGCGGGCGGGAGGCAGATTGACCGGCTCGCCCTCGATGCGTTGCACGTTCCTGCGGGCGACCATGCGCTGGCCGCCTTTGTAGAGGAGCGTGCCGTCCTCGGTGGTCGCTGTCATCGCGCCCGTGGAGCCGATGAGCGCGTAGGAGGTGCCGTAGAGGGAGATGTTGACGCGCACGGTCTCGGGGACAGCGGCCAGGGTGGCCGCGTGCACGGGACTGGATAGCGAGATCGTCGATGCGGCGACGACGACGCAGGTCGCGAGATGGCCGAGGAGCGTTCGCCGTTTCACGGCTCCCCCCGATACACCTCCGGCTTGAGCACACCGATGAACGGCAGATTCCTGTACCGCTCGGCGTAGTCAAGCCCGTATCCCACGACGAACTTGTCGGGGATCTCGAACCCGTGATAGTCGATCTGTATCGGCACGACGCGGCGCGCGGGCTTGTCCAGCAGCGTGCACAGGCGGACCGACCGGGGCTGTTTCGAATGCAGATGCTCGATCACGTACGCGAGCGTCTGACCGGTGTCCAGGATGTCTTCGACGACGACGACCTCGCGGCCTTCGATCGGCTTCGCGAGGTCCTTGAGGATCCGCACGTTACCGCTCGACTCGGTCGCGGCCCCGTACGACGAGACCTCGAGGAAGTCGAGGGCGAGCGGGATCGGCATCTGGCGCATGAGGTCGGCGAGGAACGGCAGCGCGCCCTTGAGGATGCTCACGAGAACGAGGTCCGTTCCGCGGTAATCATTGGCGATCGCCGTGCCGAGCTCGCGCACTTTCGCGGCGATCGCTTGCTCGTCGATGAGCACTTCGGCGATGTCGTCGGCGGGTGAGGCGACGCGGAGGACCGTCATCGGTGGTTCGATTGTCTCATTCGCCACGGACTCTGCGCTCCCTGCAGGGCGCGCGCCTAGCGCCGGGAGCGCGCCACCGCGTAGGCGAGGACCGCGATCGCCGCGACCACCGCACCGCCGATGAGGATCGGCGCCCCGGCACCGCCCTCGTTCGTCGCGGCCGGTGCGGACGCTTGCTCTGTCGGCACGGCGACCGCGACGCTCGGCGCGGCTGTCGCGGTGGGTGCGGCCGATGTCACAGCTGAGCTTGCCGTCGCCGTCGGCGCTGCGCTCGCGTTGGCCGCTGACTGTTGGGTCGGCGCGATGGTGGGCGCGATGGTCGGCGCGATGGTCTGAGACGCCGTCGGCGCCGCCGTGGGCACGGACGTCGGCGCGAGCGTCGGTGGCGATGCCGTCGGTGGCGATGCCGTCGCGGCGCGCACGATGACGATGCCCGGCATCGAACTTCCGTGGACGCCGCAGTCGTAGCTGAACGTGCCGGCTGCGGTGAACGTCAGCGGGGCGCTCTGTCCCTGGCTGAGCGTGGGAGTAGTGCCGACGCCGACAACGCGAGCGCTGTGTTGGGCAGAGTCCTTGTTCGTCCAGGTCACGGTGTCGCCGGCGTTGATCGTCACGGGGGTCGGGCGGAACGCGAATCCCTCGATCTCGACCTTTTCGATCGCCGCGGCCGCCGTCGATGCCAGCGCGATGAAGAGAAGCAGACCCGCGAGGGTCGCAAGCCGCGCGGCCCGCAGCTTCATCGGCGGCGGATCAGTGAGGTGGCGCGTGCGACGAGATACAGGCCGAGGATCCCGATGCCGCCAAAGACGGCAGCACGGCTAGCGTCCATCGTCGATAGGGGCGCGGCCTCTGGCAACACCGGCGCCTCGTCCGCACCGCGCACGACGATGCCAGGGCTCGGGATCGGCGTCGCCGTCGGTGGCACGAAAGTAGGAGCGCCGCCGGTCACGATCGCTATGGGCCCATCGGCCGGGTTGACCATGACCGTGCCCGACATGCTTTGGCCATGCAGCCCGCAGATGTACCTATAGGTGCCCGGTGTGATGAATCGCAGTGAGGAGCTCTGGCCGAGGCCGAAGTTCTCCGTCTGACCGAGGCCGGTGAGGAACACGACGCTGTGCAGAGCACTGTCGCGGTTCGTCCAGGTCACGGTGTCGCCGGCGGTGATGAACAACACGTCAGGCTTGAACAGGAAGCCTGCGATGTCGACGGTCACCGTCACCGCGGACGCGCGCGACGCGAGCGCGAAGAACAGCAGCGTGCAGGCGAACGCGGCGAAGCGGACCCCTCTCATCCTCACGCACGTACGATACCGGCGTGCCCGTCGCCTCGCCGCCGTTCGCCGCGCTCGCGGGCGAGGCGGCGCGGCTCGGACTGGTGCTCTCGCCGGAGCAGATCGCGGTGTGCGAGCGCCTCAGCAACGAGCTCATCGAACGCAATACGTTCGTGAACCTCACAGCGATCACCGAACCAGCCGACATCGCGCGCAAGCACTTCCTCGATTCCTTCACCGCCTTTGCCGTCCGCCGCTGGACCGGCCGCGAGCGCGTCGTCGACGTGGGCAGCGGCGCGGGTTTTCCCGGTCTCGCGCTCCGCATCGCGCTGCCGAAGATCCGCGTCACGCTGGTCGAATCGGTCGGAAAGAAGGTCCGCTTCCTCGAGGACATGTGCGCGCTCCTTGGTCTGACCGACGTCGAGATCCGCAACGAGCGCGCCGAGGTCCTGGCCCGCGAGCGTCGCGATCGCTACGACGTCGGCACCGCCCGCGCTGTGGGGACGCTCGGGCAGGTGAGCGAATACCTCCTTCCGTTCCTCCGCGCCGGCGGTGACGCGATCGTGTGGAAGGGCCGCGTCGATGCCGAGCTGCCAGGCGCTCAGAAGGCCTGCGCCGCGCTGGGTGGAGAGATCACGTCCATCGTGCCAACGGCGTCGCTCGGTGTCGGTGACATGCTGCCTGGTCGCAACCTCGTCGTCGTGCGCAAGGTGCGCGCCACGCCGCTGCGTTACCCGCGCACGTCCGCCGAGGCGCGCCGCCGGCCATGGTGATCGTCCCGTCGGTCGACGTGCGCGGTGGGCGCGTCGCGTATCGGGGCGGGGCCGGTGCGGACACCCTGCCGAGCTACCTCGCCTCACGGTACGTCGGCGAGGGCGCGGATGAGTTGCACTTCGTGGATCTGGACGGGGCCGAGAGCGGGGAGTACGTGAATTCGGAGACGCTCTCCGCCATCGCGCGCGCGGCCGCGGTCCCATGCCGGCTGGCCGGAGGGATCTCGTCGCTTGCGAAAGCGGAAGACGCGATCGCATCGGGATTCGCGGGCGTGCTCTTCTCGAGCGCCGTGTTCGGCGACGACGCGCTCCTTCGCCGTATCGCGCGCCTCGGCGACCGCGCCATCGTGGAGATCGAGGCGGCGGGGGGCGCGCTCGCGCCGCGCGGCGGCGATGCGGACCTCGTGCGGCGCGCCTCGGGTCGCGACGCCATCGAGGCCGCCGAGATCGCGGCGCTGCGAGGAATTCGGGCGCTGTACGTCGTGGATACGACGGCGGACGGCCGGCTCGGCGGGCCGCCGCTGGTCCTGATGGAGCGCCTGCGGGCAAAGACCGGACGGGAGATAGCGTTCCACACCGGTGGAGGCGTGCGTGATGTCGAAGATGTGCGCGCGCTCGCGCGCTGGGGCGCCGCGTCGGTCGTGATCGGGCGCGCGTTCCTGGACGGCCGCTTCACGCTCGCCGAGGCGAAGGCCGCATGCGCGTAGGGCTTCTTTCCGATATCCACGCAAACCTCGTCGCGCTCGAGGCCGTCCTCGCCGCGCTCGGGAAGGTCGATGCGCTGTGGGTCACCGGCGATAGCGTGGGGTACGGACCGGATCCCGGCGACACCCTCGCGCTCCTGCGCGAGCGCCGCGCGCTCCTCGTCCAGGGCAACCACGACCGCGCGGTCGCGACCGGAGAAGGCCTGGAGTTCTTCCACGATCGCGCTGCGGATGCGGCGCTGCTGCATCAACGGTGGCTCTCGTCCGAGGACCGTGACGCGCTCGCCGCGCTGCCGACAGTGATGAAAGCGGACCGCTTCACGCTGTGCCACGGCAGCCTCCGCGACCCACTGTGGGAATACGTGACCACGGCGCGCGTGGCTGGCGCCACGCTGAAGCTCGCGGAGACCGACCACTGCTGCAACGGTCACACGCACATCCCGGCTCTCTTCAGTCTTGCCGGGGACGCCGCCAAGGCGACACACGTCACGGAGGGCACGGCCTACCGCCTCGAGGAACGCACGCTCATCAACGCCGGAAGCGTCGGGCAGCCGCGCGATGGGGACCCACGGGCCTCGTATGCAGTCCTCGACACAGAGGCGGGAACCGCGACCTTCTATCGTGCGTCGTACCGGATAGATGAGACACAACGACGCATCCGCGCGCGCGGCCTTCCGGAGATGTTCGCCGATCGCCTGGCGTACGGCGTCTAGTGCCGCCCTTGCGCTCGCCCTGGCCCTTTTCGTGTCATGCGGAAGCACGGCCGGCAGCGGCGGCGTAGTGACCCCTACACCGTCGACACGCTCGGTGGCCTTCGCCGAGGTCATGGCGACATCGCAGGCGGCACACGATTCGGGCGCCACGCTCGTCGTAGGCCTGAGCGACGCCTCACGCGCGATCATCACGCGTCTGCTCCCGACCGCAGCCGCGCAGGCCGACCGCGTGCTCGTCGCGGCCTTCCAGGGTGCCCAGCGGACCGGCGGCTACGGGATTCAGATCACCCGGATCGAGAGCCGGGGCGATCAGCTTGTCGTCACCGCGACGTTCACGGAGCCGAAGCCGGACTCGATGGTCACCCAGGCCCTCACATCACCCGCGCACGTCGTATCGATCGCGGCCGCCGACGCGAAGGACCTCAAAGGTGCCGTTCTGCTCGACGACAGCGGGACCGAGCGAGCGCGCATCAGCACCACGTAAGAGGACCCTTCCGACCTAGAATCGCCCGTCACCGATGAGCAATGACAAGGGCAACGAAGAGAGTGGCGAGGGCGACGAACCGCCGTCCCTAGAGGGGCGCGACGCCAAGTTCGGGAGGCGCCCAGGTGATCGTTACATCCGTATCGTGCGACCGGCCGCCGGCGAGTTCCGTCGGCGCGGCGGTCACTACGTCGCGACGCCGCGGGTGGACGCTCCCAAGGGGGGACTCGGGCGCGCGTATCAGGCCGCGCGCCGCGTCCTGTTCGGCTCGCGCCTGACCTCAGAGGAAGAGGAGGGCGAGCGGCTCTCGAAAAAGACGGGGCTCGCGATCCTTGCCTCCGACAACATCTCGTCCTCCGCATACGCGACCGAGGAGGCGATGCGCGTGCTCGCGATCGCCGGCGCGGCGGCGCTCGCGCTCACCATGCCGATCGCGATCGCGGTGTGCGTCGTTCTGGCGGTGGTCATCCTTTCGGAGTCGCGCGTCATCCGCGCCTACCCGAACGGTGGTGGCAGCTACCTCGTCGCGAAGGACAACCACGGCGTCATCCCGGGGCTGATCGCGGCGTCGGCGTTGCTCATCGACTACGTCCTGACCGTCGCCGTGTCGACGGCCGCGGGCGTCGCCGCGATCTCCAGCTTCGTGCCTGCCGTGCATGAGCACCGCGTGCTCTGGTCGCTCGGCCTCATCGCGCTGCTCACCATCGGCAACCTGCGCGGCATTCGCGAGGCGGGCGTGATCTTCGCCGCACCGACCTATGTCTACATCCTCTCCCTGCTCGGTCTCATCGCGTACGGGCTATTCCGCATCGTGACCGGTGACATGCCGGCCGCGGCGGTGCCGCGCGACGCATTCCAGTCGCAGGGCCTCGAGCTGCTGACGCCGCTGATCGTCCTCCGCGCGTTCGCCTCCGGCTCGGTCGGCCTCACCGGTAGCGAGGCCATCGCCAATGGTGTTCCGAACTTCAAGCCGCCTGAGCCACGGAACGCGGTGATCACGCTCGTGTGGATGGGCGCCATCTTCGGCACGCTGTTCCTCGGGCTCACCTATCTCGCGACGAGCATCGGCATCGTCCCGGATCACTCGGAGGCCGAGACCGTGAACAGCATGCTCACGCGGTCACTGGTCGGGGAGGACACGCCGTTCTACTACGTGGTCCAGATCTCGACGGCGGTCATCCTCCTGCTCGCCGCGAACACCGGATTCAGCGGCTTCCCGCGGCTCGCGTCGGTGCTTGCGGACGACCGTTTCATGCCGCGCCAGTTCGCTTTCCGCGGGGAGCGCCTCGCCTTCTCGTTCGGGATCATCGCGCTGGCGCTCGTCTCGGCCGCGGTGCTTGCGGCATTCGAAGGGAGCGTGACGAAGCTCGTTCCGCTCTACACGATCGGGGTGTTCCTCGCGTTCACCCTCTCGCAGAGCGGCCTGGTGCGGCGCTGGTGGCGGCTGCGCGATCCTGGGTGGCGACTCAGCATGGTCATTAACACTTTCGGGACCGTCGTCACGGGGACCGTCCTGGTCGTGGTCGCGGTCACGAAGTTCACGATCGGCGCGTGGATCGTGCTCGTTGTCATGCCGGTGCTCGTCGGAATGCTGTACGCGATCAACCGGCATTACCGATCAGTACAAGACGCGCTGACGCTTGACCGGCCCGATGAGCCCATCCCGGTCCTCAAGCCACCGGTCGTGCTCATCCCCGTCGCACGGCTGGACCGCGCGACACTTCAGGCCGTCGCATTCGCGCGTTCCATCTCACCCACGGTGCGCGCCGTACACATCGCATCGACCGCCGAGAGCGCCGCGGAATTCGCGCGCCGGTGGCGGCGCTGGACGACCGAGGTGCCGCTCGACGTGATCGAATCCCCGTACCGGTCGCTACTGAAACCGCTGCTGCGGTATATCGAGCGCATCGACGAGCGTGACGATCGTCCGATCACGATCGTGCTCGCGGAGTTCGTGCCACGCAACTGGTGGGAGTGGATCCTCCACAGTCAGACCGCGCTGCGGTTGAAGCTCTCGCTGCTCTTCCGCCCGAACACGATCGTCATCGACATCCCGTATCACACCGAGGACACCGGCCACGGCCATACGCCGCGCGAGCTCGAGGATCCACCGCAGTAGACTGCCGCGAGCCATGCAGTTGAAACGCATCCTTGTTCCGCTTTCTGGCACGAGCGTGGACCCCGACGTCATCCGAGTGGCGGTCTCCCTCGGGAAGCCGGCGAAGGCGGAGGTCATGGCCATCTATGTGATCGAGGTGCGGTGGAATCTTCCGCTCGACGCGATCCTGGAGCCGGAGAGCGAGCGCGGCGAGGGCGTTCTCGACGACGCGGTGAAGGTGGCGGAGAAGGCCGGCGCGCACCTCGAGACGGAGCTCGTCCAGGCGCGCGAGGCGGCCGCCGCGATCATCGACACGGCGCGGGACCGGAAGGCCGACCTCATCGTGCTCGGCATGCCGTTCCGGAGGCGTTTAGGCCGGGTGTACGTCGGCAAGACGGTACAGAGCGTCTACGTCGGAGCGCACTGCGCGGTGCTCGCGTATCGTCAGGAAGAGACACGTTGAACATCGTCATCGTCGGGTGCGGCCGGGTCGGCGCGTTCCTCGCGGGTCAGCTCGCCAAGGCTGGTCATGCGGTCACGATCGTGGACCTCGACCGTGGTTCGTTCGAACATCTGCCCCGCGGCTTCGGAGGCACGACGCTGCTCGGCAACGGCACCGACATGGACGTGCTCCGCGCCGCGGGCATCGAGAAGGCGGACGCGGTCTTCACGCTCACGCAGGGCGATAACCGCAACCTCATGGCCGCGCAGATCGCGCGCCAGATCTTCGGCGTCAAGCGCGTCATCGCTAAGGTCAACGATCCGATCCGTGCCGCGCTCTACCGCGAGCACGACATCAGCACCGTGTCGCGCACCACGATCCTCGGCACGCTCCTCGAGGCGATGCTCATGGGCGACGCCGAGGTGGGGAAGGTGCTCATGGAGAAGTCGAAGCAGGCGGAGGCCACGATGGCCGGGGAGCTCGGCTAGGTGTACTTCGTCATCGCCGGCGGCGGCGAGGTCGGCTTCCATCTGGCCAAGGCGCTCCTCGAGGCGTCGCACGAGGTCATGCTCCTCGAGAGTGACCGTCGCCGCGCGCAGGTCATCGCGGAACAGCTCGGGTCCGTCGTCCTCAACGCGCCGGCGGACGAGGGCCGCTACCAGCTCGAGGCCGGATGCCAGCGCGCGGATGCCGTCATCGCGGTCACCGGGGACGATCCGGTCAACCTCATCATCTGCCAGCTCGCGAAGTGGAAATGCAACGTGCCGCGCGTCATCGCGCGCGTGAACGACCCGAAGAACGAGATCGTGTTCAAGGCGCTCGGCATCGACGAGACGATCTCGTCGACGCGCGTGATCATGAACGTGATCGAGCAGGAGCTGCCCTCCGGCGGGTTCATGCCGCTGATGCCGCTCACCGGCTCGCACCTCGAGCTCATCGAAGCCGAGATCGCCGCGGGGACGCCATCCGCAGGCAGGGCGATCGGC
Source organism: Chloroflexota bacterium (assembly GCA_031404235.1). Taxonomy (GTDB): domain Bacteria; phylum Chloroflexota; class Limnocylindria; order P2-11E; family P2-11E; genus CF-39. Next base: position 26,263 of record JANNHF010000143.1, read on the forward strand.
TCGCTCGGTCTGCCCGAGGGAGCGGCGATCGGCGGCATCGTCCGCAAGGGCGCCGTCGTGCATACGGACGACGACACGAAGCTCCAGATCGGCGACCGGATCGTGGTCCTTTCTCCGACGAAGGACGAGGCTGGGGTGCGGAAGGCGCTATTCGGCTAGCGCGGCAAACCTCCGAGCGCTGCCTCCTCGACGCCGGGCATCGCGAGGCCGGAGGCGACGCTCGTGAACGCCGCCGCGTCACGCGCACGGGCGTGCGGGAAACGACGCGCGAGCAGCGCGCGGAAGGCTGGTATCGCGCTCGATCCGCCTGTCGTGACCACTTCTCCGATGTCGGTCGAGCTCACGGTGGCGCGGACCAGCACGTCGGTGATGAGCGCGTTCGTGTCGGTGAGCAGGGTGTCGATGAGGCGCTCGAAGCGCCCACGGGTGAGCCGCGCGTCCACGTCGACCGCGGCGTGGTGATACGAGAGGATCGCCGCAGGCGCGCTGGAGAGCGCGCACTTCGTGATGTCCGCGGTCATGAAGATCTCGTAGCCCAGCTGCAACTCGATCGCGCTTCGCAGCGCGGCGAGCTCGCGCTTTGGCGCGCCCTGGCGAACGAGATCATCCAGCGCTTCGAGCAGCGGCTTCTCGTTGAGCGCCGAAAGCGCGTGCCAGTCGTGGAGCGCGTTGATGATGAAGGCGGGAAGGCGCAGTCGTTTCGGTCCCCAGGTCGCGCGCGAACCCAGGTGCGGAGCGATCGCATCGTCGATCACCCGCTCGGTGCACCGATCGCCGCCGATGTCGCGGCCCGCCGTCGCGAGGACCTCGAGCCGGCTGCCCTCGCGGCGGGCCTCGCGTAGAACGATCGCCAGATCGAGCGTGCCACCCCCGAAGTCGAAGACCAGGGTGAGCCCCGGCGTGACGCTCGCCGCGTGCGCGGCGCCCACAGGCTCGAACGCGAAGCGCACTTCGTCGAAGCCGGCGAGCTCCGCCGCGCGCCGCATGCGCGAGACTGCGCGGGCCTCGGCCGCGGCGCCCCCGATGTACTCCACCGGCCGGCCGACGGTGATCTCCGACGGCGCCTCGCCGACGAGCTCGCGCACGCGTTCGCGAACGTGCGCGAGTACGACAGCGATGAGGTCCTCGAGCCCGCGGGCTTCACCGAAGACATTCGTGCGCACGTCGAGTGGCTCGCCCAGAAAGGTCTTCAGCGCCTGGAACAGCCTGCCCGGCGACGACGTGTCGGTGTAGATCTGCGCCTCGACCGTCTTCTGGCGTGGGTTCGAAGATTCGAGGCGGATGCCAAGCGGCCTGAACTCCCGGGTTATCGGGCCGCGCTGGCGGTTGTCAGCCAGATAGGCGTCGATCGCCGTCCGGCCCACGACGCTCGATCCGTCCCGCCGGACGTAGAGCACCGTCGGCATCGCGGCGCCGGCGATCGGGTCGATGGGCAAGACCGTCGAGCGCTCGCCATCCCAGACGGCGACCGACGTGTTGGATGTACCGAAGTCGAGTCCGAAGCGCACGGCGCGCGATTGTCGCACCGCTCTAGCCGATCGCGCGCCTTCGCGCGAAGCGACGCAGCGCGACCGCGCCCCAGATCGCCTCGACGAGCGCGAATGGCCAGGTGCCGGCGAGCCACCCGTACATCGCCGCGGCCCAACAGGCCAGGCCGAACGCCAGCACGAAGTAAGGGGAGCGGTCCTCCGCGGCGTAGCACGCAAGCATGACCGCGACGCTGGCAAAGCCGAATACCGTGAGGGGATCCACGCACGCCTTTCTAGCCGCACTTGCGCGAGGCCGCCATCTGAGCGCCCCCCTCCAGCGGTGGGGGGTCGACACTGGGGTAAGAGTCTTGACAATGCTATTGGTAACTTTTATACACATAAGACATGGCACGTGCTCAGCGGCCCGTTTACGTTATCTCCATCGCAGCCGGTCTCGCGGGCTGCCACCCGCGCACGCTGCGGATCTATGAGGAGGAAGGCCTGCTCGAACCAGTGCGGACCGAGACCAATATCCGCCTGTACTCCGATGATGATCTGCAGCGGGTAAGGGTGATCCGTTACCTCACCCAGGTGCGTGGCGTGAATCTCGCCGGCGTCAAGCTCCTCCTGCACATGCGCGACGCCACGGACCTGATGGAGGATCTGATGCGGGAGGTCGTGGAACTAGACACGGAGGACGAAGGCACGCGTTTCTAGCACGACGAGCACACATCGCACCCTGGACCGAACCGCGAAAGGAAACAGAGGACCAAAATGACGGACGAAACGAAGACGACCACACCGGAGGGCGGGTACCCGGGCGATCTACCGGTTGTCCCGCTGCGCGAAGCGGTCGTGTTCCCAAAGCTGGTCGTGCCCCTCGGAGTCGGCCGCGAGAAGTCCGTCGCCGCGATCAATGCCGCCATGGCGGAGGAGCGGCACCTCATCGTGCTCGTCGCCCAGCGCGATGCCGAGATCGACGACGTTCAGCCCGAGCAGATCCACAACGTCGGCACGGTCGCGGAGATCGTGCGCCTGCTTCGCATCCCGGATGGAAGCGCGCAGATCATCGTTCAGGGCGTCCAGCGGGTGAAGATCACCGGCTACCAGCCGGAGTCGCGGTTCTTCCGCGTCACGTTCGAGCCGATCGTCGAGGAGCTCGGCGATCCCATCGAGCGCGAGGCGCAGCTGCGCAATGTGAAGGCCCTCTTCGAGCGCTACGTCGATAACGGCGGGTCGATCCTGCCCGAGCTCGCCATGACCGCGAAGAACACGGACGACCCGGCCCACTTCTCAGACCTGGTGGCGTCGAGCCCCGATCTCACGCTGGAGCAGCGGCAGCAGCTGCTCGAGACGCGCAACGTCATCGAGCGCCTGCGCTTCCTCGGCGTGTTCCTCGCGAAGCAGAACGAGATCCTCGAGCTGAAGCAGAAGATCCAGAGCGAGGTCCAGCAGACGCTCGACAAGACGCAGCGCGAGTACATCCTGCGCGAGCAGATGAAGGCCATCCAGAAGGAGCTTGGCGACGACGACCAGGGCTCCGAGGTGCGCGAGCTGCGCGAGAAGATCGAACAGGCCGGCATGCCCGATCCGGTGAAGGAGAAGGCCCTCAAGGAGCTCGGCCGGCTCGAGAAGATCCCGCAGGCCTCGCCCGAGACCGGCGTCATCCGCACCTATGTCGACTGGCTGGTGTCGCTACCGTGGAAAGTGGCAGCGAACGACGACTGGGACATCTCCGAGGCCGCGAAGATCCTGGACGAGGATCACTACGGCCTGCCGAAGGTGAAGGACCGGATCATCGAGTACATGGCGGTGCGCAAGCTCTCGCAGAACCTGCGCGCCCCGATCCTGTGCTTCGTCGGCCCGCCCGGCGTCGGCAAGACGAGCCTTGGCAAGTCGATCGCGCGGGCGATGGGCCGCAAGTTCATCCGCATGTCGCTCGGCGGGATCCGTGACGAGGCCGAGATCCGCGGGCACCGCCGCACCTACGTGGGCGCGCTCCCCGGCCGGATCCTGCAGAACATGAAGACCGCCGCTGAAGTGAACCCCGTGTTCATGCTCGACGAGATCGACAAGGTCGGCGCGGACTTCCGCGGCGATCCGAGCTCGGCACTGCTCGAGGTGCTCGATCCCGAGCAGAACAACACCTTCTCTGACCACTACCTTGAGGTGCCGTACGACCTCTCGAAGGTCATCTTCATCACGACGGCCAACGTCGAGGACACGATCATCGCTCCGCTGCGCGACCGCATGGAGATCATCCGTCTCCCCGGATACACCGAGGATGAGAAGCTTCATATCGCGACCGGCTACCTCGTGCCCCGCCAGCTGAAGCAGCACGGCCTCGAAGACGGCCGTCTCGTGATCGTCGACGAAGTCCTTCGCGAGCTCGTCCGCCGCTACACGCGCGAGGCCGGCGTCCGAAACCTCGAGCGCGAGATCGGCACGATGTGCCGCAAGGTCGCGCGCGCGATCGCCGAGGGCAAGACCGAGAAGGTCGAGATCACGCTCGAGCACGTCGCCGAGTACCTCGGTCCGCAGCGCTTTGACTACGGCCTGGCCGAGGAAGAGGACCAGGTCGGGGCCGCGACCGGCGTCTCGGTCTCCGAGGCGGGCGGCGACGTGCTCACGGTCGAGGCCACCGTCATCGACGGCAAGGACGAGGACTTCACGCTCACCGGCCAGATCGGCAAGGTGATGGAGGAGTCGGCTCGCGCCGCGCTCTCGTACGTGCGAAGCCACGAGCATGAGTTCGGCATCCCGAAGGGATTCTTCGAGGATCACGCGATACACATCCACGTGCCCGCGGGGGCGATCCCCAAGGACGGTCCGTCCGCCGGCGTGACGATGGCGACCGCCATCGTGTCGGCGCTCTCCGGCCGTCGCGTGCGACGCGACGTCGCGATGACCGGCGAGATCACGCTCCGCGGCCGGGTCCTGCCGATCGGCGGTGTGAAGGAGAAGCTGCTCGCGGCGCACCGCGCCGGGATCAAGACGTTCATCCTCCCCGAAAAGAACAGGAGGGACCTGATCGACATCCCCAAGGAAGTGCTCGACACGGTCGAGATCAAGACGGTCGACAACGTCGATCAGGTGCTGAAGATCGCGCTCCAGCCAGGCCAGCCAGCGGTGACACCGGCGCAGATCGAGGCGGCCACGCACACCGGCGTCGTCCCGCCGCCCGCGCACTAGAGGGGGTTGGCAGGGGTGGCCCCGGCGCTGAAAGGGGGGTTGCAGGGGGTTCTCCCCCTGCGATAAACCGGTATGCCGGTCGAATACAAGGACTACTACAAGACACTCGGCGTCTCGAAGAGCGCGAGCGCCGAGGAGATCAAGAAGGCATACCGCAGGCTTGCGCGCCAGCACCACCCGGACGTCAACAAGAAGCCGGAGGCGGAGAAGCGCTTCAAGGAGGTCAACGAGGCCAACGAGGTGCTCTCCGATGCCGACAAGCGCAAGCGTTACGACACCATCGGACCGGAGTGGGCGCGCGTCCAGAACGGTGGAGGGCGGCAGCAGCCGGGCGGATTCCAGTGGGTCTACACCGGTCAAAGCGGAGCGGATCCGTTCAACGGAGAAGCGACCGGATTCTCGGACTTCTTCCGCACGCTGTTCGGTGAGGGCGCCGCTGACATCGACACGGGCCCGCTCTTCGGCCGGCCGAGCGCGAACCGCCGGCGCCGGGCCGCGGCGGGCGCCGACGTCGAACAAGACGTCGAGATCACGCTGGCCGAGGCGTACAAGGGGACCGAGCGACAGGTGGAGCTGCGCCTCTCCGATGGAACGACGCGTCGCCTCAGCGTGAGGGTCCCGACGGGCGTGCGCGATGGCCAGCGCATCCGCCTCGCGGGACAGGGCGCACCCAGCGCCGCCGGCGGTCCCTCCGGCGACCTTTTCCTCCGAATGCGCGTTCGGCCACATCCGGTGTTCCAGCGCGACGCGGACGACCTACGCATGGAGCTGCCGGTCGCCCTGCACGAAGCGATGCTCGGCGCGGAGGTCACGGTACCGACGCTGAAGGGCCGCGTTTCACTCCGCATCCCGCCGGAGACGCAGAACGGTCGCGTCATCCGGCTCGCGGGGCAGGGGATGCCGCGCCCGACGGGCGGGCACGGCGATCTGTACGTGACGGTCAAGGTCGTGTTGCCCACGAAGCTGAGCGACAAAGAGCGCGAGCTGGTCACGGAGCTCGCGGCATCGCGCGCCGCCGACGACCCTCGCAGGGGACTCTTATGAGCTTCTCTCCTGGCCGCGAGCCAGAGATTGAGCAGGTAACGAAATGATCGATCCGAACAAGCTCACCGAGAAATCGCAGGAAGCCATTGTCGGCGCGCAGCAGCGCGCGCGAGACAACGGGCATAGCCAGATCGATGTCGAGCACCTCGCCGCGGCGCTCATCGAGCAGCCAGGCGGGATCGTTCCGAGCGTGCTCACCGCCCTGGGCGTGCAGCCGGCGCAGGTGAGCAGTGCGCTGACCACCGAGCTCGAGCGCCAGCCGCACGTCTCCGGCAACGTTCAGGTCGGAGCGTCGCCGCGCCTGGGTCGCGTGTTGCAGCACGCGCAGAAGGAGGCTGAAGCCCTTGGCGACGAGTACGTCTCCACCGAACACCTCCTGCTGGCGATGACCGGTGACAACGGCTACACGGGGCAGGCACTGAAGCGCCTCGGCGTCACGCACGAGCGCGTGTTGAGCTCGCTGAAGGACATCCGGGGGAACCAGCGCGTCACCGACGCGAGCCCCGAGAACAAGTACCAGGTCCTCGAGAAGTACGGGCGTGACCTCACCGAGCTGGCTCGCAAGAACAAGATCGACCCGGTCATCGGCCGGGACGAAGAGATACGCCGCGTCATCCAAGTCTTGTCACGGCGCACCAAGAACAATCCGGTGCTGATCGGCGAGCCCGGCGTCGGCAAGACGGCGATCGTGGAGGGCCTTGCTCAGCGGATCGTTCGCGGCGACGTGCCCGAGGGCCTGAAGGACAAGCGCGTGTTCGCGCTGGACATCGGCTCGCTCCTCGCCGGAGCGAAGTACCGCGGCGAGTTCGAGGAGCGACTCAAGGCCGTACTGAAGGAGGTCGCCACCAGCGATGGCCAGATCATCCTGTTCATCGACGAGCTGCACACCGTCGTCGGGGCCGGCGCCGCCGAAGGCGCTGTCGACGCCGCGAACATGCTGAAGCCGATGCTCGCGCGCGGAGAGCTGCATGCGATCGGTGCCACGACGCTCGACGAGTACCGCAAGCACATCGAGAAGGACGCCGCGCTCGAGCGCCGCTTTCAGCCGGTCTACGTAGGGGAGCCCTCGGTCGAAGACACGATCTCGATCCTCCGTGGGCTGCGCGAGCGGTACGAGATCCATCACGGTGTCCGCATCCAGGACTCCGCCCTGGTCGCCGCCGCCACGCTTTCCGCGCGCTACATCCAGGACCGGTTCTTGCCGGACAAGGCGATCGACCTCGTCGATGAGGCCGGCTCGAAGCTACGCATGGAGATCGACTCGATGCCGGCGGAGCTCGACGAGGTCGAGCGGACCATCCGCCGCCTCGAGATCGAGCGCGAAGCGCTCAAGAAGGAGACGGATCCCGCGAGCAAGGAGCGCCTCCAGAAGCTCGAGCGGGAGCTCGCGCAGGTGAAGGAGGACAGCGCCGGTCTGCGCGCGCGTTGGCAGCAGGAGAAAGCCGCGATCCAGGAGATCAGGACGCTGCGCGAACGCATCGAGGCCGTCAAGGCTGACATCGAGAGCGCGGAGCGCACCGGCGATTACGCGAAGGCTGCCGAGCTCAAGTACGGCACCGCGGCGAACATCGAGCGCGATATCGCTCAAGCCGAGAGGAAGCTCGCGGACGTGCAGAAGACCGGGAAGATGCTCACCGAAGAGGTCACGCCGGAAGACATTGCCGATGTGGTGGGCAAGTGGACCGGCATCCCGGTCTCCAAGCTGCTCGAGGGCGAGGTCTCGAAGCTCCTGAAAATGGAGCAGCAGCTGCACTCGCGCGTCGTCGGCCAGGACGAGGCGGTCACCGCCGTCGCGAACGCGGTCCGCCGCGCACGCGCTGGCATGCAGGACCCGAACCGTCCGCTCGGATCATTCCTCTTCCTCGGGCCGACCGGCGTGGGCAAGACGCTGCTCGCGAAGGCGCTCGCGGAGTTCCTCTTCGACGATGACAAGGCGATGGTCCGCCTCGATATGACCGAGTACATGGAGAAGCACACGGTCTCGCGGCTCATCGGCGCGCCGCCGGGCTACGTCGGCTTCGAAGAAGGCGGCCAGCTCACCGAAGCTGTCCGCCGCCGCCCGTACGCCGTTCTGCTGCTCGACGAGATCGAAAAGGCGCATCCCGACGTGTTCAACGTCCTGCTGCAGATCCTGGATGACGGACGTCTCACGGACGGGCAGGGCCGCACGGTCAGCTTCAAGAACGTCGTGATCATCATGACCAGCAACGTCGGCTCGACATTCATCACCGAGCTCGCGGAACAGCCCGACCTCCTCCGCAAGCGTGTGATGGACGCCCTCCGCGGACAGTTCCGCCCCGAGTTCCTCAACCGCGTCGACGAGATCGTCATCTTCAAGAATCTCGTGATCGATCAGATCAAGGAGATCGTCGAGAAGGAGACGCTGATGCTCGCGAAGCGCCTTGCGGAGCGGAAGATCGCCCTCGAGCTAAGCGAGAACGCGAAGGCCTTCATCGCGAAAGAGGGCTGGGACCCTGTCTACGGCGCGCGCCCGATCAAACGCACCATCCAGCGCCTCGTCCTCGACCCGCTCGCGCAGAAGATGCTTTCCGGCGAATACAAGGAGGGCGACACCGTCGTCGTGGATGTGGAGAAGGGTAGGGTCGTCTTCTGGTCGCAGCAGTACGCCGCCGAGAAGGCCGAACAGCGCGAGAAGGACCCCGTCGGCGCGGGGAAGATGAACTAGCACCGTTCGCGACGAGGGCCCGTTTAGCCTAGGAGAATGAGGGTCCTCGTCGTGTTGTTCCTGGTCCTGTGCGCCGCGTGCGACGCCATACCGGGACGTGTCTACACGCTTACGGCCTCACCCACCACTGACCCTCTCGCCGTGAGCGTCGCGCCGGCGCCAAGCGCGACACCCACCGCCTCAGTCGCTCCAACTGCCACGGCTCGACCAACACCCACACCGACGCCGTCGCCGAAACCCATCGCCGAGATGCTCACGCAGATCGACCCCGCGAAGCTCGACGACCACCTGCGCGCCCTGACGTCATTCGTGTCGCGTCATCCGCTCCACCCCGGCCATGCGAAGGCCGTCGCATACCTGATGGAGCAGCTCTCCGCGATCCCGGGCGTGGTGGTCCAGGACGTCCCGACGTCGTACAACGGCGTCCGCCTCGACAACATCTTCGCGACGATCAACCCGCTCGCAGGCAGCGGGGCGGAGGGCTTCCTCGGCGGCGCGGGCATGATCAGCGCCCACTTCGACTCGACTGCGAACCGCACGCCGGGGTGGCGCCCCGCGCTGGATCCCGCCCCCGGCGCCGACGACAACGCGACCGGCACCGCGGCGCTGCTCGAGTACGCGCGGATCCTGGCCGCGGACCGCGCGTCGCTGCGCATGCCCATCGTCCTCGCGTTCTTCGACGGTGAGGAGTATTTCTTCAAGGGCAGCCTCGCGTATCTGCAGTCGCTCCCGCCGCCGAATCCGTACCGTTGGGTGATCAACATCGACATGGTCGGATTCAATCCGCTCGCAGACCGGCTCGACCTCGTGTACTACACGCCGAACTCCGCGTCGCTGCGGGACCGTGTGAGGGACGCGAACCAGCGCTATGCGATCGGCGTCTCGCCGCTGGTCGAGCAGCTCGCGACCAGCGACGCCTTCATCCTCGACGCAGCGCCGTTCGGTCTCATCGGCGGCGTACCGTCGGTCGCGCTCGTTCAGCGCTACGGCGAGATCGACCGCACGTTCCCCGGGAACTTCACCTTCCACACGGTGGATGACACGCCAGACAAGATCACGAACAAGCGGCTTTGGCTCAAGGCCGCGAAGCTGACGCTCGCGACGGCGCTCGAGCTCGCGCGCGGAGCCCAGCTCTGACCCGACGGATCAGCCGCCGCGCCCAGCTCGCGATATTCGCGGGGCTCGCGGCGATCTTCGTGATCGCCTTTCTCTACCTGCGGCCGCCCGATGGCACGCTCAGCGACACGGAGTACGTCGCTATGGCGAAGAGCACGGCGCAGGGACAGCTCTACTTCAAGAAGTACGACGCGCCGTGTCAGGTCATCCGTGTGTGGACGGTCCAGGTGAACTGCGACATCGTTCCGGCGGGCGCGCGTTCGACGGAGAAGTTCCGCGTCCACATCGATCCGCGCACGAACAAGGTCATCGAGGTCGAGGCGCAGTTCACGCCCTGATGCTCTCGGCGCAGTAGATGCGTCCGAGGAAGCGACTCGGGACGCTCGCGAGCTTCCGGGTGCCGCTGAAGCCGTTCGCGTCGGCGAGCGACCGCCAGGTCTCGAACGACAGCGGGTGGGGGACCCAGTGGTTCCCCTTGTCGGCGTCGTACTCGACGAGCAGCAGCCGTGCCGATGGCCTCAGCATGTGGTGGACGAGCGTGAGCACCTGAGCCTTGTCCTTCACGAAGTGGAGCGAGTTCGCCATCACGATGCCGTCGAGTGAGGCGAGCTCCATCGGCTTCGTGAAGTCCGCAGTGAGGGTCTGGACCGTGGCGCCGCCCGGATGAAGAGCGCGCTCGAGCTCACGCAGTGCGGCGCGGTCGCGATCGACCGCGATCACTTCGCCTTCCGTGCCGATGAGCTCCGCGAGAGCGAGCGTGAAAGCTCCGGTCCCGGCGCCGAGGTCGGCCCAAGCACCGCCCGGAGTCACGCCGCCCTTCAGGAGGCGAACGTGGTCCGCGTGATCCACTAGGTCTTGCGCCCGAGGTCTGCCTGCGCCCAACCGTCGGTCGACAGCAGCAGCGTGACCGGCCCGTCGGCCTCGAGCACGATCCGCATGTCGGCGCCGAACCTTCCCTGCGCGACGTCGGTGCCCGCGCCCCGCAGCACGCCGCAGAAGCCTTCGAAGAGCCTCCGGCCGACCTCGGGCGGCGCCGCGGCGCTGAAGTCAGGACGCCGCCCATGGCGCACGTCGCCGTACAGGGTGAACTGGGGGATGACGAGCACGCTCCCGCCCGCGTCCTTCAGGGTGCGATCCAGGCGGCCGCGAACGTCGTCGAAGATGCGAAGGGAGAGGAGCTTGGCGGCGATCCGTTCGCCGTCCTCGGGGCGGTCGTCTCCCGCGACACCGAGCAGCACCGCGAGGCCCGGGCCGATCGTGGCGATGGTCTCATCCGCGACGTGGACGGAGACGGAGCGCACCCGCTGAACGACCGCGCGCACCTCTCGCGAGCCTGTCTCTAGTCCAGCATCCAGGGGTTGTCCCCGCGAACGACGGACTCGACCTCGCTCGCGGAAAGATGCCCGGGCGCGAACACCGTCATGCTCTTTTCCAGCGGCAGCCGCGTGACATACGTGACCTTGCCGAAGCGGTAGCCGTGCTGGAACAGGAACGGCTTTCCCTCGATGTCGAGGCGTTGGCGGCGATCGGTGGATGTAGCGGGCACGTCGCCAGTATGGAGAACGGCCCGCCGGTCCGCCGCTGGCGCTACTCGGACAGCGGCCAGAACCACGGCAGGATCGGCGCGATGTTGGGGAGCCCGGGGTCGTACGGCACGCTGTCGGCCCCGGCGCCGCCAGCGTTCGCAGACGCCACGTCCGCGGTCATTACGACGAGCAACGCGGCGAGAACGGCCGCGCGCAGGAGTCGCGTGCGAAGTGGTTTCACCTCTGTCTCCCCTCGTTCCCCTCCCCCGTTCGGCGGATGCGCCGCCTGCGGGGGGTTGGCTATCGTCGGGCGAGTCTACGAACGCTGAACTTGGCGGCGCAAGGTGAAACAGTCCGCCTGGCTGTCAGTTCGGTGACATTGGAGCGATGTGACGACTACCGACACGCTGGCGAAACCGAACGGAGCGAATGGACTCGGGGCCCGCGTGCGTGAAGCGCGACGCGAACGAGGCATGAGTCAGGCTCAGCTCGCGGGCGACGAACTCACCAAGGGCTTCATCAGTCAGGTCGAGTCCGGCCTCGTCCGCCCCTCCGTCCGTTCCCTTCAGATCCTCGCGGCGCGCCTTAGCAAGAGTCTCGACTACTTCCTCGGCGACGAACCGCTTGCGACGTCGAAGCGGCTCGTTTTCCACCGTTTGGCCGCGGAGGCCGCGGCGGAGCGGCGGGATTGGACCGTCGTTCGCGACGAGGTGACGGCGGCACTTGCCGCCAAGCCCGAGAAACGCGAGCGCGCGGCGCTGCTGCGCTTCCTGGCGCAGGCGGAGATGAACACCGGTAATCGTGAGGTTGCCTTCGACCGTATCGGCGAGGCGCTGTCCCTGATCGACGCGGCCACCGACGCGGGCGAGGTCGCCCACCTTCTGCACCTGCGCGGCATCGCCTACGGCCAGATCGGCCAGTACGTGGCCGCGGCCGAGGCGCTGGAATCGGCGCGGGATGCCATGGAGCGCCACGAGGTCAGCGACCCGCGTCTGCGCGCACGCATCCTCGTCGCGCTGGGGACGGCATACCGCCGTTTGAACCGCTCTGCCAAGGCCATGCAGACATACGTCTCGGCCCTGGATCTCGCGAGCGGGATCGACGAGCTGCGCCTTGCGGCGCAGGGCTACATGGGCGTTGCGGTGTCGCTCTACGACGCTGGCGAGCTGGACGGCGCGATCGCGAACTATCGCCGTGCGCTCGATCTCTTCACGCGCGTCGAGGACACGACGTTCCAACTGCAGGTGCTCCACTCGCTGTCGTCGATCCACTTCGAGATGGGCAAGACCGACGAGGCGCGCGAGCTGGCCCAGCGTGGTGCGGCCACGGCACGCATGGTCCACGACGAGGGCATGGTCGTCGTCGCGGAGCTCGTGCTCGCGCGTATCGCGCTCACCAGCGGCGATGCCGAGCAGGCGCTGAACATCGCGCGGCACGCCGAGAAGATCCTCACCGATCAGCCCGTGCAGCGCGCCGACGCGCTGCGCGTCATCGGCGCCGCACAGGACGCCCTCAAGTCGTTCACCGCGAGCGACCGCGCTTATCGGAAGGCCATCGAGCTTCTCGTGGAGGTCGGTGACCACCCGAACCTCTCGACGTTCGCCGCTGAGTACGCGATGAAGCTTCGCGCGCGCGGCGAGACCGATCAGGCGTTCCGCTACCTCGAGCTCGCGCGAACACCGGTGACAAACCGGACCTAGCGCGAGCTCCTCCCGCCCTCGCGTACCATCGCCTCGTGCCCCGCGATGCCGTCACGTACGACAACGAAGGCGTCGCCGCGGTCCTTGATGAGATCGGCGATCTCCTTGAGCTGAAGGGCGAGAACGTCTTCCGCGCCGTCACGTATCGCGCGGTCGCGCGCGCCATCCGAGATCTGCGCGAGCCCATCGCGACGCTGGTCGAGCAGGATCGCCTCGCCGAGATCCCCAAGGTGGGTCCGTCGGTGCGCGACGCGATCACGCAGCTCGTGAGCACGGGCACTTCGCTGCGCCACGAGGAGCTGAAGGCCGCGGTGCCGTCCGGACTCATCACGCTCCTGCGCGTGCCGGGCGTCGGGCCGGCGACGGCCCGGATCATCTACGACAACCTGAAGATCACGACCGTCGACGAGCTGGAGGAGGCGGCGAAAGCCCATCGCCTGCGTGAGCTCCCGAAGATCCAGGCGAAGACCGAGGAGAACATCCTGAGGTCGATCGCGTCGCTGAAACAGCGCACCGGCCGGAACCTCGTCCATCACGCGCGGGCCGCGGCGACGTCGATGGTGGACTGGCTGCGGCAGGAGACCGGGACCCGGGCGGTCGGGGTCGCGGGAAGTCTGCGTCGCTACCGGGAGACGATCGGCGACGTCGATCTCCTCGTCGCCTCCGTCGCGGCCGCACCGATCATGGACGCGTTCGTCCGGGCGCCTTCGGTCGAGCGCGTGCTGGCACACGGCGAGACGAAGACCTCGGTCATCGTCGCGCGTGGGCTGCAGATCGACCTCCGCGTCGTCCCGCCCGAGTCGTGGGGCGCCGCGCTCCTCTATTTCACGGGCTCGAAGGAGCACAACGTGCGGCTGCGTGGCCACGCGCTGAAGAAGAAGCTGCTGCTCAACGAATACGGCCTCTATCGGGTCGGCGCCGAGGCGCGCGGCCAGGAGATCGCGTCACGGACCGAGGAGGACATCTACGCCGCGCTCGGCATGGACTGGATCGCGCCGGAGCTACGCGAGGACCACGGCGAGATCGACGCTGCGATCGCGCACGCCCTGCCGACGCTCGTGACGCTTCCAGAGATGCGCGGCGACCTCCATACCCACACGAACTGGACCGACGGTCGCGACACGCTGGCCGACATGGCACGTCGCGCGCGCGACAAGGGCTACGCGTATTACGCCGTCACCGACCACTCGCCGGGTCTCGGTATGACGAACGGCCTGGGCGCGGAGCGCATCACCGCACGCGTCGAGGAGGCGCGGCGGCTCAACCTGGAGCTCGCGCCGTTCAGGATCCTCGTCGGCACCGAAGTGGACATCCGCGCGAACGGAGCGCTCGACTACCCCGACGACATGCTGGCGCGCTTCGACATCGTCAGCGCGTCGGTGCACTCGGCGTTCGGCCAGACGCGCGAGATCATGACCGAGCGCGTGCTCACCGCGATGCGGCATCCCTTGGTCACCGCGATCTCACACCCGACAGGGAGGCTGCTCGAACGGCGCGATCCGCATGCGCTCGACCTCCAGGCGCTCATCGACGCCGCCGCGGAGACGGGCACGTGGATCGAGATCAACGGCGGACCCGAACGGCTCGACTTGCCGGATACCTGGGTCCGTAAGGCCCTCGACAAGGGCGTCACGCTCGTCGCGAACTCCGACGCGCATTCGATCGAGGAGCTCGACTGGATGGAATACGCCGTCGCGAACGCGCGCCGTGGCTGGACGCCGCGCGGAGCGCTCGCGAACACTTCGGAGCTGGACGAGATGCTCACGAGGCGCAAGCGCCGCGGATGACCAGGGCTCGCTTCGTGGTGCGCGGGCGCGTGCAGGGTGTGAACTTCCGCGCCGCGGCCATGCGCGAGGCGATGGCTCACGGACTGAACGGTTGCGTGTGGAATCGAGCGGATGACGCAGTGGAGCTGATCGCGGAGGGCGACGCCCATGCTCTCGACGCGCTGGCGACGTGGCTCGCGCACGGACCGCGCCTCGCGAAGGTCGAACGCGTCGATCGGACGGATCTCGGTGGTGAGTCTCGCTACCCGGACTTCACGGTCGCGTACGCGGCGCCGGAATGAGCTAGCCGCGGCGCCTCTTCTTGCGCTTCTCCGGCTGCGGGAAGTACCGCTGCCGGCGCTGCTCGCGCTCCCACGCCGCTTCCTGCGGCGGTAGCACGTACAGATACATCAGCCCGAGCGCCGCGATGTTGGCCGCCATCGTGACACCGATGACCCAGAACGGCAGCTTCGCGATGATCCAGACCAGGATCACGATCAGGAAGACGATGTTCGTCCACAACGCCCATTGCTTCAGTGCGTTCTCGGCCGGCGGCGTCGCGCCGCGGCGCCTCCAGTTGTACCAAACGATGTTCGCCACGAGCGAGACGGCGACCGCATAGACCGCGGGCCAATAGAACCGCGACTCGGTGTTGAAAGGCTGAAAAAAACGGTCAACGAAGTGACCGAGGTCGAACGGCACGGTCCGGCTATGCTAGCGACCGCAAGCGCGATTGACAGGGAGACACCGTGCGAGCACTCCTCTCAGCTTCAGATACGACCGGTCTCGTCGCGTTCGCGCGCGGCTTGCGCGAGCTTGGCTGGGATCTGATCGCGACCGATGGCACGCGGGCGGCGCTCGCGATGGAGGGCATCGACGCCAAGGCTGTCGAAGAGCAGACCGGCTCGCCGGTGCTGCTTGGTGGTCGGGTCAAGACGCTGCATCCCCGCATCCACGCGGCGCTGCTGGCGCGACGCGACGACGAGGCGCACCTGGCAGAGCTCGCGCGCGAAGGCATCGAACCGATCGACCTCGTCGCGGTGAACCTGTATCCCTACGCGAAGGCCGCGGCTGCGGGGAAGCGTGGCCTCGAGCTGCAGGACCAGATCGACATCGGCGGCGCGACACTGCTGCGCGCCGCGGCCAAGAACTACCAGGATGTCGTCGTCGTTGCGCGACCGGACCGTTACGGCGCTGTGCTGGACGAGCTCAAGGGCCGGGGCACCGTGTCGCTGGAGACGCGCCGACTCCTCGCTGCTGAGGCGTTCTCGCACACCGCGGCGTACGACGCCACGATCGCATCGCGCTTCGTGAACGAGGCCGGGATCCAGTTTCCTGACGACATGACGCTCTCGCTTCGAAAGGTGCGCGATCTGCGCTACGGCGAGAACCCGCACCAGCAGGCGGCGTTCTACGCGATCCGCGGCGAGGAGAGCGGCGCGATGGTCTCGATGGAGCAGATCCATGGCCGCGCAGCGAGCTTCAACAACGTTCTCGACATCAACGCGGCCTGGCGCATCGTCTCCGACTTCGCGCAGCCGACCGTCGCGATCGTGAAGCATCAGAACCCCTCAGGCATCGCGTCCGAGAGCGAGATCACCAAGGCGTACCAGCGCGCGTTCATGGCCGACTCGGTCTCGGCGTTCGGAGGCATCGTGGGCGCCAACCGGCCTGTCACGCGCGAGCTCGCCGAAGCGATGCAGGACACGTTCTACGAGGCCATCATCGCGCCGGGCTTCGAGGACGACGCCCTGCCTCTGCTTCGCCAGCGAAAGAACCTCGAGATCCTGTCGGTGCCGAACGCGCTCGTGGATGGCCGGCGTCTCCGTCGCGCCGATCATAGATTCGACCTGAAGAAGGTCGCGGGAGGTCTCCTGGTCCAGACGCCGGACGAGTCCGTGACGGAAGAGGGGAACTTCAAGGTCGTAACGGAGCGCACGCCGACGCTCGAAGAGCTGACCGACCTGCTGTTCGCATGGCGCTGCGTGCGCCACGTCACGTCCAACGCGATCGTCCTTGTGAAGGGCCTCGCCAGCGTCGGCGTGGGTCCCGGTCAGCTGTCGCGCGTTGTCGCCGTCGAGGTCGCCGTCCGGAAGGCCGGCGAGAACGCGCGCCTCGCCGTCATGGCGTCCGACGCGTACTTCCCGTTCCCGGACGGCATCGAGGTCGCAGCCCGCGCGGGCGTGACCGCGATCATCCAGCCCGGCGGTTCACTCCGCGACGCGATGATGATCGAGACGGCGAACAAGCACCGCATGGCCATGCTGTTCACGGGGCGGCGGCACTTCAAGCACTAGCCGTAGCGACTACCCCAGCTCGATGTAGCGGAAGGCCTCCGCAGCCGGCACGTTCCACGCGGCACCGATGCTCTTCGCCCACGTTCGCATGCGTTTGGGGAACTCGGTGCGCCCGCCGAGCTGCGATTTGTGCGATCGCAGAGCCTTGATCTTCTTATCGAGCGTGCCGCTGATGTCGAACCACACGTTCGGCTCGCGCGTGCCGAACAGGAGGACGCGGGAGACGCGATGCTTCGCGAGCTTGCCACCGCCCAGCTGTTCGGGAAAGAAGAGGTGGTCGCGCGCCGCGATCACGCCATCAAGGCCCGACCATCCCGCGACACGGTGGTCGGGGTGGACCTGGTAGTGGCCCCATGGATCGTTGGTGAAGACGAGGTCGGGCTTGTACTCGCGGATGACGCGACAGACCTCCTCGCGAAGCGCCATCGACCGCTCCAGCTCGCCGTCGTGGTGCCGGAGAAAGACGAATTCCTTGACGCCGATGGCCTCGCCGGCCGCGCGTTGCTCTCTCTCGCGCGTCTGCGCGAGCGCCTGGGGCGACAAGTCCGGATCGTGTGTGCCCTTGTCGCCGCTGGTGAGAAGGCAGTAGGTGACGTGCGTCCCGCGCTCGATGAAGGAGGCGAGCGTGCCCGAGCATCCGAAGTCGACGTCATCGGGGTGCGCCACGACGGCCATCGCACGCTTCGGGATCGCGAATGCTTCCGCCACCTTTAGACCTCCACCGCCGGAGATGACGCGAGCACCGATCCGTAGAGCGCATCGATCTTCTCGCCGACGCTTTGCCAGGTGTAATGCTCGGCGCGATCTCGCGCGCCGTGCGCGAGATGCATCCGCAGCCGATGATCCGTGAGCAACTGTTCGATCGCGGCCGCAAGCGCCTCGTCGTCGCCAGCGGGAACGAGGAGGCCCGACTCGCCGTGTTCGATGAGCGTCTGAAGGCCGCCGACGCGTGTGCCAACGACGGGTGTTCCACACGCCATCGCCTCGAGTGCGACGAGACCGAAGGATTCCGTCAGCGACGGCACCGCGCAGACGTCCGCCGCGGCGTAATAGAGCGCGAGCCGGTCTTGGTCGAGCGAGCCTACGAAGTTGACGTTCGCCTCCATGCGGTGCTCGTGCACAAGTCGGCGCAGCTCCTGGATCTTCTCGGTCTCGGGCGCGTCGTCTTGCGGATCGAGCGCACCGCCGACGACGAGGAGGCAGACGTCACTGCGAAGATCGGGTCGGCGGAGGAACAGCAGGCCCAGCGCGCGCAGCAGCACGTCGATCCCCTTGATCTGCTCGATACGACCGACGAACAGCACGATGCGCTCGCATTGGTCGCGGCCGAGGCGATCGCGCGCGTCCGCTTGGCGGATCGGCCGGAACACCATCGGATCGACGCCGCAGGGGATGATCCGGACCCTGGCCGGATCCGCGCCGTAGAGGTCGCGCAGCTCGTCGAGCTCGATCTCGCTCGCCGCGACGATCGCCGCGGACTCCTGGATGGCCTGGCGCTCGATCTCAACGCGCACGTCACTCTCGCCGTCGATGTCCTCGTCCATGACTTCGCGCTTCACCAGACCCAGGGTGTGGAACATCTGGATGCGCGGCACTCCCCAGCGTGCTGCGAGGGTGCGCGCGACGCTTGCGGACAGCCAGTAGTGCGAATGTATGAGGTCGTACGACCGACCCTCTGCGGCGACGTGCTCGTCGACCTTCGCGGTGAACTCGTCGAGGTGGTCGTACACGTCCATCTTCGGCCAGTACCCGATCGGTCCGGATTCGATGTGGATGACACGCGCGTTCTCGCCGAACTGCTGGATGCGCGGGTCGTACTTCTCGCGCCAGCGCGTGAACACGTCCACCTCGATACCGCGCTGCCCGAGCACACGCGCCAGCTCGCGCACGTAGACGTTCATTCCGCCCGAGTCCCGACCACCAAGTTTCGCGAGCGGACACGCATGGACCGACAGCATCGCGACTCGGCGCGTCATAGACGTGTGGCGTCGAGCCGCCCGAGCCAGCGGTCCGTCGCGCCGAGGTCGTACTTGTACGGCTCGTCGCCTCTCAGCAGGTCGTAGGTGTCGAAATGCTCGCGGATCGCCTCACGGATCGCCCAGGCGTGGCTGACGATGCCGATCGACAGCGATGCGAGCGCCGGATCGTACGCGGCGTTGTAAAGCGCGAGCGTGCCGCGGTAAGCGAACGCGAACAACACGGCGGCGTCTTCGTCGTGCGCACGCAGCACACCCAGACGCAGCCGTCCCAGCGGTGCGAGCGCGTCGGCGATGTCGCGGAAGAACCGCTCGACGGGCGCTGTCATGAAGTCCGCCTTCTCGCCGCGCGACAGCCGGTGCAGCGCGAAGAAGCGATCCAGTGTCGCGCCGCGTTCTGCGTCGCCGGCCCAGCGGAAGGTGGCCTGGGTGGCGTTTTCGAGGCGGCGGATCTTTCGGCGCAGCTCGTGCCGCTCCTTCTTCCCGAGGCTCTGCACGTACGTCTCGAAGTCTGCGGGGAGGCCGAGGCGCGGGCTGGTGATCAGGCGCGAGCGCTCGACGGCGTAGCCGCCCTGCTCGAGTGCGACCGCGACCGCGTCGAGGGTCGGCGAGTCCTCGGGCACGAATTCGATGCGGACCCGCCGCGGTGCATCAGTGACCATCCAGTTGGCGACCGCGGTGGCGATCTCGCGTTCCCGACCCGCCGGTGCGACCACGTCCTGCTCGTCGGTGAGCTCGCCGCCTGCGAAGCGGATGGTGCCGTCCACGTCGCGCGCGAGGGCCGCGATGCCGTGCGGTGCGTCGCCGACCGCGAGTGTCACCGGTTCGGCGCTGTCGTGTTCGCGCGCCACACGGATCCAGTCCGGAGTGAGGAAGATGCTGGCTGGCGATCGCCGTTCGGCGATCTCTGACCAGGCTTCGGAGAGCTCGGCGGGGGCGCGCGGGGTACAACCCGCGTCAGGCCCGGTCATGAGGGTCACGTGCTTTCGAGTTTAGGGGGCACGCCGGATGAACGTCCGCGTCGTACCTATCATTCCCGCGTGCTCGACCGCGACGCGCCGCGGGTCGTGATCGCTCCTCAATCGTTCAAGGGCAGTGCCGACGCGGTCGCCGTCGCGCGCGCTATCGCGCGCGGCATACGGCGCGTTTGGCCTCGCGCGGAATGCGTCGAGCTGCCGCTCGCGGATGGGGGAGAGGGGACTGCGCTTGCCCTCGTGCGTGCGACGGGCGGCGAGCTGCGGAGCGCGCGCGTGCACGATCCGCTCGGACGTGAGATCGACGCGCAGTGGGGCGTGCTCGGCGATCGCGCGACCGCCGTCCTCGAGATGGCCGCAGCGAGCGGGCTTCCGCTCCTTCGCGACGACGAGCGCGATCCACGCATCACGTCCACGCACGGCACCGGCGAGCTCATCCTGGCCGCGGCGGCTTCGGGCGCGCAGCGCATCGTCATCGGCATCGGCGGTAGCGCGACGAACGACGGCGGCGCCGGCATGGCGCGCGCGTTCGGCTACCGCTTCTTCGACGCCGACGGCGGCGAACTGCCGGAGGGTGGCGCCGCCCTCGCGCGTCTCGCGCGCATCGAGGGGCAGACCGATCCGCGTCTCATCCGGCCTGCGATCGACGTCGCGTGCGACGTGCGCAATCCGCTGCTCGGCCCCGAGGGCGCGACCGCGGTCTACGGACCGCAGAAGGGCGCGACGCCCCAGATCCAACGCGAGCTTGAGGCGGCGCTCACGCGTTACGCGGACGTCGTCGAGGCATTCGTGGGTCGTGACGTGCGGAGCGTGCCCGGAGCGGGCGCGGCCGGTGGTCTCGGTGCGGGGCTCATCGCCTTCCTCGATGCGCGACTCGTCTCTGGAGCGTTGCTCGTCCTCGACGCCGTCGGGTTCGACAAACGGCTGGTCGGAGCGGACCTCGTGGTGACGGGCGAAGGGCGCATCGACAGGCAGAGCATGTACGGCAAGCTCACGCATGCCGTGACCGTCGCGGCGAAACGGCGCGGCATCCCGGTCGTCGCGGTGGCGGGGATGATCGGTCCGGGTCACGATGCGATGCGTGACGCCGGCGTCGAGGCGATCGAGACCCTCGCGGGCCAGTCGGAGGCCGACCGCGACGCTGCGATGCGCGACCCGCTGCCGCGCATCGAGGATGCCGCGGAGCGACTGGTCCGTGCTCGTGCAGCGGCCCGCGGAAGCCGGTAGGGTCTAGCCCCATGCTCGGCCCGCCGGTCCCCACCGATCGGACCTCCAGCCTTGAGCTCGTGCGCATCACCGAAGCGGCCGCGCTCGCGGCCGCCCACTGGATGGGCCATGGCAACAACGATCGCGCCGACGAGGCCGCGGTCGAGGCGATGCGGAAGGCGATGGACGAGGTCGCGTTCCACGGCACCGTCGTCATCGGCGAGGGCGAGCGCGACGAGGCACCGATGCTCTACATCGGTGAGAAGGTGGGGCGTGGTGACGGTCCCGAGGTCGACATCGCGGTCGATCCGCTCGAGGGCACGAACCCCGTCGCGAAGGGACGCGCGAACGCGCTGGCGACGATCGCGGTATCCGAACCCGGCGGCCTGCTCCACGCGCCCGATACCTATATGGAGAAGCTCGTCGTCGGGAAGCCGGCTGCGGGACAGGTCGATCTCGACCGTCCGGTCGCGGAGAACCTGAAGATCATCGCGAGGTCGCTGAATCGTGACGTCGACGACCTCACGATCGTGATCCTCGACCGACCGCGCCACGAGCAGCTCGTCGCGCAGGTGCGCGCTGCCGGAGCGCGCATCAAGCTCATCGAGGACGGTGACCTCATGGCCGCGATCTCGGTGGCCGTGGCGGGCACCGGTGTGCACGCGGTCATGGGCATCGGCGGCGCGCCCGAGGGCGTTCTTGCCGCGGCCGCGCTGAGGTGCCTGCGCGCCGAGATCCTGGGGCGCCTCAAGTTCCGCAGCAACGAGGAGCGCGAGCGTGCCAAGAAGATGGGCATCGTCGACGACGGCCGCGTGTACCGCACTGAGGACCTGGCGAGCGGGCGGGACGTGCGATTCGTCGCCACGGGCGTGACCGACGGCGACCTGCTGCAGGGAGTGCGCTTCTTCGCGGGCGGCGCTCGCACCCACTCGGTGCTCATGGACCGCCGACTCGGCAAGCTCCGCTTCATCGACACCACCCACTTCGAGGACCCAGCGAACCCACCCGTCGTCCGTCTCTAGAAACGCGCTGTCGATTTCCAGTTGACGCCGACCCCCAGGGCGCGTACCTTCTCGCGCCGTGCCAATGCGCGTCCGCCAGCGACGCATCGCCCCCGAATCGCCGGCCATGCGGCAACTGGGCCAGCGCCTGCGTGAAGCGCGCGTCGCAGCGGGTCTGAGCCAAGCGCAGCTTGGCGCTCCCTACTACACGCGCGCACATGTCAGCGCGATCGAGCTTGGCAAGATTCGCCCGGCGATGAAGTCCCTCGAACACTTGGCGACGAAGCTCGGGAAGCCGGTCTCGCACTTCATGGAGGACCGTCAGCTCGAAGAACAGCGAGGTGAACGAGCCGTGGCAATTGCCCGCGCGCACCAACTCACCGCCGAGGGCAAGGCGGCTGAAGCGATCGAGATTCTCCTTCCGTTGCTCGAGGAAGAGCAGACCCGGTTGGAGCGCGCCGGCGTCCTCCGCACGCTAGGCCGGGCGTACTGGGAGGCGGGTCTAGGCGCGAAATCCGCGACAGCGTTGCAGGAAGCGCTCGACATCTACCAGGCAAACGGAACCGTCGAGCTGATCGCTCGCGCGCGCGCCCAGCTCGGTATGGCGCTGCACCTGTTGATGAGCTACGCCGAGGCTGCCGAGCATTTCAGCGAGGCGCTTCGTGCGATGGCGCGTGGTGAACTGCGCGACCCTGTGCTCAAAGTCCATGTGCTCCACAACCTCGGTCTCACCTTCTATCAACGGAATGAGTTCTCGCTCGCGCTCGAACACTTCGAACGCGCGGAGACTGAGGGCGCGGACATCGGCGATCCGAAGTGGCTCGCCTCCCTATTCGCCGCGATAGGAATGTCCTTTCATCAACTGAAGGATTACGACGCCGCCCTGGCGTACCTCGGCAAGAGCGAGGCTCTCTTCGAATCGATCCGGAACAGATCGCGGGTGGCTGAGATCCGCTTTCAGCGAGGGAGAGGCCTGTTGGCCATCGGGCATCGCGCGAAGGGAATGGTCACGCTTCGCGAGGCCGAGCGGCTCGCTGGCGAGGCCGACAACCCTGTACTCGAGACGCGTATCGCAATGATCGCCGGACTGGCCCAGGTCGAGGGCGGTGAGGAGGCCGTCGGGACCGTGAGCCTACGAAACGCACACTCGCGCGCTGGCGAGCTCGGCGATCGCGCGCTTCGGGTCGCAACGGCAATAGCGCTCGCTCGTGCAATAAAGGAGCGGGCGCCGAGCGAGGCTGAGAAGGTGCTTCGTGAGGCTATCGAAATAATGCGAGATCGGCCGGGGCCCGAGCTCGGCGAGACGTATGCGGAGCTCAGCGACGTGCTATCAAGACGGGGGCTTGCCGAAGAGGCACTTGGCTATGCGCGTAGAGCCTTTGAACTAGCGAAGCGTTAGGGAGGTCGCATGAAGATCTTGGCCTTGCTGTTCGCCGCGACGAGTGGAGCGCGCTCACTCATCGAGGTGCTCAAGCCGATCCTGGGCTAGGCGCCGGCGCTCGGCGTCTCCGCCGCGGTCAGCACATTGCGCATTAGCAGGGCGGTGGTCACCGCCCCAACGCCACCAGGCACGGGGCTGAGTGCTCCCGCGACCTTCGCGACGGAGTCGGCATCCGTGTCGCCAACGGTCCCCGCCGGCGTCACATTGATTCCCGCGTCGATGACGGTGGCGCCGGGCGCGACCATGTCGCCGGTGAGGAACCCGGCGCGACCGACAGCGACGACGACGACCGAGGCGCGGCGCGTGAGCGCGGCGACGTCAGCTGTGCGCTGGTGCGCGATGGTCACTGTCGCGTCTTCGTTGAGGAGCAAGGCCGCGGCTGGGCGACCGACCACGGTGCTGCGGCCGACGACGACGACATAGGCGCCGGCGAGGCGGACGTGGTGGAACTTGAGGAGCTCGACGATCGCCTCCGCGGTCGAGGGTACGAACCGCGGACGGCCGTCGAAGAGCAACCCAACGTTCTGCGGGTTCAGTCCTTCGACGTCCTTGTACGGTGCGATGTGATCGACGAGATGGCCCTCGTCGAGCTTTCCGGGCAGTGGGGTGAGGAGCAGAACACCGTGGATCGCGGCGTCGCGGCTCGCTCGGTCGAGCTCAGACATGACCGCCCCCTCGGCTGCCTCGCGGGGCAGGGCGATATCGCGGACGGTGATACCGAGCGCGCTGCCGCTTCGCACCAGGCGCTGCAGATACGTGGTCGCTGCGGGGTCGATCCCGACCGAGACCACCGCGAGGGCGGGTTGGATGCCGCGAGCACGGAGAGCATCGGATCGTTCACGCGAGCGCGCGTTCAACCGCTCCGCGAGCGGTCGCCCGTGCAGCAGTCGCATCAGCGCGCGATGCGCGTCTCGACGAAATCCGTGATCCGTTTGCGCTGCGCCTCAGCGCCGTCGAGCGCGCGGTCGAGGTCCTCGGAAAGCGCCTTGACCTGAGCCGGATCCTTCACCGACGCGAGATTGATCATCACGTTCAAGGACGCCCCGCGCAGCGCCGCCTCGGCCATGAGGGCGCCAACGCCGATATCGCTCGCTGTCGTGGGCGTCGACTTCGTGATGCCGCGCTCGCAAGCATCGAGGAGCCGGCGACTGGTCTTCGCGACCTCGAGCGGGACGCGGGATGCCGCGAGCAGTGCCGACTGGATGCGTTCGGTGCGCTCCCGCTTCTCGTCGTCGTTCGTTTTCGGCAGCTTCATGGCGTCCATGACGCCGCCATATGCCGCGCTGTCGTCGTCGACCAGACGAAGGAAGTCCGCTCGCAGGTTGTCCATCTCCGCGACGTAGTCGGCGAACCAGCCGTCTTCAGACTTGCGGGCGGCGATCCGCGCGACCATCGCCGCGAGGGCAGCTCCAAGCGCGCCGGCGTAGGCCGCGGCGCTGCCTCCGCCAGGGACCGCAGCGTCGGAGGACAGGTCGTCGCTGAACGCGCGCAAGGTCCGGTCGACGAGCCGTTTGGTCATGGGAACGGCGAGAGTGTACGTGTTACGCTTCGACGAAAGTTCAGACGCGATCCTTTTTTCATCGAGAAGAGGCTGAGGGAACGGCCCGATGACGCCTCGGCAACCGGCGGAGGCCCGCTACGGTGCCAACTCCGGCCCTGTAGAACAGGGAAAGATGAGAGAGGGTCGACCCGTAAAGGGCGACTTCTCTTGAATATGGAGAGGTCGTTTTTCATTTGAGCAGCCTCGCAGCGCTCCTCCGGCAGGGCGAGTTCGTCGTCACCGCCGAGCTCAATCCGCCGAAGAGCGCGTCCGGTGCGGTCGTGAAGCGACGGGCCGGCGTTCTCAAGGGAAGCGTCGACGCCATAAACGTCACCGACAACAACCGCGGTGTCGCGGCGATGGCAGCGATCCCGGCGGCGTTGTTGGTCCGCGAGGCTGGCGTGGAGCCCGTCGTCCAGATCACCGGGCGCGACCGGAACCGCATCGCGCTGCAGGCCGACCTGCTCGGTGCAGCCGCCCTGGGCCTGGCCAACTTCCTGTTCATGAGCGGCGATGACCCGAAGCAGGGGAATCATCCCGACGCCGTGCATGTGAAGGACCTGGACGGTGTCGGTCTCATCAAGATGGCGGTCACGATGCGCGACGAGCACAAGTTCCTCTCCGGTGACGAGATCCGCCAGGCTCCCGAGTACTTCATCGGCGCCACCGCATCGCCGTTCACGAAACCGATGTCGGCCGACCTCGAAAAGACGGTGGAGAAGATCAATTCCGGCGCTGACTTCGTGCAAACGCAGCCGGTCTTCGATCTCGCGACGTTCAGCCAGTGGCTCGCCGAGCTCCGGCGCGTCGGTGGCGGGCGTGGGGCCGCGGTCATCGCCGGCGTTCTCGTCCTTCGTTCCGCCGACCAGGCCGAACGCTTCGCGCGCGTGCCGGGCATCGCGCTCGAGAAGGACGTTGTCGCTCGACTCAAAAAGGCGGCCGACGGAGAGCAGGAAGGTATCGCCATCGCCGTCGAGATGGTGAAGTCGCTACGCGCGCTGCCCGGAGTCCACGGCGTGCATATCTACGCGATCGAATGGCCTGAGGCCGTTCCGCTCGTCGCGGAGCGCGCAGGTCTGCTGCCACGACCGAAGGTGAAGGAGTCGAACCCATGAAGACCACCGTTATCGGCGCGTACCCCAAGATCTCGGACGAGCATCAGGACCTCCGCCGGGCGCTCCACCGCCACGACCGCGGCGAGCTCGACGCCGATGGACTCTCCGGCGTGCTCGATGAGAGCACGCGCTGGGCGGTCGGCGAGCTCGACTGGGCCGGCGTCGACGTGGTCAACGACGGCCAGGTCCGGTGGGACGATCTGCTCGCCCCGTTCGCGCGCTCGTGGAGCGGCTGCGACCGCGGGCCGCTCGAGCGCTTCTACGACAACAACACGTACTTCCGCCAGCCGGTCATCACCGGGCCGATCACCACTGAAGGCACGACGCTCGTGCGCGACTTCGAATTCGCTCGCGGCTTCGCTCGCGGTCAGCTGAAGGCGGCGGTCTGCGGTCCGCTCACATTCGCGACCCTGGCCGAGGACCACCATTACCGGTCGCTCGAGGACCGCACGCTGGCGGTCGCCGACGCGATCGCAACGGAGATCCGTGCGCTTGGCGCGGCAGGCGCGACGCTCGTCGACGTCGAGGAGCCCGCGTTGGTGGCCCACCCGGAACACTTCGCGCTCGCGCGCGCGGCCATCGAGCGCCTCGCCGCCGCCGGCGTGCCGCTGGCGCTCCAGACCTACTTCTTCCCAGCCGATCCTCTGCTCGACGCGCTCGCGGCGTTCCCGGTCGCGCAAGTCGGGATCGACCTCCGGAGCCGGGAGACGCACGTTCTCGAAAAGCTGAACACGGTCCGCCAGACGGTCGTCCTCGGCATCGTGGACGCGCGCAACACGCGGGTGGAGACCGAGAGCGAGGTCGTCGGTCTCATCGAGGCGGCGCTCAAGCGGATCCCAGCGGACTACCTGTGGCTCGCGCCGACAACAGGACTCGAATACCTGCCCCACGATGTGGCAGTGCAGAAGCTGAAGGTACTGGTCGCGGCGGCGCGCGCGATGGGAGGGGTGAAGGCATGAGCGATCAGGTACTGCTGACGACAACCGTCGGCTCGTTCGGCAAGCCGGATTACCTGCAGAGGGCGCGCAACGCGAGTGCGCGCGGCAAGCTAGGCGAGTCGGAGCTCAACGACCTCGAGCGTAAAGCGACGGAGGAGTGGGTCCGGAGACAGGAGCGGCTCGACCTCGACATCCTCGTCGACGGCGAGATGTACCGCGGCGACATGGTCGCGTATTTCGCGGAGCGTCTCGAAGGATTCCGCATCGGCGGCCTCGTCCGCTCGTATGGGAACCGCTACTACCACAAGCCGGTCATCGCCTCGAAGGTCGGACGCCCGAAGCCCATGACCGTCGACTGGTTCCGCTACACGCAGTCGCTCACGGATCGCCCGGTGAAGGGAATGCTCACGGGGCCGTACACGATGCTCGACTGGTCGTACAACGAGGCCTATCGCACGCGGCGTGACGCGGCGCTCGCGCTCGCGGAAGTCGTGCGGCAGGAAGCGGAGGACCTGCAGGCCGCCGGCGCGCGCTACATCCAGATCGATGAGCCCGCGATCCACGCACGCCCCGAGGAGATCGACATCGCGATCGAGGCGATGGGCGTCGTCACCCAGAACCTCAATGCGAAGACGATCTCGCACATCTGTTACGGCGACTTCGCCGCGATCTATCCAAAGGTCCTCGACCTCCCGGTGGATCAGCTCGACCTCGCGATGGCGAACTACGGGTACCGGTGGCTCGAGCTGTTCAACAAGCATCCGTTCACGAAAGAGCTCGCGATCGGCATCGTTGACGTGCACTCGCACGAGACCGAGTCGGTGGCGACGGCGGCCGAGGGGATCCGCAAGGGCCTGCGACACGTGTCGAAGGAGCGCCTCTTGCCGCACCCGGACTGCGGGCTGAAGACACGCACCGTCGAGGAGTCAGAGGAAAAGTGTCGCGTCGTCGTCGAGGCGACCAAGGTCGTCCGCAAAGAGCTCGCGCAGCAGAAGGCGCCGGCCTAGTTGGCTCGCTAGAGTCTCGGGCGTGGCCAGCCTCGTCGAGGAGACGACCGACCTCCTCCGGCACCTCATCCGCAACGAGTGCGTGAACGATGGGACGCCGTCGTCCGGGCGCGAGGTCCGAAGCGCCGACACCCTCGCGAGCTACCTGCAAGCGCCGGGCGTCGAGATCAAGCGGTATGAGCCGCAGCCCGGTCGCGGGAGTCTCGTCCTGCGAATAGAAGGGAGCGATCCCAAGGCGCCGTCGCTCCACTTCATGGGACACACCGACGTGGTCCCTGTGACCCGCTCGGGTTGGCGACACGATCCATTCGGCGCGGAGGTCATCGACGGCGAGGTGTGGGGTCGTGGCGCGATCGACATGCTCGACGTCACGGCCTCGATGGCCGTCGCCGTCCGTCATCTCGTCACGAGCGGGTTCCGACCGAAGGGCACCTTCATCTACTCCGCGGTCGCCGATGAGGAGGCGCTCGGCACGTACGGCGCCCAGTGGCTCACCGAGAACGCGTGGGACGACGTGAAGAGCGACTTCCTCGTCACGGAGTTCGGCGGCGCCCGGTTCCCGATGGGCAAGGGCGCGAAGCTGCCGATCATGACGGCGGAGAAAGGCTCGCAGTGGACCCGCCTGCGCGTGAAGGGCACGCCCGGCCACGGCTCGATGCCGTTCAAGTCCGACAACGCGCTGGTCAAGGCGTCCGAGGTGATCACCCGCGTCGCGCGGTACAAGGCGCCGCTGCACCTGCAGGAGCTGTGGCGCGCCTTCGTCGAAGGGATCGACCTCGGCACGGTCGAGCGCATGGCGCTCACGAATCCGGCGGCGTTCGACGTTGCGCTCGACCGGGCGCCCGAGGGCACCCAGCCGATGCTCTACGCCGCGACGCGGACGACCTTCTCTCCGAACATCGCCCACGCCGGCGTGAAGGTGAACGTGATCCCCGACAGTGCGGAGGTCGACATCGACATCCGCACCCTGCCCGGCGACGACGGCGAGGGGGTGAGGAAGATGCTGCGCGACGCGATCGGCGACCTCTGGAAGGACGTCGAGGTCGTCTACGAGGGGAGCAACCCGGCGAGCTCATCGCCGATCGGCACGCCTCTATGGGACGCGCTGACGCGAGTGACGCAGCGCCTCATACCGGACTCGGCGACGGTCCCGTTCCTCATCGTGGGCGCGACCGATGCGCGCTTCTTCCGCCGCAAGGGCGTGGTGTCATATGGCTACGGACTCATGAGCGACAGGATCCCCTTCGGGCAGTTCGCAAAGATGTTCCATGGGAACGACGAGCGCGTGGATCAGGAGACGCTCCGACTCATGAGCGAGCTCTGGGAGCAGACCGCGCGGGAGTTCGTCGCCTAGCCCGCGAGCGCGCTGCGCAGCGTCTGGGCGATCTGTTCCGCCTCACCGTCGGCATACCGCCTGCGGATCCACATCCCGCGACCCGGTGAGAACAACCCGTCCCCTTTGCGCCGCGGCACGACGTGCACGTGGACGTGCGGCACGCTCTGGCTGATCCGGGTGTTCACGGCGACGAAGGAGCCGTCCGCGCCGAGCGCGTCGCCGAACGCGATCGAGAGCCGGCGCGCGAACACGAACAGCGGAGCGACCTCGTCCTCCGGAACATCCTCGAGCGTGTCGTAGTGCCGCGCCGGCACGATCAGCGTGTGCCCCGGGGTGACCGGTGCGTGGTCGAGGAACGCGACGACGTGCTCGTCCCGATGGACCGTGTGAAGATGATCGGCACCGTTCACGACCGCGCAGAAGACGCAGGCCGCCACGCTACCTGCCGTACAGCTCGAGCACCTCGCGGCGGAAGGGGACGCCAGCCTTGCTGCGCAGGCGCTCGAACTCGTCGAGGTCCCACTCGCCGACGAACGTGACCGCGACCCCGACCTCACCGGCGCGCCCGGTGCGACCGACGCGGTGCGTGAACGTCTCGGCGTCCTCTGGCAGGTCGTAGTTGATGACGTGGCTGATGTCCTCGATGTGCAGGCCGCGCGCCGCGAGGTTGGTCGCGATGAGCACCTTGATCTCGCCGCTGCGGAATTGATCAAGGGTCCGCTCGCGCTCGCGTTGCGACAGATCGCCGTGGATCGCGGCGACCTTCTGGCCGCGTCGCTTCACATCGTCAAAGAGCTTGTCGACGCCGCGCTTGGTGTGGCGGAACACGAGCACCTGATCCGTTTCCCAGCGGCGCAGGAGCTCCGCCAGCGCCTTCGGCTTGTCCTGATCGAGGACCTCGACATACACCTGCTCGATCGCCTCGAGGTTGCGCTGACCGGGGTCGATGGCGATCTGCGCTGCATCCTTCGTGAAGCGATGCGCGAGGTCGCGGATCTCGCCGGAAAGCGTCGCCGAGAAGAGCGCGGTCTGGCGCTTCGTCGGGCAGAGGCGCAGCAGCTTGCGCACGTCGGGCGCGAAGCCCATGTCGAGGAGCCGGTCGGCCTCGTCCAAGACGACGACGCGGATCCCCTCGAGGGAGAGCGTCCCGCGGTCGATGTGATCGAGGACACGTCCGGGCGTACCGATGACGATCGGCACGCCGCGCTTGAGCGCTCGCTCCTGGGGGCCGTACGGAACACCGCCGTAGATCGCGACCTCGTGGGTGTGCCGGTACTTGCCCAGGACGCCGAAGTCGCGCGTCACCTGGACGGCGAGCTCGCGCGTCGGCACCACGACGAGTGCCTGCGGCCGCTTCTCCTCAGGGTCGATCCGCTCGATGATCGGGATGGCGAAGGCCGCGGTCTTGCCGGTGCCGGTCTGCGCCTGTGCGAACAGATCGCGCCCGGCGCGCAGGACCGGGATGGCCTCCAGCTGCACCGGCGTGGGCGCCATGAAGCCGAGCTCGTCGATCGCGCGCGATATGTCGGGGTGCATCTCAAGCGTGCCGAAGCGCCCGGTCGCGAGATCTGTCACGCCTCGCGGCGTCGGTGGTGGTCGTCCAACATCGTCCTCATCCGCCTCAAGTATCGCGCGGATATCGCGGCTATGCTCGCACTGTGCCCGGATCGTTCCGTATCGCGCGCGTTCTCGGCATCGACATCCGCATACACATCTCCTGGGTGCTGATCTTCTTCCTTGTCCTGCTGTCGCTTGCCGATCAGGTGTTCCCGGATTGGTACCCCCAGTGGTCCCAGGAGAAGACGTTCGTCGTGTCCGCGGTCGCCGCGCTGCTCTTCTTCACCTCCGTGCTTCTGCACGAGCTGGCGCACGCTATCGTCGCGCTGCGCTTCAAGATGTCGGTCTCGTCGATCACGCTGTTCCTTCTCGGTGGCGTCGCGAACCTGACGAAGGAGCCGCCCAGCGCGAGAGCGGAGTTCTTCATGGCCTCGGCCGGGCCCCTGACAAGCCTGGCCATCGGTGGTCTCGCGCTCGTCGTGCAGCAGCTCGTCACCGACAACCTCGTCCGCGTACCGCAGCTCCAACCCGTCGAGGGAGTCGCGCGGTACCTCGGGTTCATCAACATCGCGGTCGCGCTCTTCAATCTCGTGCCCGGGTTCCCGTTGGATGGCGGCCGCGTTCTGCGTTCCATCGTCTGGGGATTCCGGCGCGATCGCGCGGCAGCCACGCGCATCGCCGCCCGCGGCGGTCAGCTCGTCGCCGGACTCATGGTCGTGTACGCGGTCTCGCGCATCGTCGATGGCGAGGCCTGGGCAGGCCTCTGGATGGGTCTCATCGCGTACTTCTTGTACGGCGCGGCGTCGCAGGCGCTAGAGCAGGAGCGCGTCACGGCCGCGGTCGGTAGCGTGCGCGTCGGTCAGCTCATGACGACCGAGTTCCGTTCCGCGCCGGCAGGGATCCCGATCGGGCAGCTCATCCGCGACGTCGTGTTGCCGAACAACCTTCAGGCGATCCCCGTCGTGTCACACGACCGGCTCGTCGGCGTCGTCACGATCGCCGACCTGCGCAAGGTCGAGCAGGACCAGTGGGCGACGACACCGGTCGATGCGGTGATGACCCCCGTCTCTGAGCTGGCCACTGTCTCGCCGGAGGACGAGCTTGTCGTTGCTCTCGAGCGCTTCGGCGGTGGCGATCCACCGCTGCTCGCCGTCGTCGATCGCGGATCGCTGGTGGGCGTCCTCTATCGCGAGTCCGTCGCGAGCTACGTCCGCATGCGCGAGATGCTGGGCTTCGACGCGCGCCGGTAGACCCACGGGGTGATGGTGACGGCGCTCAGCTAGATCGCGAGCGCGAGCGCGATCTGCGCCGCGACGCGCGCGTTCGCGCGTAGCAGGGCCACGTTGGCCGCCAGACTGCGCCCGCCGGTCGCGTCAGCCAGCTGTCCGAGCAGGAACGGCGTGATCGCGGCGCCGCGAACGCCTTGCCGCTCGGCGGTCTCCAGCGCGCGCGCGACCTCGGCCTCGGCCTCGCGACGGTCGAGCGCGTCCCGGGCCGCGATCGGAACGACGATCACGATCCCGGCGCCTCGAGCGAGCTGTTCGCGGGCGACGCGCGCCGCGGCCAGGGCATCGTCGACCCGGTGCGCCAGCGGCAGTCCGCTCGAACGCACGTAGAACGCGGGGAGCTCGTCGGTGCCGTAGCCGACGACGGGCACCCCGAGCGTCTCGAGCCGCTCGAGCGTCAGCGCAAGGTCGAGTACCAGCTTCGCGCCCGCGCACACCACGCAGACGGGGTTGCGCGCGATCGCCTCGAGGTCAGCGGACTCGTCGAAGGAGCGCTCCGCTCCGCGGTGCACGCCGCCGATCCCGCCCGTGGCCATCACCGCGATGCCTGCGCGCGCCGCGATCTCAACGGTCGCCGCGACGGTCGTGGCGCCGATGCCACGACGCGCAAGCACCGGCGCGAGGTCGCGCAGCGAGACCTTCGCCACGTCGGGATCCTCCGCGAGCCGCCTCAGCAGCGCATCGTCCGCGCCAACCACGGCCTCGCCGTTCGCGATCGCGATCGTGGCCGGCGTCGATCCGAGGCCGCGCACCTCTTCCTCGACCGCGCGTGCGGCCGCGAGGTTCTGGGGGCGGGAAAGGCCATGGGCGATCACCGTGGATTCGAGCGCGACCACGGCCCGGCGCGCGGCGATAGCCGCAGCCACCTCCGGGTGGACCGCGAGCTTCACCTAAGAGCGGCCGCGTGCGTGGCCGGACTCGCCGCTGTCGCCGGCGAGGAGCTCGATGGCGTGGGGGAGGACGGGCAGCAGCACCTCGAGCGATTCGCGTACCGCGCGCGGAGAACCCGGCAGGTTCACGACGAGCGTCGCGCCGACGGCACCCGCGACGCCGCGCGAGAGCATGCCGTGCGCGGTCTTTTCCAGCGAACGCGCCCTCAGCGCCTCCGCGATCCCCGGGACCTCCCGGTCGATCACGCGCCGCGTCGCCTCGGGCGTCACGTCGTTCGGCGAGAGACCGGTCCCGCCGCTGGTGAGCACCACATTCGCGCCTGCGCGCACCGCGCTGAGGATCGCCGTTGCGACGCCGCCGACGTCGTCGGGCACGACATCGGCGTGGACGATCTGGTGGCCGGCGGCGGTGAGGGCGTCACGCATCGCTGGTCCGCTCTCGTCGGCGCGCTCGCCAGCGGCGCCCCGGGTGCTCACGGTGATGATCGCGGCACGCACGGAGCTCACTGCGCGCGGTACTCCCCGCTGCGCCCGCCGCTTTTCGCAACGAGGCGCACATCGGTGAGCCGAGCGCCGCGCTCGATCGCCTTCAGCATGTCGTACAGCGTGAGGCCCGCGATGGCCACCGCCGTGAGCGCCTCCATCTCCACGCCGGTCTGCGCCGTCGTCGCGACGGTCGCCTCGATCGCGATGCCCCTCGCCTCGATCGCGAGCTCGACGCTCGCGTGCGTGATCGGCAGCGGGTGCGCCAGCGGGATCAGCTCAGACGTCCGCTTTGCTGCCATGATGCCGGCGACGCGCGCGCTTGCGAGCACGTCGCCCTTCGGCGTCCGTCCATCGCGTACCAGCGCGAGCGTCTCTGATGACAGCACGAGCATGCCGCGCGCGGTCGCGCGCCGCTCGGTCACAGCCTTCGCGCCGACGTCCACCATGCGCGCTGCGCCGCGCTCGTCGACGTGCGTGAGCGTCTTGCTCGCGCGCGTCCGTGGCGCGGATGCACGCTTGCGAGCCGGCACTCTAGTGATCCTCCGGTCGGTCCGTCAGTAGAACGCTGACGCTGTCGCCTGGTCCTACCGACGAAGTCGCTTCGGGTATGTCGATGAGGCAGTTCGCCAGGGACATCGAGCGCAGGATGCCGGAGCCCTGCGGACCCGTCGACCGCACGGCCCCCTGGCTCTCGTCGTAGATCCCGCGCGCGAACGTTCGAAGGCCGCTCGGCTTGTCGATCCGGTCGAGCAGGCGTGCCGTCACCCGCGGACGGTGGAGTTTGGTCCGCCCGGCCATCTTCAAGAGCGCGGGCCGTACGAAGATCTCGAACGTGAGCAGCGCGGACACCGGATTGCCGGGTAGGCCGAAGATCGGAACGGCGCCGCGCTTGGTGCGGAGCTCGCCGAACGCGAGCGGGCGGCCGGGGCGGATCGCGATCGACCAGAAGTCCATCTCTCCCATCGCGTTCACGACGGGCTTCAGGTGGTCGTGGTCGCCGACCGACACGCCGCCGCTGGTCACGACGACATCGCCAAAGGCCGCGTTGCCGAGCGCGTGGCGAAGGTCGTCGGCCGAGTCGCGGGCGATGCCGATGTCGAACGCCGCGCAACCGGCCGCTCGGACCGCGGCCACGAGCGAATAGCGGTTCGCATCACGGATCTGGCCTGGGCCGGGCTGCTCACCGATCTCCACGAGCTCGTCGCCAGTGGAGAGCACCGCGACGTTGGGGCGACGGACGACGTTCACCTTCGCGCGACCGATCGAAGCAAGCACCCCGATCTCCGCGTGCCTCAGTGCCGTGCCGCGTGCGAGGACGGTCTCGCCCCGATGCAGATCCTCGCCGGCCTGCCGGACCGCGACCCCCTGTGGCGTGGCCGCGTGGATCGTCATGACGTCGGAGCCGTTGTCGGTGTCCTCGACGCGCACGACCGTATCCGCGCCGTCGGGCATCGGGGCGCCGGTCATGATGCGCATCGCCTCCCGCGGCCCGATGGGGCGGTCAGGCATCGAGCCGGCCGAGACCACGCCGACGACGCGGAGCAACGCGCCTGGCTCGCGCACATCCGCTCCGCGCACCGCGTAGCCGTCCATCGCCGAATTGCGGAACGGCGGCACGTCGCGATCGGCGACCGCGTCGTCGGTGAGGACCGCGCCCAGCGCGTCGAGAAGCCCGACCTCCGTTGGCTCGAGGAGCGCGATCCGCGCGAGGATGCGCTCCAGGGCCTCATCGACGCTGAGCGTCGAGACCGCGGCGCGCGCTGCGCTGGGACTGGTGGGCATCGCCAGGAGTCTAGGAGCGATAGTCGGCGGGCCGACTGCGGGGTCGCTGAGCCTCGGTCAGCGTCGGACCAGGCATCCTATGTGGTATACCTACATATTCGTGGCAAAACAGCGGCAGGTACCTAAGGATGGTGCACTCCGGGTGGGCGAGGCAGCCGGGGTCTTGGGCATCTCGGTCGACACGCTGCGCCGCTGGGCCGCATCGGGTGAGGTCAAGGTGCGGCGCTCGCCAGGCGGGCAGCGGCTCGTCCCGCTCCCCGAGCTGCGTCGCCTCCAAGCTTCGCGCAAGCGCGAGGGTCACGAGCGACCGATCGTCGCGCAGTCCGCGCGCAACCGTTTCGCGGGGATCGTGACGCGCGTCGAGAAGGACCGTGTCGCTGCGGTCGTCGAGGTCCAGGCAGGTCCGCATCGGCTGGTCAGCCTCATGACGGCCGAAGCGGCTCAGGAGCTCGGGCTGCGGCCGGGCGTCGCCGTCGTGTGCGCCGTGAAGTCGACGAACGTGGTCGTGGAGATCGCCCAACGCTCCCGTTCATCGAGCGATCGCGAGTAGGCCGAGCTCGGATGCGCAGATCACTGGTGCTCATCGCTGCCACCCTGGTCCTCGCTGGTTGTGGCCGAGCCGCGCCGAGCACGGTCATTCCCAGCGCGTCGCCATCTCCCGAGAGCGAGCTCCTCGTCTTCGCCGCCTCGGACCTCCAGTTCGCTCTTGCGGAGGTGTCGAACGCGTTCGCTGCCGCCGGGCATCCCAAGCCGACGATCAGCTTTGGATCGACCGGGACGCTCAGCCAACAGATCGAGAACGGAGCGCCTGCGGACGTGTTCTTCGCCGCGGACGAGGCCTACCTGATCGGGCTTGAGCAGAAAGCCCTCGTCCTGGCGGGCACCCGTCAGCTCTACGCGATCGGAAGGATCGTTCTCGTCGAGCGCACCGGACTGCCGCCGGTCACGACGCTCGAGGATCTCGGTCGCTCCGATGTTGGCAGGATCGCCATCGCGAATCCGGATCACGCGCCGTACGGCCGTGCGGCGCGTGATGCGATGATGCGCGTCGGTCTGTGGCCAACGCTTCAGCCAAGGCTCGTGCTCGGCGAGAATGTCTCACAGGCCTTTCAGTTCGTACGGACAGGGAACGCGGACGCGGGCGTCGTCGCACTCTCGCTGGCCATCGGAACGCCGGGGACCCGGTACTCCGTCGTCGATGGTGCGCTCCACGACCCGATCGTGCAGTCCGCCGGAGTGCTCGCACGCACGCGTCAGTCCGCCTCGGCGCGCGATCTCCTTGCGTTCGTGAACGGTCCCTTCGGACGGCCGATCATGAAGAAGTACGGCTTCACGCTTCCCGGCGAAGGCTAGACGTGGATCTGGCACCACTCGCGCTCTCGCTGCGGGTCGCAGCGGTGGCCACCGCGTTCGGGATCGCCGTCGGTGTGCCGCTCGCCTGGGTTCTCGCACGGAAGAGCTTTCCCGGTCGCGACGTCATCTCCGTGCTCATCGTCCTTCCGATGGTCCTGCCGCCAACTGTGCTCGGTTATGGATTGCTCGTCCTGCTCGGTCGGCAAGGTCCTGTCGACCCCGCGATACAGGCGGTGTTCGGCGAGGGTCTGGTGTTCACGCCCGCCGCGGCGGTCGTCGCGGCCTTCGTTGCCGCGACCCCCTTTCTCATACGGGCGGCGCAGGGCGGCTTCGAACAGCTCGACGTCGCGTATGAGGAGGCCGCGCGCACCCTTGGCCGCCGCGAGTTCGCCATCTTCCTGACCGTCACGGCACCACTCGCGTGGCGGGGGATCGCCGCCGGCATCGCTCTCTGCTTTGCGCGCGCGATCGGCGAGTTCGGCGCGACGCTGATGCTCGCGGGCAACATCCCGGGGCGCACGCAGACCGCGAGCATCGCGATCTACGACGCCGTGCAATCGGGTCGGCTTGAGCAGGCCACCACCATGGCGCTCGCGCTCGGCATCGTTGCGGGTGCCGTGCTGTTCCTGCTCGCGCGTGTCGGACGAGGAGCTCGCTGGTGATCATCACCGTCGATGTCCGGCGCACACTCGGTCCGTTCCATCTGAAGGTCGCCTTCGCCGCTCCGGCCGGGATCACTGCGTTGTTCGGTCCGTCCGGATCCGGCAAGACGCTCACGCTTCGCTGCGTCGCCGGACTGCTCAGGCCGGAGCGCGGCCGCGTGGCGCTCGGACAGCGCGTTCTGTACGACGGCGCCTTGGGCGTCGATCTCGCGACACGCGACAGGCGGATCGGCTACGTCTTCCAGCATTACGCGCTCTTCCCGCATCTCAGCGCCTCTGCCAACATCGGGTACGGGCTGCACGATGCTTCGCCCGCGGATCGATCGGCACGCGTGAAGGAGCTGCTGGAGATGGTCGGTCTCGCTGACTTCGCGGAGCGGCATCCTCACCAGCTCTCCGGCGGCCAGCAGCAGCGCGTGGCGCTCGCGCGGGCCCTCGCACCCCGTCCGGATCTCGTCCTCCTCGACGAGCCCTTTGCGGCGATCGACTCGTTCGTGCGCGATCACCTGCGCGAACAGCTGCGCGCGATCCATGCGCGCACGCAGGTCCCGATGATCCTCGTCACCCACGATGTCGCCGACGTCCGACGCTTGGCCGACACCGTGGTGCTGTACGGCCACGGAGCGGTCCTCGAGGTCGGAGCCACCGATGACGTGCTGGCCAGGCGCGAGGTCCAGACCGCGGCCTACCCTGCGTAAGACCAGGATGGCGAGCGCATCGGAAGACCGGCGGACGAATCGCACGCGATCGCGATGCTAACCACACGTTCCGGACGCGCGCACCAGGCGCAGCTCTCTGAATTACAGTGACCGCGGGGCCGTCATCAACGTGCCCATCGTCGACGACCATCTCGCCGTTGCCGAAAGCCTGCAAGCTCTTCTCTCGCAGCAGGCCGATCTGGACGTCGGTGAGGTGGCCACGAACGGCGACGCCGCGCTCCGGTGCGCGGCCCGGCGAGCGCACCGAGAACGATCGCGCAACTCGCGCAGCAGCTAGGCCGCCGGCCGCCGCCCCACGTCGTCGCGCGCGAGTGCGTCCTGAGCGATACGCAGTACCGCACCGGTCGTCACGAGATTTGGGCTCCAGGTGGCATGACCGATCCGAACGTTCCACCGCGCGCCCGCGAAGGCGCGCACGCTGACAGTCATGGTTCGCAGCAGCTCATCGAGTCGTGCTCGAAGGAGGGTCGCGCCGCGAGCGCCACGTCCTTCATCGCCGACGATCGGGGCGACGAGCGCGACGCCGCAGTCGCCGTAGCGGAAGGCACTCGCGTCTCCACCAAAGAGCGTCGACGCGCCGCCGAGCGTGGCGCGGATGCAGCGATGCACGATCGCGCGCCGCGTTGCTTCCGACGATGCGTCCACATCCGCGACGCCCAAGACGAGCGAGAACGGTCGGCCCCCGTCGCGGGCATTGGCCACGCACTCGCGGAGCGCGGCGACCAGCACGCGATCGAGGTACGACTCAGCGACGGCCGCGGCGCGATACGCCACCGCCGGAGCCTCCGCGAGCACCGCGGCTGGACGCGGTCCAGGCTCCGGCTCCGCGATGAGTCGCAGGACGGTAGGGATGACCGCCCGCCAGCGTTCCCGCTCGGCGAGGCGTTCCGCCGCGCCGAGCGATGTGAGCGCGACCGCTGCCTCGGGCGCGGGAACGAGGTGGCCCCCTTCGAGCAGGGATTGGAGCGCGCGGCCGAACGCGCCGCTCGCGAGCGGGAGGCGTTCCGCGGAGATCGCGGCGAGCAGCGTCGCTGGCCGCGCGGTCGTCAACGCGAGCGACTCGAGGAGATAGAGGCGGTAGAAAGAGGTCGCGAGGCCGGTCGCGGATGGGCGGACCACTGGCTACCTCCGCATGAGACTCGTCAGTGGTACGGCCCGCCCTTGCCGACCACAAGTTCTCCGCGAGCATGCTCTCGACCGCAGCGAGCAGCGAGTCAGGCGTGAACGGTTTGTGAACGACGGGTCCGTCGATCCGGAGCGCCGCGGTCTGCAGCTCGTCGCTGTAGCCGGTCACGTACACGACGCGCACATGCAGACGTGTTTACTCGCGGCTCCCACCACGGACCGCACCCTTCGAACCGGAACCCGCCAGTCAAGCGTCCCTTAGCCTGGTAACAGCAGGCTGCTCACTAGCGGTTGCTTAGGATTCGCGCCGTATGACGCCCTGGTTCGCTGTCGCGCGTCACCTCGGCATGGCGTCGCTGGCGGGAATCACCGCTGGCGTGCTGGTCGGAGGGCTCCTCGGCCGCGTGGCGATGCGCGTCAGCGGCTTCACGGCGGGTCCGGCGCTCGCCGGCGTGACGACCTCGAACGGCAACCGGGTCGGCGACATCACGTTCGCGGGCACGGTCGCGCTGATCGTGTTCGTCGGCGTCGGCACCGGTCTCTTCGGCGGTGTTCTTTACGCCGTGGCGGAACCGTGGCTGCGTCGCATGCGTCCGTGGCACGGCCTCGCGTACGGTTCGGCGCTGCTTCTCGCATTCGGCTTCACCGTCCTCGACCCGGCGAACTTCGACTTCGCGCGTTTTGGCCCGGCCCCACTGAACGTCGCGATGTTCGCGGCGCTGTTCCTCATTTTTGGCCTGACGATCGCGTGGCTCTTCGATCTCCTGAGCCGGTCGAGGGAGGGGACCGGAATGGCGGCGCGCGTCATTGACGTGCTGGCCTGGGTCGCGCTCGTGCCCGCGGTGATCGTCATGGTGCTGTTCATGGCAGGGGCCGGCGGCCTCGAGCCGCTCCTTGCGATCGCCATCGTTGGCGCGCTGCTCGTTCCGGCGTTCGTGCGTTGGCGTGGCCTACCGCCGGCGATCGGATATGCGACCCTCGTTGGCGCGGTAATGCTCGGTGGTGCACGCACGCTGAGTGGTCTTCCGAGCCTCGTTGCGGGGCTCTGAACCGCTAGCTCTTGCTGTCGGCCTCCATGGCTTTCGCGATCGAGGCGAGGAATTCCTTGTTCGTCTTGGTCTTGCCGAGCCGCTGCAACAGGAGCTCGGTGCCCTCGATCTGGCCGACGGCGGAGAGCATCTTCCGCAGCAGGATGACCTGCTTCATGACCTCCGGTGAGAGGAGCATCTCCTCGCGGCGCGTACCCGAGGCGGGGATGTTGATCGCGGGGAACGTGCGGCGCTCCTGCAGCTTGCGGTCGAGGATCATCTCGGAGTTACCGGTGCCCTTGAACTCCTCGTAGATCACGTCGTCCATACGGCTTCCGGTGTCGACCAAACAGGTCGCGAAGATCGACAGCGATCCGGCTGGCTGTCCGTTCGCTCCTTCGATGTTGCGCGCGGCGCCGAAGAAGCGCTTCGGCGGGTAGAGCGCGACGGGGTCCATACCACCGGAGAGCGTGCGGCCTGACGGAGGCACGGCGAGGTTGTAGGCGCGCGCGAGGCGCGTGACGGAGTCGAGCAGGATCGCGACGTCGCGTCCGG
Source organism: Chloroflexota bacterium (assembly GCA_031404235.1). Lineage (GTDB taxonomy): Bacteria > Chloroflexota > Limnocylindria > P2-11E > P2-11E > CF-39. Next base: position 67,036 of record JANNHF010000143.1, read on the forward strand.
TCTCGACCAGCCGCTTCGCGCGCTCGAGCGCGAGCTCGGCGACGCGGGTGTGGTTCTCGGTGGGCTCGTCGAACGTGGAGGAGAACACCTCGCCCTTGATCGAGCGGCGGATGTCGGTCACTTCCTCGGGACGCTCGCCGACCAGCACGACCATGATGTGCACGTCGGGGTGGTTCCCCGCGATGCCGTTCGCGATGTCCTTCAGCAGCGTGGTCTTGCCGGCCTTCGGCGGTGACACGATGAGGGCGCGCTGACCGAAGCCGAGGGGATTCACGAGGTTGATGAGCCGCTGACTGAGGTTGGCGCCCTCGATCTCGAGGTTGAACATCTTGTCGGGGAAGATGGGCGTGAGCGCTTCGAAGAGCGGTCGGCGCTTCGCGACCTCGGGGTCGACACCGTTGACGGCCTCGACGCGCAGCAGGCTGAAGTACTTCTCGTTGTCCTTCGGCGGACGCGTCTGTCCGGTGACGTAGTCGCCCGTGCGCAGACCAAGGCGGCGCACCTGGCTCGAGCCCACGTACACGTCGTCGGGCGAGGGACGAAGGCTGCGGCGGCGGAGGAAGCCGAAGCCGTCCTCGACGATCTCGAGGATGCCCTGGGCGAAGATGTTCCCCTGGGCTTCGGTCTGCGCCTGCAGGATGCGCGTGATGAGCTCTGGCTTGTTGGTCTCGGGAGTGATGTCGGTGACGCTGAACTCCTTGGCGATCGCCAGCATGTCCTTCGGCTTCGCCTCGTTCAGCTCCGTGATCGTGTAGTACTTGCGACTTGGCGCAGGAGGTGCCGCCTCGCGACGGGTGGCCGGCGCAGCGGGCCCGTTCGTTGGGCCGTTAGCGGGACCCCCCGTGCCATTCGTATTGTTCACTTCGCTCGTCGGGGGGGTAGCCGCTGCGGTCGGGTTCGGTTCGGGTGCCTGCCCTTGGGTGGGCTCTGGGGTGTCCAAGCGGTGTGTTGCTCCTTGCTGGTGTGTGCTGGCGCTACTGCTTTACGTCCTGTGGGGACCGGGGGCGCATTCAAGGTGCGCTCGCGCCCGGCAGAAGCCAATAGGGGAAATGTCGCTATGGGACAGTATACAGCGTGGTGAAGCCACTTTCCCCCACGCTCGCCGACGAGCTGGTGCAACTCTCCCGCGAGATCCATGCCGACCCGGAGCTCGCGTACCAGGAGCGTCGCGCGGCGGCACGGATCGCGGCGCTGTTGCAGCTTCACGGCCACGAGGTGCAGATGGGTATCGGTGGCCTCGAGACGGCGTTTCGCGCGCGCGTCGGTCCGCCCGGTCCCACCGTCGCGCTCATCGCGGAGTACGACGCGCTCGCGGGCGTCGGTCATGGCTGCGGTCACAACCTCATCGCCATGACGAACGTCGGCGCGTTCTTGCATGCGGCCGCGCACGACGATCTCGGGATGGCGGTCGAGCTGATCGGCACGCCGGCGGAAGAGGACGGCGGCGGGAAGATCGACCTGCTCGCGGCGGGAGCGTTCGACCTGGTCGCGTTCGCGCTCTCGACCCATCCCGCGGCGCAGGGGAGCTGGGGCGTGAGCGGGACCGGCCTGGGGATCGTCGGCAAGCGCGTCGTCTACCGCGGCGCCGCCTCGCACGCGGGCTCGTCGCCGGAGCGCGGACGGAATGCTCTGAACGGCGTCATTCGTCTCTTCATCGGCATCGACGCTTGGAGGCAGCACCTTCCTGCCGACAGCCGCGTGCACGGGATCATCACCCACGGTGGCGACGCGGTGAACGTGATCCCTGCGCGCGCCGAGGCGAAGTTCGGACTGCGCGCGAAGGACCTCGCGACGCTCGAAGAGATGGTCGCCATGTTCACGGACGTCGCCCAAGGTGCGGCGCTCGAGACGGGGACGACCGTGGAGATCACCGATTACCTCCCGCTCTACGCGCCCGTCGCCGCGAACCTGAAGCTGGGCGACGTCGTCGCTGACGAGCTCCGCCACCGCGGTGTCGAGGCGGAGCGCGGCGTGCTCGTGATGGCGTCGACCGATCTCGGCAATGTCTCCCAGAAGGTCCCGACCGATTGGATCCGCTTCCCTGTCACAGAGCGGCCGATCGCGGGCCACTCCGATGCGATGCGCGATGCGAGCGCGAGCGACCTCGCGCATCGCAATGCCCTGCTCGTCGTTGAGGCCCTGGGGGCAGCGGCACACCGCATCGCTTCGGACGAGTCGCTCCGTCGGTCCCTCCTGGACGGCGCGAAGGTGACGGCATGACCGCGGAGACGCTCCAGCCTGAGCTTGTCGCTCTGTCGCGCGCGATCCACGGAACGCCCGAGCTGGCGTATCAGGAGCGGACCGCGGTCAAGAACATCGCGGTGCTGCTCGAGAGGTACGGCCACAAAGTCGAACAGAAGCTCGGCGGCGTCGAGACCGCCTTCCGCGCACGGATCGGTCCGCCGGGTCCCGCGGTCGCGCTGCTCGCCGAGTACGACGCGCTGCCGCAGATCGGGCACGCCTGCGGCCATAACCTCATCGCGATGTCGAACGTGGGCGCCTTCCTTCTCGCGGCCGAGCGCACGAAGGAGCTTCGGGTCGGAGTCGAGCTCGTCGGCACGCCGGCGGAGGAAAGCGGCGGCGGCAAGATCGACCTCATCGATGCCGGTGTGTTCCAGGGCTCGGTCGCCGTCCTGTCGTCGCATCCGTCGGGTGATCCGGACTGGGAGTTCGGCGGGAGCTCGCTCGGCGTTGTCGCGAAGCGCGTCATCTTCCATGGCGTCGCGTCGCACGCTGCCTTCTCGCCGCACCTCGGACGGAACGCGCTGTCGGCCGCGATCCGCCTCTTCGTCGCGATCGACGGATGGCGCCAGCACCTGCCCGCGGACACCCGCGTCCACGGGATCATCACCAAAGGCGGCGTGGCGCAGAACATCATCCCGGAGCTCGCCGAGTGCGATATCGGTCTGCGCGCCGCGACCGTGGAGCAGCTGAACGAGATGCAGCGCACCTTCGCGCAGATGGTCGAAGGCGCGGCGATGCAGACCGGTACGAAGGCGGAGATCGTCGATGACATGCGCCTGTACGCGCCGGTGAGACCGAATGCCCGCATCGGTGACCTCCTCGCCGAGGAGCTGAAGCGACGCGGCCTCAGGACGGTGCGGGGCAAGCTCGTGCTTGCGTCCACCGATTTCGGCAACGTCTCTCAGGTCGCGCCGGCGGACTACATCGGCTTTCCCGTCAGCCAGACATCGATCCCCGGACACTCGCACGTGATGCGCGAGTCGTCCGCGACCGACCTTGCGCACCGCAACGCGATGATCACGGCGGAGATCCTGGCAGCCGCGGCCGTGCGCATCGCCACAGACGCGAACGTGCGCGCGAACCTGCGTGCGTGAGTCGGCCGCGCGGGCCATCAGCGCCTTACGCCAACTGGCGCTCGCTCTTGCACTCGCAGGCGCGGTCGCGTGCCAGCAGGTCCAGCTCCCCTCGCCGCTTGCGTCCGAGGCGCCACCGCAGCTGCCTCTCCAGCTCGAGATGCCGGACCAGTACCGAGGTTACGTCGTGCTGCAGTACGCGCTCGCATCATGCCCCGTGCTGCCGCGGCGCGACGGCTACACCGTGATCCGCTTCGGTGACGACGGTCGCGCGTGCACCTCGGAAGCCAAGGTGGAGGCGACGCTGAGGGATCGCGCCTATTACGTCACAGCCACTGGGGGTCACGCGGACGAGAACATCATCTTCGCCGTGGACTTCGAGCAGCGACAGGAAGCCACCCATCGGATCATCGGCACGGTGTTCGCGGTGGCTCCGGATCCCTTCGTCATCCAGGCCATCGACCAATGCCGCTGGGAGGACGCGAAGTGCTGGGAGGGCCTGCGTTCGCGGTAAGCGGCCCCCTGCAGTCTGGAACGAGACACCCCTGATGCGCGTTCGAGCGGCGTGTACGTTGATATGGCAGTGATGCGTGCTCTGAGCATCCTCGCGGCCCTGGCGCTGCTGCTGACCGCGTGCACCTCCGAGCCCTCGCGTCCCAGCGACGCGCCCGCGCGCACCGTGCCACCCGCGCCCGCGGTGCTTCTCGCAAAGCTTCCCGTCGCGGCGAAGTTCGGCGAGCAGGGGATCCGCGTGTCCCCGAACGGAGAGATGGTGCTGGTCGTCGAGCGCGAAGGCTTCGTGCACACGATCTATGACCTCGCCGGCCGCAGCCTGGCCTCCGTCAAGCTGGGCGAGATCGGCATGAATCCGTTCTGGCTACCTGACTCGTCGGGCGTGGTGATCGGAAAACGGATCCCGACGGGAACGGGAGGTCCCGTCGTCCGGCTCGAGGTGTCGATCCTCGAGGTCGACGGCAGCGTGCGTGAGATCGGCAAGGGCCTGGCCTACCCTCGCGCCGAAGGGCAGCTCGTGTCGCCCGATGGCCAGTCTCTCGCGTTCAGCACGCCGTGCTGTCCCTCGAGCCTCGCGATCCTCGGGCGGCGCGGGGGTGTGGCGCGCGAGATCGCGACGGCGCCGACGCAGCTGCACGTACTCAGCTGGGATGCACAGGGTCATGTGGTGTATTGGGCCGGTGGTCTTGCGATCGAGGCGGCGGGTGAGGACGGCACGCGCTACGGCGTCCCACTCGGACTGCCGGCGGGCGTGCATGTGCTGGACATCCAAGTGGGGGTCCGTACCGGTGACGGCGTCGCGACCGTAGTCGGGATCCAAGCCGACGCCGCTTTCCCTGGCAGCGGAGACAAGAACTTCGCCGAGCGCACGCTCGTCGGTCGCGAGCTGCGCGCGTACCCGACCGGCTCGCCCTTGTACGGGCGCTTGTCTCCGCACGAGGCGCTGACGTACGCCGTCGGCGGAGCACTCGCGGCGTACGACGTGACGACGGGTGCCACGCGGCCGGTCGCAAAGATCGTCGACGACAACGGCACCCAGCCGACCTCTCTGTCCGCGGGCATCCTCATGTCCAGCCTGGGCCGCAGCTGGGTCCGCGTCCTCGATATCGATCGCGACGACCACTGGCATGAAACGGACGTCGGCCTCTTCCTGCAAGCGGCGGGATACGCGCTATCGCGCGGCCGCTTCCTGGTATTCGACGACGAGGGCGCACCGTATGTGCTGGACGGTGTCGCCGCGCGAGCCGCTCCCGCGCGCGCCGTCGCCGGAGCGAGCGCGCCCAACGCCGTTGCCGGCACCGTCCGCACCGCGCGGAACGCCGCCGTCGGCAGGAAGATGGAGCTCACGTGGCGCAACACCGATGGCGCGCCGCAGTCGCTCGACTACTTCGCCGGCAGCCTCGTCGTGGTGGCGACCTGGACGAGGGCGTGCGTGCTCTGCACCCAGCAGCTCGGACTGCTCTCCGATGTCGCGATCGGAAAGAGGCTCGAGATCGTCGCCATCGGAGTGGACGAGACCGAGGCATCGGCACTCGAGGTAGTGAAGGACTACCGGCGCGTTCGGCCGCTGGTCGGCAGCCGGGCGGTGCTCCAGGACATCTCGCCGGGTCTTCTCCCGCAGGCCTTCGTCCTGGACAGCGATCACGTGGTGCGGCAGGTCTTCTTCGGTCCGGTGTCGCACGATGCGCTGACACGAGCGCTCACGGCGGCGTCGAAGAGTCGGCTAGCGCTCCGCGATAGGGATGTAGCGCTTTCCTGAGGGGCCGGTGTACTCGGACTCGGGCCGGATGAGCCGATTGTCGCCGTGCTGCTCCATGATGTGCGCGCTCCATCCGGCGATACGCCCGAGCGCGAAGATCGATGTCCCGAGGTCGGCGGGGATGCCCAGGAACGTGTAGGTCGTGGCCGCGTAGTAGTCGACGTTGACCACGTTGACCTTCGCTGCCGCGCTCGGTGACATCTTCGGACGGCGATCGGCGATGGCCTTCGCCAAGCGCTCCTGGATCTCGAAGTACGGCTTGCCCTGCCACTCCTTCGCGAGGTCCATCGCGAAGCCCCGAAGGAACTTGCCGCGCGGATCCTCGGTGAGATACACGCGGTGCCCGAAGCCGGAGAACTTGTACTTCTGCTGGATCGCCCGGTCCACGAACGTCTCGACGTGATCCGGCGAGCCGATCTCGTCGAGCATCTTCATCGTCCCGTCCGTGGCGCCCCCGTGCAGCGGACCCTTGAGCGCTCCGAACGCGGCCGTCACGGCAGCATGCATGTCGGCGTTCGTGCCGGCCACGACGCGCGCGGTGAAGGTCGACGCGTTGAGCCCATGCTCGGCCTGCAGGATGAAACAGGTATTGAGGATCTCTGCGGCGCGGGGATGGCCCTCCGCAACGCCGGCCATGTGCGCGAAGTTCGCCGCGTGACCCTGCGCCGGGTCCGGCGGGATCGGCGGCTCACCGCGACGACGGCGCATGTAGCTCGCCAGGATCGTCGGAAGCTTCGCGGTGAGCCGGATCGCCTTGCGGTATTCGGCTTCCTGCGAGTTGTCGCCCTCGGCGGGGTCTTCGACGGCCGACGCCGACGCGACGGTGCGCAGTACGTCCATCGCCGTACCGCTCTCCGACATTTCTTGAAGGATGTTGCGGAGCAACGGTGAGAGCGTGCGGTGCTCCACCAGCTCCGCTTTGAGATCGCGTAGCTGCTCCCTCGTCGGCAGGTCGCCGTTCAGGAGCAGGTATGCGACTTCCTCGAACTCGGCTCTCGTGGCGAGCTCGTCGATCGAATACCCGCGGTACACGAGGCTGTTGTCCTCGACCTTGCAGATCGCGGTGGTCGTCGCCACCACGCCTTCGAGTCCGCGTGTGGCGACCTTCGAGCGAGTCTCGTCGGTCACATTTCGAGTGTCGCATAACGGTGTCGGTCGGCTTTTGCGGTGTTTTTCGCCATCGCGCCTACTTGCCTGCGTACAAATCCGGGAGTAGAGTCGCGGCCGCAGGGTCAGTCACGACTAAACCCTGTGGGGAGGACGAAACGGACGCGGCTAGGCCGCGTTAGGCACCTTGGGTGCCCGCTAGAACTGAAAGCCCCTCATCCCACCCACCAGCGGAGGGCGGCGGCCATCGGGCCGGCGCCCTTTCGCTATCTTGGCCCGGAGGAACGGTGAAGGCAGGAGCTGCAGTTCGGCGTCGTAGCCGAGTCCCTCGCGATGCATATCGCGCCACGGCGCGCTCGGTCGGCATCGCTCCACGGCTGCGGCGCCGCACCGTCATCCTCGACGCGGCGATCCTCGCCGTCGCTGGTGGATTCCTCATCTTCACCGGGCCGATCATCGGCGCGTCGGTCGGCGACGGCATCCGGCAGATCACCGCCAGCGTGAGCGAGTCATTCGCCGGCCAGCTCGGCAGCGGCCAGATCGAACTCCCGGCCGGCGGCGGCAATGTCGTCAGCGCGGAACCGGTCGTCAATGGCCTTCCCGACTTCACCCGCGACACGGAGCTCCAGCTCTCCGGGCGGGTGCCGTCATTCGCGCTCGCGCCGGGGCGCAGCGTCGAGATCGTGCTCAACGCAGCGGTCATCGCGAATGCCGAGCTGGATGACACCGGCACGTTCGCGGCGTCGCTCAAGCTCAAGGACGGCGCGAACGCGATCGGACTCACGCTTCTGTCCGGCAAGGACGTGGTCGCGCGTTCCGCCTACACGGTCATCCTCGACCGGCAACCGCCGACGCTCGACGTGCTCGGGCCCGTGGGCGGTGCGATCCTCGATGGCCCGAATGTTGTCGTGCAGGGCAAGACCGAAGTGGGCGCTTCGGTGACCGTGAACGGACGCACGATCGTGCCCGGACAGGACGGTTCGTTCAGCGAATCCTTCACGCCGCCGGTCGGACCGGTCGCGATCACCGTCGTCGCGCGTGATCGCGCGGGCAATGAGACCACGGCGAAGGCCAACGTCACGCTGCGAGCGCCGAAGACGGCCGCGACGGTGGTGACCGTGACGCTCGATCGCACGCGAGTGCGCCCTGGAGAGATCGTCAATGCGCAGATCCGCGTGACCGAGAACGGCATACCGAAGGTCGGGACGCTCGCGACGCTGTCGGTGGGCGTGATCACGATCGGCAGCGCTGCCACCGATGTCTTCGGCAACGCCCGCATCGCGTTCGCGGCGCCGCCGAACGAGGGCGACGCCGCGGTCGTCGTGTTCGCGGCGGGGTCGTCCGGGAGGACTGCGCTCACCGTCGCGCGCTGACCGACCCGGCGATACTGCCCCGGTGACTTCGGCGGACCTCGTCCTTTTCTCGCTCCTCGGCGGTACGGCGCTGCTCCTTTATGGAGTGCGCCTGGTGGGCGAAGGCCTGCAGCGCGCGGCTGGGACGCGCCTGCGGCACGTCCTCTCGACGCTCACCGGCAATCGCTTCAAGGCGCTTGCGGTCGGCGCGGGCGTGACGGCGGTGCTGCAATCCTCGAGCGCGACGACGGTGATGCTCGTCGGCTTCGCATCCGCAGGCCTGCTCTCGCTGCGCCAGACGATCGGGGTGATCCTCGGCGCCGACGTCGGCACGACGGTCACGGTGCAACTGCTCGCCTTTGACCTGCTCTCCGTCTCACCGCTCATCGTGTTCTTGGGCTGGCTCCTCTGGACTACGGGTCGCGGAACGGTCCGCTACATCGGCCAGGCGGTGCTCGGCTTTGGCTTCCTGTTCCTCGGTATGAAGCTCGTTTCCGAGGGGACCGCGCCGCTCGCGACCAGCGAGCTCTTCCGGGATCTCCTCGCCGCGCTCACTGGCCAGCCGCTGATCCTGTTCCTCGTCGCCGCGGTGTTCACGGCTCTCGTGCGATCGAGCGCCGCGGTCATCGGACTCGCATTGTCGCTCGCCGCCAGTGGCCTGATGCCGCTGTCGGGGGCGATCCCGATCATCTTCGGCGCGAACATCGGCACCGCCGCAACAGCACTCGTCGCCGCCATCGGGCAGAACGCAGAGGCGCTGCGGGTCGCGGCGGCGCACGCGGTCTTTAAGGTCGCAGGCGTGGCGCTCTTCATACCCTTCGCCGGCCTCTTCGCCGACCTCGTCGCGCGCACCGCGCCGGACGTGCCGCGGCAGATAGCGAATGCTCACACGCTCTTCAACCTGATCCTCGCCGCCGTCTTCCTGCCGTTCACGCACTTCGCTGCGGATCTGTTCACGCGGCTCGTGCCCGACCGCACGACGACCTCGACCGGCGCCATCTACCTCAACCCACTGACGATCGACACGCCTGCGGTCGCGCTTGGGCAGGCGCTCCGGGAGACCCTGCGCATGGGTGACGTCGTCCTGCAGTCACTGCGCGACTCGATCACGGTGCTCGAGCGCGGAGACGAGCGGCTCATGAGCGAGGTCGTCGCGCGCGATGACGTCATCGACCGGCTCGAGGAGGACATCAAACAGTTCCTGATCCGTCTGGGGCAACAGTCGCTCACCGAAGACCAGGCGGAGCGTGAGACCGCCCTCATCTTCGTCATCGCCAACCTCGAGGAGATCGGCGACGTCGTCGAGAAGAACCTCATGGAGCTCGCCGCGAAGAAGATCACGGGACACCACGTGTTCAGCCAGCAGGGCTGGTCCGAGATCCGCGAGCTGCACGCGAAGGTCGCCGAGAATCTCGAGCTGGCGATGTCCGCGCTGGCGTCGCAGGACCCGACCGTCGCCGAGAAGGTCATCCGCCACAAGAGCGTCGTGAACGTCCTCGAGCGTCGGCTCCGCCAGACGCACATCCAGCGTCTGCACGAGGGTCTGCCCGAATCGATCGACACGTCCAGCATCCACCTCGATCTCCTGGCAAATCTGAAGCGCGCGAACTCTCTCGTTGCCGGAGTGGCGTACGCGGTCCTCGGACGTCACGCCGTGAAGGGTGCCGAGGAGTGACGCTCGCGTGAGCGGCCGCGCATTCGTGGGCACGTCCGGCTGGTCGTACACGTCGTGGCGGCCGAAGTTCTATCCCGAGGGCACGAAGAGCGCAGAGTTCCTGCGCTACTACGCGACGCGCTTGCGCACGATCGAGATCAACTACACCTTCAATCACCTTCCGACGGAGAAGAACGTCGCGGAGTGGACCGCAGCGACGCCCGATGACTTCATCTTCGGGCTGAAGGCCTCGCAGCAGATCACGCATCGCAAGCAGCTGCGCGAGCCCGGGGAGACGCTGCCGATCTTCTTCGACCGCGCGCGCCTGCTAGGGGCGCGACTCGGACCGATCCTGTTCCAGACGCCGCCCTGGGTGAAGCGCGACGACGACCGGCTCGCGATGTTCCTCGCGGCGCTGCCGCGCGACGTGCGCTGCGTGCTCGAGGTGCGTGACCCGTCGTGGTACGCGCCGGAGGTGTACGACCTGCTGCGTACGGCGAACGTCGCGCTCGTACACGCGGAGGGGGAGAAAGCTCCGTCGCCGGTCGAGACGCTCGGCGAGACCGCGGACTTCAGCTACGCGCGTCTGCGGACCGCCGCTGGCTACACCGACGAGGCGGTGGACGCATGGGCCGAGCGGTCACGCGAGATCCTCGCATGGGGCAAGGACGTGTATGCGTACTTCCGCCACGACGAGGACGGATCGAACGCCCTTTCCGCGGAGCGTCTGCGACGCGCGATCTCATAGCCACGGTCGCGATCGGCGGCGGGCTCGTCTTCATCCTGTTCGCACAGATCGCCCAGCGCCGCGCGGTCGCGAGACGCGGCGTGACCGTTCGGAGCGCCGGCGGCCCCGCCTCGCTCGTCCCGTACTTCTTCTGGGTGCCGTACGCGGTGATAGCCCTTCGGCCGGGCCCCGAGCTTGCCGTCCCCGATGCGCTCGGGTGGCTCGGCGTCGCCTTGAGCGTGGTCGGCGTGGCGTTCTCCCTGTGGTCGATCGTGACGCTGGGGCGTCACTACGACCTCGTGCTGGAGGTGCATGCCGACCACGAGCTGGTGCGGAACGGGCCCTACGCGCTGGTGCGCCATCCCGTGTACACCGGCCTCGCGCTGCACTTCGCGGGTGTGTGCCTTGGCACCGGTAACGTCCTGCTTACCTTGGGGACGCTGTTCGTCTCGTATCCCGCCTTCTTTCTGCGCGCTCACGCCGAAGAGGCCCTGCTGCGCGAGAGATTCGGGGCCGAGTACGACAAGTACGCCCAAGAGGTCCCAATGCTTGTGCCGCTGCCTTAGCCTTCCGTCCAGGGGAGCTAGGTCACGCTTAGGAGGGAAAGATGAACTGGCTCGCCGTCATCATTGCGGCTGTCGCGAACATCGTCATCGGCACTCTCTGGTACGGAACGTGGGCCTTCGGCAAGAGCTGGATCCAGCTCTCCGGACGAAACATGGGCGAAGGCATGCAGGCTGGCCCGCTCTACGCGCTCACCGCAGTCGCCGCGGTCGTTCAGGCGATCACGATGGCCTGGTTCGTCGGCCAGACGGGCGCCAACAGCGGCGCGGCCGGAGCGATCGTCGGGCTCTACGTCGGGCTTGGCTTCGTCGCCGCGGCGATGTTCGCCGAGGTCCTATTCGCGGGTCGGCACCCGCGCCTCTTCGCCATCATTGCCGGCTACTCGGTAGTCGCGCTCGTCGTGCAGGGAGCGATCATCGGATTCCTCGGGGCCTGATCCGCTAGGCGGCTTTCGGGAACAGACGCGCGCCGACCGCCGACGCGGCGATGGTGACCGCCGCGGCGGCGAGCACGGCGCTGAATTGTCCGGATGACACGACGCCGGCGGCGAGGCCAAGGCCTGCGACGACGAAGCTGAACTCGCCGATCTGGCCCAGGCCGACGCCGAGCTGCGCGCGCCGCGCCGGCACCGAGAACACCTTGGCGAGCACGGCGATCGTCACGATCTTCAGCGCGACGAGAAGGAGCACGACAAGGAGCACGCCGCCTTCGCTCACGACCGCGGCCGGCTCCACCAGAGTGCCTATCGCGACGAAGAACATCACCGCGAAGAGGTCGCGGAACGGCAGCACCTCACGGCGGGCCTCCTGCGCCTCGGGTCGGATCGAGAGCAGGAGTCCGGCGACGAACGCCGCCAACGCGACCGGGACGCCGAATACCACAGCACCGATCCCCGCGTTGGCGAGCGCGACCGAGACAGCGACGATCAAGAAGCTGTCCGGTTGCTCGCGCACGCGGGCCAGAAGCCAGGGCATGACGACGAGCTGCGCCACCGCGGCGAAGCCGATGAACGCGATCGCCTTCGCGAACGCGAGCGCTGCCGGGTCACCGCTCGGAGCAAGGAGCACCGTGAGGATCGTCGCCGCGACGAGCGTGACAGCGTCCTGGAGGATCGCCCAGACAACGAGCGCGCGGTCCGTCACCGGGTCGGTCGTGCGCTTTCGGCTGCGGGTGATGTTGACCACGACAACGGAGCTCGAGAGCGCGACGGCGAGACCCAGCGTCACCGCGCCGAGGACACCGCTGCCCAGCCACGTGAACGCGAGCGCACCCGCAAGCGTGCCGAGCGCGACCTGCAGCGGCACGGCGAGGATGATCCCGCGCGGCTCGCGACGCAGCGCGCGCAGGTCGAGCTCGATGCCCACCTCGAACAGCAGGAGGACGACGCCGACGTCGGCGAGGACCTGGATCTGCTCCCGATCGGCGACGTACCCCGGCGTGAAGGGACCGACGAGGAGACCGACGATGAGATACCCGAGGACCGCGGGTAGTCCGAGGCGCCGGCTGAGCGCGCCGGCGAGCGCGGCCGCGAGAAGCACGACGCCGATCTCGAGGACGGGGGCGGCCTGGGGCATGTCGGCAGGCTAGAGGACCAGGCGATGCGCTGGTGGCTGACGCAGGCGAGTGGCTCTAGCCCGAGGGCACGTCCCAGTCGGTGGGAAGGATGTGGATCCAGGTCTGCCCCGGCGAAAGGTAGATCTTCTGGTTGTAGAAGTTCGTGAACACGAACGGGTCTGTGAACGACGCGCGCGACCAGATGCCGTCCTGACGCCGGCCGTCGCGGAAGACGCTCGCTTTGCCGACACCGGTGAGGCGCATGTCGAGGCTCGCCGCGCCGCCCGCGTCGTCCCTGACGTCCGTTGCCCAGATATCGGTGTTGATGATCACGATGTTGCGGGCCGCGATCGCCTGCCCGTTCATCCCATCGATCTCGCGCCGGTAGTTGAGCGCCGAGCTCGCGCTCTGCAGGCGGGCGTAGGTGTGCGACGGGGCGTCGTACTCGTACCGCACGCGCGCGTCGAGCCGATAGGGGATCAGCAGTGCGCTCGCGGAGATGCTGCCGATGAAGCCTCCGGCGGTGTCGGCATGTTGTGCCGAGCTGAGGAAGTCCCAACGCGGCACGTCGACCGGGAGTCCGCCGCCGACCGAGTTCGACGCCTCGCGCAGCGCCTGCGACGAGGTGAAGAGGTTGTGCGGCGCGACCTTCCCGTCGACGTTCGTTCGGTAGAAGGTGCTGCCCTGTCCGAGCTGTGGTGAAACGCCGACGTAGGCGCCGCGCTCGATGTCCTCGCGCACGAGGCGCTCCATGAGCTGCGACGCACCGGAGAAGACGAGCGAGCCGCGCACCATCGGCGTCGTGTAGCGGTCGGAGAAGCGCACGCTGCGTACGGCGCCGATCGTGTCCGGATCCTGCGAGTGGAAGTACGCGGCGAGCCGCGTGATGAAGCCCTCGACGAGGAGCTCCATGACCATGTCCGCCTGGCTGATGCCGTAGTGCGGGCGCGCGTTCGGCGCGTTGTCGATCTTCACGGCGAGCGGCCGACGCAGCGGACTCGGCCCGCCCGCGGTGACCTGCATCCCGTTCAGCGGCCAGCACGAGACGCACGCGAGCTTCTGTACCTCGCCGGGTGGCGTGATCCAGGCGTCCGGCTGATAGGTGAACGCCGCCGTGCCGGTGTTGTTCAGTGCGCCGACGTGCGTCGTGCCGTCGCCGAGCGCCGAGACGGTCGCGGCGTCCGCCTTGCCGTCCTTGTTCCAGTCGCCGGCGACGAGTCCGGTCGCATTCCACGACAGCATCGCGGGCCCGAACGTCGCGATGCCGCTGACGTCGCGAAGCGCGAAGCGCGACGCGGCCGACATCATGTGCAGGCGCGTGCTGCCGTCGGCGTAGGCGTACATCGAGAGGATGTCGGTCTTCCCGTCGCCGTCGACGTCCGCTGTCGCCCACTTCGCGCGCGTGACGTCGAAGAATCCGTCAGGCGAGGTCCACATTCCCGCGAATCCGCCGATCGGCTGCACTCCGAGCGGTGAAGGATCGAAGATGTGGACCTTGATCTGGAAGTTCGGGTACTGGTAGATCATCGCAACCTGATCGACGCCGTCCGTGCGCGTGAAGTGCCCGGTCAGGAAGCGCGCTTTCCCCGAATCGATCTGTCCGGGACCCGAGTCATACGCGCCGCCGTCGCCGGCGTAGAGCAGTCCCGATCCGGTGGCGATGAGGTAGAGGAACTTCAGTTGGAAGCTATCGAGCTGATAGGGGATGAGCAGTCCGGTCTTGGGCGTGCCGTCCCAGACGCCCGCCAGCACTCCCTGAGCACGGTTCCAGTCGAACATCGTGTGCCGGAACCAACCGGCATTCCCCGTGTAGGCGAAGCCCGTTCCGGTCGAGAGCCACACGAGCATCCGGACCGTGAAGTTGCCGTCGTTGTAGAGCACCGCGATGTCGGTCTTCTTGTCGCCGCTCAGGTCGACCGCGACCGGCTTCATCCTGGAGAGGTCGAACTGGTTCGCACCCGCGAGGAACCACTCGATGTGCGTGAACTTCCCGTCAGCGCCGCGGTCGAGCATGACGATCCGCAGTCCGAAGTCGTCGTTCGGGTCGTAGAGGGTCGCGATCTGCTGCGCGCCGTTGCCGCGGAAGTCGCCGACCAGCGTGAAGCCGTTCGCCAGGGTCTGTCCTGCGGAGCTGCCGCCGGGCGCCACCGCTGGAACGAGGGTCACGGACAGCACCAGCGTCAGGAAAAGAGCGAAGAGCCTCACAAGCGCCAGAACGTGCGATGCGACCGTTTCGTGACGGCCCGCCAGCCTGCGTGCCGCATCCGCGTCGTATCGGTCAGGCGAACATCCGCTCTTCGTAGGGAACGGCACCGATCGCGTCGCGCTTGGACCGGCCGGAAAGGAGGTGCTCGGCCATGGTGATGCCCATCTCCGACGAGATGTCCATGTCGACGTACTTGTACAGGCCCTGGCGACCGCCGGTCACGAGACTGTCGAAGCGCAGGAGCTCGTTCACGAGCGTCTCCATCGCCGCTTCGAATCCGACCATGTAGACCGGGTAGCCGGTGGTCGAACGGAGGACGACGGACTCGGCCAGGTCCTCCTCACGGCAGAAACCCTCCGCCGCGAGCTCCCGGGCGCAGCGCCGGCCGAGATCGTCGGCGGACGCCGTCCAGATCGCGTCGCCGGTCTCGCAAGTGATGTCGCAGATCACGACCGTTTCGTCGGGCGGGCAGATCTCAGTTCCGCCGTAGTTCCGAGTCTCCGAGACGCGGTTGAACGTCTTGTCCTGGAAATACACGGACTGCGCCGGAAGCACCTTCGGCTTCTTGAAACGCAGACCGACGATCGTGAGCGCGCGGAAGCGGAGCACCCGGGCCGCCTCTCGCGCGTCGGACGACACGCCCTCGCCGAGTAGCGCGAAGAGCGCCGGTAGCGGAAGTGTGCTGACCACGCGGTCGCACTCGATCCGCTCCTCCGGACCTTCGAACCGGTACGTATCGAGCTGCGGCTCCGTCCCCGACGCCATGAGACAGAGCTGCCCGCCCTGCGCCGTCGACGCGACCCTTCGGTAGCGGACCGTGACGCGCTCGCCGGTGAGTGCGAGGCCGGTGACGAGGGCGCGGGTCAGAACGCGGTTCTCCGCGGACGCCGCGGAGATGCGGTCGGCCATCCGACGCGAGATGAGCCCAGCGCCTTTCGGCGGGTAGTACAGCTGCACGACGAGCGGGGCGTACTTGTGCTCGTCCTCGGTGATCTTGCCCTTGCTCTTGCGGAACGAGCTCACCGCCACCTTCCACAGGTTGATCTGCGGGATCCGGTGCCGGGCGAAGGACGCGGCCAGCTGCGAGGGTGGCATCCCCCAGACCTTCTGCGTGTACGGCCCGAAGAACATGTCGTAGAGCGTCCTTCCCATGCCCTGGATGACCCAGTCCTCCGCGGAGATCATCTTCCGCGGCCAGACACGCTTCCGCACGACCTCCACGAAGTAGTCGAAGAACGCCCGCGCCACCAGAAGCGGCGACATGCTGCGCGCGATGTCCATCGCCTCGAGCGGGTACTTGTAGTAGCGGCCGCGGAATTTGATGCGAACGTTCTTCGCCTGCGCCGGGAAGCCGTCCGACGCGATCTCCTTGAACATGTCGAGCACTCGCTGATTGCGCGCGTGGTACGCGTGCGGTCCGAAGTCGAAACCGGCGCCGGTAGAGCCGCGTAGTGTCGTCGCGAGACCCCCGAGGAAGTCCTGGGCCTCCAGCACCGTCACCCGTTCGCCCCGCTCGGCCAGCGTGAAACCTGCGGCGAGCCCACAGATGCCGCCGCCGAGCACGACCGTATGGCTCAGGCCGACCTCAGCGCCTCGCGCACGAGGCGCGGAATGTCGCTCGGCGCATTTGCAACGGGGATACCGGCGGCCTCGAACGCCTTCACCTTCGATTCCGCGGTGCCCTGATTGCCGGAGACGATCGCGCCCGCGTGGCCCATCCGCTTTCCAGGCGGCGCGGAGCGACCGGCGATGAACGCCACAGCGGGCTTCTTGGCATTCGCGCGCATGTACTCCGCGGCGCTCTCCTCGGCGCTGCCGCCGATCTCCCCGACGATGACGATCACTTCCGTCGCCGGGTCATCGTTGAGCAGGCGCACCGCGGCCGGGGTGGGCAGCCCGATGACCGGATCGCCGCCGATTCCGAGGCACGTCGACTGGCCAAGGCCGGCTCGGCTGAGAAGGTCGGCGATCTCGTAGGTGAGCGTGCCGCTGCGCGACACGAAGCCCACGGGTCCCGGCGAGAAGTTCTCGGCGGGCATGATCCCGATCTTGCACTCGCCTGGCGTGATCGCGCCGGGGCAGTTCGGTCCGATGAGCGTCGTCGCGGAGCGATCGAGGACCGACGCGACCTTCAGCATGTCCTGTATCGGCGTTCCCTCGGTGATCGTGATGACGAGGGCCAGCTGCGCGTCGAGCGCCTCGAGCATCGCGTCCATCGCGCCCGAAGCCGGCACGAAGATGATCGACGCATTCGCGCCCGTTTCCGCCTCCGCGCGCGAGACCGTGTCGAAGATGGGGAAGCCCTCCCGCGTCGTGCCGCCCGCGCCGGGCACCACGCCGCCGACGACCTTCGTGCCGTACTCGCGCATGCGCGTCGCGTGGAATGTCCCCTCGCGGCCCATGCCCTGGACGATCACCTTGGTGTTGCGGCCGAGCAGGACGCTCATTTGGACTTGCCCCCCGTTGCGCCCCGCGCGAGCCTCACCGCTTCGGCCGCCGCCTCGTCCATCGTCGCCTTCGAGACCAGCTTCGCCCCTTCGAGCAGCTTGCGTCCCGCGTCAGCCTCGGTGCCGGACAGTCGGATCACGAGCGGAACGCTTGGCGGCTGCGTCGTGATGACCGAGAGGATGCCCTTCGCGACCTCGTCCCCGCGCGTGATGCCTCCGAAGATGTTGATGAGGACGCTTTTCACCTTCGGGTTCGCGAGCACGATCTCGAGCGCCGACCGCACCACCGATTCCTTCGCGCCGCCGCCGACGTCGAGGAAGTTCGCGGCATGTCCGCCGGCATTCAGGACCGCGTCGAGCGTCGCCATGACCAGCCCGGCCCCATTGCCGATGATCCCCACGTCTCCGTCGAGCTGGACGAAGCTGAAGCCGAGCGCGCGGGCGCGCTCCTCGACCTCCTCGTCGGGGGACACCTCCTTCCAGTCGCGCAGCTCCGTCTGTCGGAACAGCGCGTTGTCGTCCATGTCGAGCTTCGCGTCGCCTGCGAGCACGGAGCCGTCGGTCTGGATGAACAGTGGGTTGATCTCGACGAGCATCGCGTCGGTGCGCGCGTAGACGCCGTACAACCGGGTCGCGATATCAGCGACGGCGTTCCGCTGCGCCGCGGGCACACCCGCGTCGAAGCACAACGCGCGCGCTTGGTAGGGAAGGAGTCCCACGAGCGGATCCGGCCAGCCGCGAGCGATCTTCTCCGGCTCTTTCTCGGCGACCTCTTCGATGTCCATGCCGCCTACGGTCGAGAGCATCACGACCGGGCGACGGCGGTCGCGATCGAGAGTGATACCCAGATACAGCTCGCTCGCGATCTGCGCGACTCGCTCGACGTACACCTTGCGCACCCGCAGTCCTTTTATCTGCATGTGCAGGATCGTCGCGGCGTGCTCGCGCGCCTCCGCAGGCGTTTTCGCGACCTTGATGCCGCCCGCCTTGCCGCGGCCGCCGGCATGCACCTGCGCCTTCACCACGACGGTGCCACCGAGGGCCCGCGCGGCGGCCTCCGCCTCCTCATGGGTCGTCGCGAGACGACCCTCGGGGACGGGGATGCCGGCGCGAGCGAGCAGCTGCTTGGCCTGGTACTCGTGGAGCTTCACGGGGTGGACCGAGGATATCGTCGCGCTTCGTGAAACGCGTTTCGGTGGTGGGAACGACGGGCAGCGGGAAGACGACCTTGGCGCGCTCGCTGGCAGCCATGCTCGGATCTCCGCACATCGAGCTTGACGCGCTGTTTTGGGGACCGCATTGGACGATGGCGGAAACAACCGTTTTCCGGTCGCGGGTCGCATCGGTCGTTGCCGGTGACGGATGGGTCATCGACGGTGGCTACTCGGTCGTGCGCGACATCATCTGGTCCCGGGCCGACACGATCGTGTGGCTTGACTACCCGCTCGCCGTGATCCTTCCCCGCCTGCTCCAAAGGATCGTCGCGCGCATCCGCGACCGCGCCGAACTCTGGCCGGGCACAGGCAACCGCGAGACGTTCCGAAATGCCTTCTTCTCCCGCGACAACCTCCTTTGGTTCGCGGTCCGCACGCACCGCGGCCGGCGCCGACGGATCAGAGAGACCCTTGCACGCCCCGAATTTGCGCGCCTGGTGGTCCATCGCTTCCGCGAGACGCGCGAGGCCGAGGGCTGGCTCCAGGCGCAACGCCGCCTCGTCGCGCCGCGTATATAGGTATCGATGGCGACTCTGACCGCGACGCGCACCACGGCTCTCCCGCGTGCTGAGCTGGGCATCCGGTTCGACTGGCTCGTCACCGCCGCGAGCGTGTGGCTGCTCGGTGGGCTCTACTGGGACGGCTGGGCCCACGGCTACGGGCTGCCGGATTCCTTCTGGACGATCTGGCACGCCGCGACCCCGGCCGGCTACCTGGCGGCGGTCGCCGGCGTCGTCGTATTCGGATTCGGTGGTGCGTTCGATATGGCGTGGCACACGGCGTTCGGCATCGAGCTCGGCAGCGATGCGCTGCTGAGTCCGAGCCATCTCGTGCTCGGCATCGGCATCGCGCTCATCGTGAGCGGTCCGCTGCTCGCCGCCTGGCGCCGCCGCGCGTCGGGTGGACTCGCGGCGCAGCTTCCGGCGGTGCTCTCGCTCACCGCGCTGTTGTCCTTGTTCACCTTCTTCACGCTGTTCGCCGGTCCGTACTCGGCGGTCATTGGGACCGGAGCGAAGCCGAGCGAGGCGACGCTCGTGCGGTCACTGCTCGGGATGTATCTCTTCAGCGCGCTCATCGTCGGGTTGGCCGTCGTGGCGCTGCGCCGCGGCACCCTGCCGCTCGGCTCGCTCACCGTGCTCCTTGGACTCAACGGCGTCGCGATGATCCTCATGCGGGGTCATGCCCCGCTCGACGTGCAGCTCACCTTCATGCTCGTCGCGGCGGCGGCGGGTGCGACCGGCGATCTGCTGCTGTGGCGGCTTCGGCCATCGGACTCGCGACCGCTCGAGATGCATGCGTTCGCATTCGCCCTGCCGGTCGTGTACTTCGCGATCTACCTGACGGTGGTGGTCCTCCGCGTAGGGAGCGGCTGGACGGTGCACGAGCTCACTGGGATGGTCACGCTCTGCGGCATCGTTGGCCTGCTGATCAGCTTCGTCGCCGCACCGCGCCAGGCCTACTAATCGGTGACGTCCACCGCGACGGCGAGGATGCCCTTGCGCGTGAGCGCGAGACGCACGCCGTGCTCCACGTCGGCCGGTACGCGTCCGCCCAGCGAGCGCAGCACGTCATCTGGTACCGCGCCCCCTTCCGACGACAGCATGTCGGCGGCGTTGCGCCGCAGGTCCGGGTCCGGCGACGTCAGGTTCCGCGCGATCCGGCGGCCGAACAGGCGCCTTATGTGCCACGCGTTGTAGACATAGACGAGGGAGAGGCTTGCGCCGACGGCGAGGAGCGTTCTCACACCGAAGAAGCCGAGATCGACGGCGCGCAGACCGAGGATCAGCGAGACGGCGGCGGCCATGTTCCCGAACGCGTTCACACCCCCGGAGAGGAAGGCGCGGGCGCGTGGACGGATGGCCGCGGAGATCTGGCTGTACACCAGCTCGCTGGCCGGGCGGTGCAGCGCCGGGATCCAGATCCGTTCCCCAAGCTGCAGGGCGACGCCCGTGACGAGATTGAGGCTCCAGTACGCGGCGGCCGCGTAGGTCCCGAGGAACCACAGGGGCAGCGCAAAGAGCATCCAGGCGATGCCGATGCGCCGAAGGAGCCCGCTGGTGATGAAGCTCTGGATCGCGAGAGCCACGAGCGACGAGCTGGTGTACACGGACGCGTACAGCTGGGAGAAGAGGTCCTCGCTGCCCGTGCCCGTCGCCCCCTTTGCCGATTCCGTGTCGAGGCCGAGCAGGTACAGGAAGTTCGCGAACTGCATGAGGAAGTACCAGAAGAAGACGCCCACGCCGAAGGTGCGCAAGAGAGGGTCTGAAGTGACCGCGCGGTAGCCGTCCGTCGTCTCGCGGATCGTCGCGTTGATGCCCTGCGGCCGATGCTTGTCCTTGACCTCACCCGAGCGGCCCTCGGGCAGTCCGCGATACAGGAGGAGCGCGACGAAGCACACGAGGAATCCGACCGCCTGCGCGCCGATGAAGTTCTCGGCGTGGATGATCGGGGCGATCGCGGCACCGACGACGCCGCCGAGGATCTTCCCGACGAGTACCGAACCAGCGAAGAAGGGGAACAGCCGCTTCGACTGCTCGGCGTCGTACAGGTTGCCGGCGTAGACCCAGAAGAGGATGTAGATCGTCTCCTTGACGCCGTGCGCGAACAC